>JAHECT010000016.1 GCA_024641605.1 Micrococcales bacterium
TACGCGCTCGCGGGCTCGGCGTACTCGGCGAACGGGTGGGCCGTGCAGGAGGGCGTCGCCGCGGGCGAGGACCTGTACCGGTTCTTCACCGACAACGTCGGGGAGCCCTATCGCACCATCGTCTGGGGCGACTCCCTCGGCGGACTCATCACCCAGACCCTCGCCGAGGCCAACCCCGACTGGGTCGACGGCGCTGCCCCGTTCTGCGGGGCACTGGCCGGCGTGGTGCCGAACATGAACCTGGCGCTCGACGTCTCCTACGCTGTCAAGACCCTCGTCTACCCGTCGTTGAAGCTGACCGGCTACGCGTCCTACGAGGAGGCCGTGCAGAACTGGACCGACGCCGTGTCGGCGCTCGTCGCCGCCGCGAGCGACACGGCCGGGGGCGGGACCGCGAAGATCCTGCTCATCGCGGCGATCATCGACGCGCCCGACCAGACATTCACCTTCGACGGGTCGACGATCGAGAGCAAGGTCAAGGCCACGGTGGAGGCCCTGGCGACCGGCCTCGGCTACGCCACGTTCGCCCGCTACGACCTCGAGGAGCGCTTCGGCGGCAACCCGTCGAGCAACGAGTCGGTCGACTACGCGCAGCGGGTCTCCGCCGAGGAGGCCGCGCTGATCGACAGCGTCACCCCTGGTGCCGCCGAGCGGTACACCGCCGAGCTCCAGGACGGGGCGCGCGTGCCGGCGGACCAGGCCGCGCTGCAGGTTGCGCTCACCGAGGGCGGCGACCCGAAGGGCACCGTGACCGCGCCGACGATCACACTGCACACCGCCTCCGACCCGCTGGTGCTGGTCCAGAACGAGACCTTCTTCGGCGACCGCTACCTCGATGCGCTCACCGAGGGAACGGCGACGGCCGGCCTGCTGCAGTGGTACACCGTGGCGCCGACGACGTACCCGGAGGACCCGGGCGCTCCCTACGGCGCAGGGCACTGCAACTTCACGTCGCAGTCGCGGCTGGCCGTCCTCGGGCTGCTGACGAACTGGGTGCAGAACGGTGTCTTCCCGGGCGCGGCGGCGATCGAGAGCGCCATGGGCGAGGAGAGCGGCTACTCGCCGCTCTTCGTGCCCGGTCCCTGGCCCGAGCCGACGGCGCTGCTGGTCGGCTGAGCGAGCTCGCGGCGGGCGAGGACCGCGCCGTAGGCGCACAGCCCCACCACGGCCAGGGTGGCTGTGGTGACGATGTCGGTGGGACCGGCGTGCGGCCCGAGCCACACGCCCGCCACGAGCACGACAACGGTGACCCACACGCCGACCACGGCGGAGCGGTCGTCGACGGCGAGCCGGCTGTACAGCAGGAACTGCGCCAGGGACTGTGCCGACCCCAGCAGCGCGAACCGCCAGACGTCGGGTTCGAGAGCGGCGTACTCCGGTCCGCCGACCACGCCGACGACGACCCCGGGAAGTGTCGCGGTCGCGAGGACGAGCCCGAGCCCGAGGACCACGATGGCCGTCGAGCCGAGGACCAGTGACCTCCGGCGCCGCTGATCGGCCATCCGGGGGAAGGCCACGACGACGATCGCCTGAGGCAGCCAGAACGCGACTTTGGCCACGATCGCCCCGGCCGCGTAGAGGCCCGCTTCAGCGGGTGCGAGCAACGACCGTGCCAGCAGCAGGTCCACGTTCGTGAGCACGAAGAGAGCCGCCAGGGCGTGGGCGGCGTGGGCGACCTCGGTCCGCATCCGGGCGAGCCGGACGCTTCGCCCGCGGACGAGCCGCGCGACGACGGCGACGCCCAGAACGGCACCGAGGACGGCGCCGACGGCGAAGCCGAGGAGAGTGGACCGTACGGTGCCGTCGAGGAGGGCGCCCGCGATGCCGCCCAGGCTCTTGCCCAGACCAGCGACGAGGTAGGCCAGCGCGAGGAGGCCGGCCCGCTCGCGGCCCTGGGCCACGCCGAGCACCGCGCCGGTCACGGTCAGGGGCGCCAACGACACCGCGACCAGGAGCATGTCCACGGGGCTGGTCAGGTCCAGCACGGCGACGGCGACGGGTGTGAGCAGCAGCGCGAGCGCCGCTACGGACACGCCCCAGGGCACGGCGACGCCGAGCCCGTAGCGCCCGAACCCAGGACGGTCCGGGGCCGGCGTCGTCACGAGCCTGCGGGCGACCACCGCCTGTAGCGCCAGGGCGACCACGTTGCCGATCGAGATGACCCCGAGCAGCGAGGCGAGCTCGCCGAAGCCGACCGGGCCGAGCGCCGGCGCCGCCACCAGGTTCAGCAGGAAGGTCGCCGCCTGGCTGACCCAGATGGCGATCGCGACCAGCAGCGTGGAACCGAGGAGTCGGCGCGGGCTGCGGCTCACGGTGTCCCTCCGGTGCGTCGGGGCCGCGACGGAGGCGCGGTCGCGACACGATAGGCCGTCATGACCCCGGACAGCGCATCGACGGCGCGACGCCACGGCTGGTGGCGGTTCGCGTGGTCGGCCCTGCTGTCCATCCTGATTCTGGCTCCGGCGCTGGGACCGGGCTTCGCCCTCCGCGCCGACCTCGTGGCCGTGCCGCAGCAGGTGCTTCTGCCCGCATGGGTCGGACTGGGCGGAGGGCTGCCTCGCTCGGTGCCCCAGGACGCCGTCGTGGCGATCCTCGACGACGTCGTGCCGGGTGGCCTGCTGCAGTCGTTGTTCCTGCTGGTCGCGCTCATGGCTGCGGGGACAGGAGCGGGTCGATTGGTGCGACGGGCACCGCTCTCGGCCCAGCTGGTGGCCTCGGCTGTCTACCTGTGGTCGCCCTATGTCGCCGAGCGTCTGCTCATCGGGCACTCCGGCCTGCTGCTGGCCTACGGCATCGCCCCGTGGGCCCTCGACGCCGCGCTCGCCGTGCGCCGCGGCGAACGGGCCGGCGCGCGCCTCGTCGTGCTCCTCGCGGTGGGCGCCATCGTGCCCAGCGGCGGGTTGCTCGTGGCGGCGACCGCCCTGCCGGTCGCCATCGTGTCCGGTCGCGCGGGGAGAAGGACGAGGTGGCTGCTGGTCGGGGGGGCTGTGCTGGTCAACGCGCCCTGGTGGGTGCCCGCGGTCCTGCACCCCCAGGCCGGCGTGTCCGACCCCTCGGGGGGATCGGTCTTCACCCTGCGGCCGGAAGGGGAGTGGGGTGCGCTCCTCACCGCGCTGGGTCGCGGTGGGCTCTGGAACGAGTTCGCCGTGCCCGGGTCGCGCGGCACGTGGCTGGCGCTGGTCGGCACCGGCGTCGTCCTGGGGCTGGCCGCCGTGGGTGGACGCCTGCTCCGGCGGCACGTCGGGCGCTCCGGCGTCGTCGTCCTCGCCGCGCTCTCGCTCGCGGCCATCGCGTGGGCCGTGATCGGTTCGCTCGCCCCCGGAGCCGCGGCAGAGATCGTCGCCCGGGTCCCCGGCGCGGGGCTGCTCCGCGACGCGCAGAAGTGGCTGGCCCCCTGGTCGCTGCTCGTGTCCCTCGCCGCCGGGCTCGGCGCGGCGCGCGTGGGCCGGGCGTTGTCCCGTCGCTACCGGGAGCCGTTCCTGGGGGCCGGGCTGGCGGCGACGGCGATCGTGCTCGTGCTCGTCACCCTGCCCGATCTCGCCTGGGGCGGCGCCGGTCGGATCCAGCAGGTCGCCTACCCGCCGGGCTGGCTGCAGCTGCGGGACGTCGTCGCGCAACGGCCCTCACCCGGTGACGTCGTGGTCCTGCCCTGGTCTGCCTACCGCCAGCCGGAGTGGAACGACGGGGTCGCCGTGCTCGATCCCATGCCGCGCCTGCTCACCCGCACGACCGTCGTGGACGACGGTCTCGTGGTGCTCGACGGCGGTGAGGAGGTGCGGGTGGACGGCGAGGACCCGCGGGCCGTCCTGGTCGGGAGCGCCCTGCGAGAGGGGGAGCTCCGTGCCGAGGACCTGCGTCGCTGGGGCATCGGGTACGTCGTGATCGAGCCCGGAGAGGTGGGTGGCCTGCCGGAGCGGTACGTCGGTCTGGGCGAGGTGGACCTGCCGCTCGACGCCACCGCCGAGGGGCTGCGTCTGCTCGAGGTGCCGGGTGGTGCCGACCCCGCGCCGTGGCGGGCGAGCCCGGGGCGGACGGCGGTGGTGCTGGGCGCGGACGTGCTCGCGCTGGCGCTCCTCGTCCTGGCCTCGGCTCGCTGGGTGACAGGAACGGTGCAACGCCGCCGGTCCCTGCTATCATCGAGCGAACCTACCGGGCAGTAACAAGGAGACAGCGTGCCGACGATCATCGCCATCGTGATGGGTCTCGTGCTTGCCGGCGGCAGCACGTTCGGTCTCGTCCGCTACGCCTCGTCCGCCTCGGCGCCCGACCCCGACCAGGCCAACGCCAGCGTCGTGGTGTACGGCTCGACCAACTAGGCCGCCCGTGACCGCGCCGCGGTCCGAGCTCGACGTCAGCGTCGTCCTGCCCTGCCACAACGAGGCGGAGCACGTCCAGGCCGAGGTCGACCGCATCTGTCGCGCACTGCGTGACTCCGGCCGCAGCTTCGAGGTCATCGCCATCGACGACGCCTCGACCGACGACACCCTCGCGCGGCTTCGCGAGTCCGCTGACAAGCACCCCGAGCTCGTCGTGCACGCCTTCCGCCGCAACGGCGGGTCCGGCACCGCGCGCCGGATTGGGACGCAGTCCTCGCGTGGCGAGTACGTGGTGTGGACCGACGCGGACATGACCTACCCGAACGACCGGATCCCCGAGCTGGTGGCGGTGCTCGAGGACGACCCCACCTACGACCAGGTGGTCGGCGCGCGCACGTCCGAGCAGGGGACGATGCGCATCCTGCGGGTGCCGGCGAAGTGGTTCGTGCGCCGGCTCGCGGAACGGCTCACGGGGGAACGGATCCCCGATCTCAACTCCGGTTTCCGTGCCTTCCGGCGCGCCGTCGCGCTGCCCTACCTCCCGCTGCTGCCTCCTGGCTTCTCCTGCGTCACGACGATCACCCTGTCGTTCCTCTGCAACCAGCACGACGTGCGCTACGTGCCGATCACCTACAGCTCCCGGGCCGGCCGCTCGAAGTTCTCGCCCGTGGCCGATGCCTACCGGTACCTGCTGCAGGTGCTCCGCATGGTCACCTACTTCAATCCGCTGTCGGTGCTCATGCCCCCGGCGCTCGTGCTGCTGGGGCTCTCGGTGGTCAAGGGCATCTACGACATGGTCCGCACGCCGTTCTACTTCCCGACCAACACCATCCTGCTGTTCCTGACCGGGTTGATCATCGCGGTGCTCGCGCTGCTGGCCGACCTCATCGTGCGGTCGAGACCGGGCGATTGACGTGCGGCTCGCCCTCGTCGGTCCGGCGCACCCCCAGAAGGGCGGGATCACCCAGCACACCGCCGCCCTGGGGCGCGAGCTCGCCGCGCGCGGCCACGAGGTCGCGCAGGTCGGCTGGCGGCACCCGTACCCGAGCCTGCTGTACCCGGGTCAGCTCGAGGTCGACGGCGGCGCCGAGGTCGTCACCGCTGTGCCGGTGCATCGGGCGCTCTCCTGGTGGGACCCCCTCGGCTGGTGGCGCGTCGGCGCGTCCGTCAGCCGGGGGGATCGGTGCCTGCTGGTGCTGCCGGCGACGCCGCACGCCCCGGCCCTGCGCGTCCTCGCCCGACGGTGCGCCCGCCGCGGGACGCCGACGACGCTCGTCGTGCACAACGTCGTCCCCCATGAGGCCCGACCCGGCGACGAGGCCCTCATCGGCGTCCTGGTGCGCGCGGTCGATCGCGTCGTCGTGCACACGGACGAGGAAGCACGCCGGGCCAGGGAGCTCGGCGCCCGCGACGTGCGGATGACCCCGCTGCCGGCGGCTCTCCCCGACGCCGTGTCCACGACCGGGCCGAGAGGACCCGGTGACCCGACCGTCGGGCTGATCTTCGGCCTGGTACGTCCCTACAAGGGTGTCGATGTGGCCATCCGCGCCCTGGCGCACGTGCCGAGGGCGCGGCTGGTGATCGCCGGCGAGTTCTGGACCCCGGTCGCCGAGCTCGAGTCCCTCGCAGCCGAGCTCGGGGTGGCGGACCGGGTCACCCTCCTGCCCGGGTACGTCCCCGCCGCGGACGTGCCCGAGCTGTTCCGTGCCTGCGGCGTCGTCCTGGCCCCCTACCGATCAGCCACGGGGACGCAGGCGGCCGCGCTGGCGCGCGCGTCCGGGCGGCCGATCATCGCGAGCGACACCGGAGGCCTCGGGCCGGACGTGGTCCACGACGTCGACGGGCTGCTCGTGCCGCCGGGGGACGTCGAGGCCCTCGCCGCGGCGTGGCGCTCCCTCGTCGATCCGGAGGTTCTCGCGCGGCTCAGCGCCGGCGCGGCCGCCCGCGGCGCCGTCGAGTCCACCGGCTCGTGGGACGCCTACGTCGAGGCCCTCGTGGGGGAGCCGTGAGCGCGGCCGCCCAGGTGGTCGCCCACGTCGGGCACCGGGTGCACCTCTGCCGGGCCCGGGAGGTCGGACTCCTGCTCCGGTGGGCCGGGCGCCTCGACGGATGCGTCGTGCTCGACGTTGCGGGCGGCGACGGGTACTGGGCGGGCGCCGCGCGGCGACAGGGTGCCCGGGCACTTGCGCTGGACCTGGACCGGGGCAAGTTGCGACGGGGCGCCGGTCTCGAGCCACGGGTGGGTCTCGTGGCCGGAGACGCGCTCGCCCTCCCGGTCCGCACGGGCAGCGTCGACGTCGTCCTCTCGGTGTGCGCGATCGAGCACTTCGACGACGGCGCTGCGGCGCTCGGCGAGATGGCCCGGGTGCTGCGGCCGGAGGGTCGGCTCCTGCTCTCGGCCGACGTGCTCAGCGACAGCCACGAGCAGCCGCGCGAACGGGAGCGGCATGTCGCGCGCTACCACGTGAAGGACACCTACGACCACGAGCGGCTTCGACGCCTCATGGAGGGCTGCGGCCTCGAGCTGGTGCGTTACGCCTACCAGTTCCGCAGCCGGTGGGCGCAGCGGCTCTACCTCTCGGTGTCCGCGTACGGGGGCCGAGCGGGCTGGAACGCGGCGGCCCCGGTGGCTCCGCTGGTGGCGTGGTCGGACCGCCGCACGCCCAATACGCAGGGGAGCATCGTGGTCATCGAGGCGCGGCGTCGGAGGGACGCGCCGCGGCCAGGAGCACCGACTCCAGGCTGACCACGGTCTGCTCCCACCCGTAGGCCGCCGCGTGAACGCGCGCCTGCTCGCTCATCCGTTGACGGAGCGCATCGTCGGCGAGCAACCGACGGACGGCGTCCACGAAGCCGTCGACGTCGTCACCGAGCAGACCCGTGACACCGTCCACCACGGACTCCGCGACGCCACCCGCGTCACGGAAGGCGACGCTCGGGGTGCCGTGGGCGGCGGCCTCCATCACCGCGATTCCCCACCCCTCCTTGAGGGAGGGGACCAGCGAGAGCCAGGACCGGGAGAGCAGGACGTCCTTCTCGGGCTCGGAGACCCAGCCGCGGACGTCCACGACGTCGGGGGTCAACCCCAGCCGGTTCCGGTGGGCGATGATCTCGTCGTGCCACCACCCCCGTCCCGCGACCGTGAGGGTCAGGTCCGGGAACTCCGGCAGCAGCCGCGCCACGGTGTCGAGGGCCAGCTCCACCCGCTTGTGCGGCACCAGGCGGCCGAGGACCACGAGCGACGGGTGTGAGCTGCGGGCGGCCGCGAGGGTCGCCGGCACGGACACGCCGTTGTGCACGACCGTGATGGCCCGGGCATCCACTCCCAGCTCGACGAGCTCGTGCTTGCTCACCTCCGACACGGTGACGTAGCGGCAGTCGCGATGGATCCGCGGCGACAGCGTCGACTCGATCCACCAGCCCGCCCGGGCAGCCGTGGCTCCGAGCACGACCGGCCACTGCTCGCGGTGCACGTGGTGGCACAGCAGCACGACCGGGGTGCGCGACCACAGAGTCGCGAAGAAGGGCAGACCGTTCTGCACGTCGACGATGACGTCGGGGCGACCCAGCCTGCGGCGCCAGTGTCGGAGCGCCGCGGCCGGATAGACGCCGAGGCGCCCGCCGGCCCGCACGATGCGAACCCCGTCAGGGGTGACGGTCTCGGTCGGCGATCCCGGGTGGCGTGCGCAGAAGATCGTCACGCGATGGCCCCGGCGCGCGAGACCGGCCGCCACGGTCTCGGCGAAGACCTCGCTCCCGCCGCCCTGCGGGTGGGTGCGGTCGCGCCAGTTGAGCAGCAGGATCTCGAGCTGCTCGTCGGGTGCGTCAAGCACGTGTCTCCATCCGTTCACCGGGCCGAGGGCGTACGTAGGATGGTCGCATGCCAGGGTCGGCGCTCACCTCCGCGCGCTCCCGCCACCGCGCGACCCTGCGCCGGTCGCGGGACCTGTTCGCCGCGTTCCGCCTCGAGCAGTCCCGGCCCGACCTGTTCTACCGCGCCCTGGCCGAGGACGCCGTGGCTCAGCTGTCCGATCACCTGGACCTCGACGGCGCGGTCGTGCTCGACGTCGGCGCCGGGCCGGGGTGGTTCCGCGACGCCTTCGGTGACGCCGGTGCGCACTACCTCGGGGTCGATGCCGACGCCGGTGAGATGTCGGCCGCCGGCCTGACGAGCGCCGCGACTCTGCTCGGGGACGCGCAGGCCCTCCCGGTGCGGACCGGCTCGGTCGACGTGGCCTTCAGCAGCAACGTCCTCGAGCACGTTCCCGATCCCGAGCGGATGGCCGACGAGCTCGTGCGCGCGGTGCGTCCCGGCGGGGTGGTCTTCCTGTCCTACACGCTGTGGCTGTCGCCATGGGGCGGGCACGAGACCTCCCCGTGGCACTACCTCGGCGGCCACCGAGCCGCGCAGCGCTACACCCGTCACCACGGTCACCCGCCGAAGAACCTCTACGGCGAGTCGCTCTTCCCGCTCTCGGCGGGACGCATGATCCGGTGGGCACGGTCCTGTCCCGACGTGGTCGTGCTCGACGCCGTAC
The DNA here is from genome assembly GCA_024641605.1 of Micrococcales bacterium. Classification (GTDB taxonomy): domain Bacteria; phylum Actinomycetota; class Actinomycetes; order S36-B12; family CAIYMF01; genus Longivirga. Next base: position 8,855 of record JAHECT010000016.1, read on the forward strand.
CCCGCTACCACCCGTCGTGGGTGCAGTGGGTGATCCGGATCCCCGGTGTCCGGGAGCTCGTCTCCTGGAACCTCCTGCTGGTGCTGCGCCGGCGATGACCGCGACCACCGTCTCCGCCGATCCGGCGTCCCCCGCGCCACCCCCGTCTTCGCCCTCGAGGCGGATCTCCGTGGAGGCGGGCCGTCGGCTGGCCGCGTCCCTCGCACTGCTGGCCGCCGCGTTCGTCCAGGCCCCGGGCCAGACCGCCGCCGACACCAAGATCGACCTGTACCTGAATCCCTGGGGGCTGCTGGAGCGCGCGCTGCACCTGTGGGACCCGGAGACCGCGTCGGGCTCGTTGCAGAACCAGGCTTACGGCTACCTGTTCCCGATGGGGCCCTTCTACGGCCTGCTCACCTCTGCCGGTCTCCCTCCCTGGGTCGTGCAGCGGCTGTGGTGGGCGCTGATCCTCGTCGTCGCCTTCAACGGGATGGTGAGCCTGCTCAAGGCACTGGGTGTGGGAACGCCCGGCATGCGCATCCTCGCCGGAATCGCCTATGCGGTGAGTCCGCGCATCGTGTCCGCGCTCGGGCAGGTCTCGAGCGAGATCTGGCCGATGGCCATGGCGCCGTGGGTGCTCGCACCGCTCGTTCGGCACGGGATGCAGGGAGGGGACCCCAGGCGGACCGCCGCCCGCAGCGGGGCGGCTCTGCTGCTCGTGGGCGCGGTGAACGCGGTAGCCACGATCGCCGTGCTCGTCCTTCCGGCCGTCTACCTGCTGAGCCGTCGCTGGTCGCGCGACACTCTGCGGCTGGCGGCCTGGTGGGCGGTGGCGGTCGTCCTGGCCTCGTTGTGGTGGCTCGTGGCGCTGCTCCTGCTCGGCCGGTTCTCGCCGCCGTTCCTGGACTGGATCGAGTCCTCCAGCGTGTCGACCTTCCCTGCCTCCGTCGCCAACAGCGCGCGGGGGACCACCGCTTGGCTGGCCTGGTTCGCCGGGGAGCGGGGTCCCGCCTGGCCCGCCGGGTTCTCGCTCGTCACGGTCCCGGTCCTCATCTTCGACACGGCGGTCGTCGCGGCGCTCGGCGCGGCCGGGCTGGCGATGCGCGGGATTCGCGACCGCGCGTTCCTGGTCGCGGGGGCCGCCGTCGGGCTCGTCCTGCTCTCGGTGGGCTGGGTCGGGGTCGTGGACAGCCCGCTGGCGGAGGGCGTGCGCGTGTTCCTCGACGGCGCGGGCGCCCCGCTGCGCAACGTGCACAAGTTCGACCTGGTCCTGCGGATCCCGCTCGTCGTGGGGCTGGCGCATCTCGCCAGCACCGTCCGTCTGCGTCCCCTCCGGCAGGTGCCGTGGGTGCGTTCGATGGTGCCCGTGGTCGCGGGTGTCGCGGTGCTCGGCTCCGCTGCCCCGGTGGTGATCGGCGAGGTCGGCAACGCGCCCCGCTACGTCGAGGTGCCCCAGTACTGGCGGGATGCGGCCGCATGGCTCGACCAGCGACGCGACGAGGGTCGGATCCTCGTGCTGCCGGGCTCGCTGCCCTCGGTCTACCTGTGGGGGACCACCGGTGACGACGTCCTGCAGCCACTGGTCGAGGCCGGCTGGTCGATCCGCGACGGCGTCCCGCTCGGCTCTGCGGGAAACACGCGATTCCTCGACGAGGTGGAGCGCGTCGTGGGCACGGGCCGGGCGACACCTGCCTTCGCCGACTTCCTGGCGCGGGCCGGGATCGCGTACGTGGTGCACCGCAACGACCTGGACTGGGCGAGGGTCGGGACGACCCGTCCGGTCCTGGTCGCGTCGGCCCTCGAGTCCGCCGGCCTCTCGTCCGCGGCCGCGTTCGGGCCCCGGGTGGGCGCGGGGCTCGACCCCGCCGCAGTGGTGGACGGCGGACTCGGGGTGGATCTCCCGGCCGTGCAGGTCTGGTCCGTCCCGGGTGTCACCGGCCCGGTCAGCAGGTGGGCGTCGCCCGAGGTGCTCGCCGGGGGCCCCGAGGACGTGCTCACTGCGCTCGACGCCGGTGTCGACCCGGGTCGCGCCCTGACCCTGCGGGGGGACAGCGACGGCCCCGCGACCGTCGTGAGCGACGGTTACCGGCGCCGCGAGGTCAACTTCGGCAACTCCCGGGCCAACGCGTCCGCGACCTACACCGCGGAGCAGCCGTGGCGGGCTCCGCGTCGCATCCACGACTACTGGCCCATCCCGCCGGGCGAGTCGCAGTCGGTCGCGGTCGACACGTTCGGCACGCCATCCGCGTCGAGCTCCGGCGCGCAGGCCTCGGCTGTCCTCCAGCGCGGGAACGCCTACGGCCCCGCACAGGCCTTCGACGACGACCCGCGCACGTCGTGGCGCTCCGGGACGACGGTTGCGGTGGGCCAATGGGTGGAGCTCGGCGGCTTCCCGAGCCGACCCGTGGACCGGGTGGAGGTGCAGGTCGAGACGGACGGCTCGTTGGCCGCGGTCGAGAGCCTTGCGGTGGAGGTCGACGGGGGCCGGGTGATCGTTCCGGTCGGCGAGCGCGGCGTCGCGGTCGCGCGCCTGGGGGGAGTCGTGACCTCCCGGGTGCGGGTGGAGGTCGAGCAGGTCCGGCCCGGCACCGGCGGCGGGAGCGTCGGCATCGCGTCGGTGTCGCTCGACGGACTGACCAGCACCCGGCTGGTCTCGCCCGCCGCCCCCCTGCGCGCCGGCGACACGTTCCTCGCCGCCGTCCCGCGCGATCGGCGGGACGGCTGCGTCAGCTTGGGAGGTCGGGCCCACTGCTCCGACGTGCTTCCGGTCGTCGGCGAGGAGCAGGTCCTCCTGGCGCGACGCCTTCAGGTCGAGCAGGCCGGGAGCTGGGACCTGGCCCTCATCGTCCGTCCGCTGCCCGGCCCGGCGCTGGACCGCCTCCTCGAGCCCGTCGGCGCCGCGACGCTGGCCGGTGCCAGCAGCGCGCTCGTGCCCGATCCCGCCGTCCGCGCGCAGTCCGCGGTCGACCGCGACCCGACCACCGGATGGATCGCGAGCCGGGTGGATCCATCGCCCGCCCTCACCCTCACGCTCCCGGAATCGCGCGTGGTCGACGGGGTCCGGCTCGTCACCGATCCAGCTCTGACCGCCTCCGCGGCGACCCGGGTAGAGGTCTCCCTCGACGGCGGGCCGGGGATCGTCGCCGACGTCGGTGCGACCGGGTGGGTCCCGCTGCCGAGCACGCGCGTGACCGCGCTGAAGGTCACCGCGCTCGAGACGGCCGAGCGGACCGACGTCGACGCCCGGACGGGACGGACCCGGGCGCTGCCCTGGGGGGTGTCGGAGGCCGTCCTCGTCGGGGCGGACGCCCTGCGGCGCCCCGTCAACCTCGACGCCCCCAGCGGGGTGCCCTGCGGATTCGGGCCGCAGGTCCAGATCGGTGGGCGTCTGGTGCCCACGCGCGTGGTCGCCACGGTCGGCGACCTGCTGGCGGGCGCGTCGGTGCCGGCTCTGCCGTGCGGAGGTGCCGGGGCGCGGGTCACGCTGGATGCCGGCCCCGTCGACCTCCGCGTCGCGGCGACGGGCGAGTTCGCGGCCGAGTCGCTGCGGCTCAGCGGAGCGGGAGCGACGGCGTTGGCCGGCGCCGATGCCGGTGCGACCATCTCCCTCTGGTCGGCGGCGGAGCGTCGGGTCGAGATCGGCGCGTCCGCGGAGGACACCGTGCTCGTGGTGCACGAGAACGCCAGCGCCGGGTGGCAGGCCGTTCTCGACGGGCGCACGCTCGAGCCGAGCAGGGTCGACGGCTGGCAGCAGGGCTGGCTCCTGCCCGCGGGGTCCGCCGGTGCCGTCGAGCTGAGGTTCGGGCCCGACCGCGTCTACCGGACAGGGCTGCTCGTGGGAACCGTGGCCGCACTCATCGTCGTGCTCCTGGCGCTGCGCCGGCCGCGTGGTGCGGGAGGCCGGCTGCGTGCCCGGCGGGTCCCGGGGTGGGCGGTCGAGCTGGCCGCCCCGGTCCTGGGTGTCGTGCTCGGGGGCATCCCCGGGCTGGTCCTGGGCGTCGTGGCACGGGCCGCGGTGCGCCTCAGCCCCCGGACCGCGACGTCGGTGCTGGCGGGCGTCGCGCTCCTGGGCGCCGGGATCGTCTCCGCGGCCTTCCCGTGGCCGGGACCGGACACGGGCTCGTTGAGCACCGCGGGCCAGCTGCTCGCCCTGGCCGGGGTGCTCGTCGTCGTCGCCTCAGGGCGCCGGCGCACCAGGCCCGCGGCCACGTAGCCGGGCGGCGGTCCGCTCGACGACGTACCAGGACGCCGCGGCCGCGGCGACGGTCAGCGCCAGCTCCACGGCCAGGACGGTCCAGAACCGGCCGGAGAAGTCGGGGATCCCGGTGATCCACAGGGTGACGGTGATGAGCACCATGTTCCACAGGAAGATCCCGTAGGACACCTTGCCCAGCCAGAGCGACAGCGGCGAGGCGAAGGTGCGGCTGGTGCGGTCCTCGCCCCGTCCGACCGTGACCGGCAGCAGGGCGAAGAAGGCCGCCAGTCCGTAGAGGAGGTGCTTGAGGAAGGCCTGGTCCATCGTCGCCGGGACGAGGTCGACCGGCCCGCCGAGCGCCGTCGTCGTGACCCAGAACGCGGACAGCGCGATGGCCCAGCAGACCCCCGGCATCCGCGACAGGTCCCGGACCACCCCGGCCAGGGGACCGTCGAGAGCGGGATCGTCGGACCGGAGCATGGCGAGTGCGAAGCCGAGGGCGAACCAGTCGATGTGATTGGGCAGCCAGTACAGCGCGTACGAGGGGACCTCGGGGATCTGGAAGACCGCCGCTCGCCACACCTGCGCCACGACGACGAGGGCGACGACGAGGAGCCACCGACGGCGACGCCGACGACGCGAATCGGGTGATCGACGGCTGAGCAGCCACCAGCCGATGAGGGGGAGCGCGACGTAGAAGGAGAGCTCGGTCCCCAGGCTCCACATCTGGGTGAGCCCGAGCACGAGCCCCCCATCGACGTAGATCTGGAGGAGCAGCAGCTGGATCAGCCACTCGCCGACCGACGCGCCGCGGTTGGTCGGGATGATGAACATGGCCGCGACCACGACCACCCAGTACGCGGGCATGATGCGCAGGAACCGGTGCCACGCGTAGGGCACGACACGCGGACGGGGAGCTGTCCCCTCGTGCGCCCGCAGCCACGGCCGGACGAGCAGGAAGCCGCTGAGCAGGAAGAAGATCGTCACGCCGATGTCCAGGCGTGCCAGGAAGCCGCCGAAAGGCCCACGGACGGCGGCGGTCTGGAATGCCACGTGCGTGACGACGACGCACAGGGCGGCGAGCGCCCGGTACCCGTCCAGCGCCTCGAGCCGCCCCGCGGCGGGGAGCTGCTGCCCGGTGGGTCGACCGGCCTGGGTCGCGCTCACCGCGTGCCCGCCAGCTCGGGGATCGCGACGCGCACGGACGTGAAGCAGACACCGACCGCGAGGTTGCTCGAGCTCACGTCCACTGCGGTCACCCGCGTGTCCGCGGGCACCCGGAACATCAGCCGATGGACGCCAGGCTCGAGGGTGACGGACCCGGGTGACGCGGGCGGCTCGGTCCCCTCGGTCGTGTCGAGCCGGAGGGTCAGCTCGGTCACCTCGCCGACGAAGAGCCCGAGCAGGATCTGCGAGTCCCGGAAGTACGGCACCGGCCGGCCCATCGGTACACGCACGCTGCCCGCGCCGCGCTCGAGGAGGAAGCCGCAGGCGCCGTCGGGACGATCGGGAGCCGCCTGCACCGTCTTCCACGAGACCGGGCGCAGGTCCCCCTCGTCGGTCGACGCGCGGGAGTCGGGGGTCTGGCGGGTCACGTCGACGTCGTCGGGGAGGGGGGCGAGCAACGTGCCCAGGTGGTAGTCGGGCTGGACCCAGGGCGGGACGACATCCGGGACGATGACCGCCACGAGCCGCCGGTCGGCAGGGTCGGTCCCGAGCGCTGCCCGGAGCGAGGCGACGATCTCGCCGGCCGGATTCCGCCACCAGTCGTGGGTGAACCGCACCGTGCTGACTCCCGCGTTGAGCAGCACCAGCGCGAGGGACACGGCGGTCGTGGCGGTGAGCACCCGTGGGGACCAGCGCGGTCGCGGGAGGGACCCGATGACCAGTCCCAGGAGGATCACAGCGACCACGACGACCTCGGGCCAGAGCCGCAGCTCGAGCCCAGCCGTCTCGGGCCCCACCCGGGTCAGCCGTCCCACCGCGATGATCGCCACGCTCGGCACGTAGAGCGCCAGGAACGCGCCAGCGGCCGCGAGCGTGAGCGGGCGCCGCCGCTGCCAGCCGAGCACCAGGACCACCGCGACGGCCGAGCTCGCCGCCAGGACCAGCCAGAAGGGCGGCGTCCCCGTCGGGTAGTAGGGGGATCGCTCCGTCCAGGCCCAGGGTCCGCCCAGGACCGAGGGGCCGATGGCTCGCGCCAGGTTGACGCGGACCAGCTCGACGACCGAGCCGGCGTCGACGGCCCCGGCGTCGCCGTCGTCGTAGGAGTCCGAGCTCAGGTAGAACGCGACGAACCCGACGGCGACGGTGGCGAGCGCCGCGACCGGGACGATCGAGCGCCGGGCCACCGTCCGCCACGGAAGGCCGAGGACGTGGGGGAGCAGGAGACCGACCCCCACCAGCCACGGGACGATCACGAGGGCCTTCTCGAGGAAGCACAGGCCGACGAGCATCCAGCCGACGATGAGGGCGAGGGTGGTCCGGCTGGGGGACCGGACGTGGCGGATGTACTCGACGGCAGCCATGAGGATGGCGATCACCACGGGCAGCGCCGTGATGGACTGGCGGTACCACGCGGTCGTGGGGAGCAGACCCGCCGTCGCCAGGACGACCACGAGGGTGACGACGCCCGCCGGCCGGGGACCCATGAGGAGCCGGATGAGCCGCCAGGCCGCCAGGCCGAGCACCAGACGGATCACGACCGTCACGACGACGGCGACCCCGTGGTCCAGCGGGAGGTAGGCGGCCTGCAGCCAGTCGAGGGTCCGGGCGCCGGGCGAGAAGTGCGTCTGGTTCGACTCGACGATCCAGGGCCAGAAGGGCTGGTCGGCCGCGAAGGACTGCGCACGCCAGTCGTCGATGTAGAGGGAGCCGCCGAGGAGCACAGGCACCAGGAGGGCGCACTGGAGCAGGATGACGACCATTGCCACGGTGTCCAGGGGGGTCCAGGCGGACCGCAGACGATCGAAACCGCGCCGGGCCCACCCCGGGACGAGGTCGAGCGGGTCCTCTGACGACCGGTCCGGCGGAGGGGCGGTGGGGGCCGTCTGGGTCACCGTCGGGCCCCTCTCGGATCGGTAACGCCTCGGCGCGTCTGTCTACTCATCGGTAACACACCCGCCCATCCTGCGCTACGTTTCGCCCAGCCATTCTCCCCGGGAGGTCCCGTGCGTCGCGTCATCGGTCTGATCATGGTGGGTCTAGGGGCGTTCCTCGTCGCTCTGGCCCTGCTCGTCAAGTTCGTGGCGGTCCCCCAGCTCACGGTGGCCCCTCTGGACCTCGACGTGAACGACCCGAGCCTCAACGAGGGAGTGGCTTCCGAGCTGCTCGACATCGCGGCGCTCGCCGGTGGTGGGGACCCGTTCCTGACCGATGTCGCCCTCACGTCCACCCGCTACACCAAGGCCGATGTGGCCGCCACGGAAGCGGCGGGGGACAACAAGGGCGTCTACGAGACCTTCAGCCGGGTCAACCGGGTCGAGGGCGACGTCCTGGTGACCGCCGGAACGCAGCGCTACGAGTTCGACCGGACGACCTCGGTCCTCAGCCTCGGCTCGGGGGCCAACATCGACGGCGAGCCCATGACCGAGGACATGATCGGCGGCGACGCGATCCTGCCGCTCAAGTTCCCCTTCTTCGTCCAGCAGACGACGTACAACTACTTCGACACCTCCCTCCTGCGCGGCACGCCGGTGGAGTTCGTCGAGGAGACCCAGATCGACGGCCTCACCGTCTACAAGTTCGTCGGCACCGTGGAGCCCACCCAGATCGGGATCCAGTCCGTCCCGGGCTCGCTGGTGGGGTCCGACGAGGCGGCCTTCGAGGCGCCGCGGTTCTACACCAACACCCGCGAGCTCTATGTCGAGCCGTTCACGGGCCAGATCGTCAACGGCTCCGAGGACCAGCTCCAGACCCTGCGCGGCCCCGATGGCACCGACGCGGTGACCATCATCAAGGGCAAGCTCGGGTTCGCCCCGGAGGAGGTCGACGCCGCGGTCGACGCGGCGAAGGAGAACTCCTCACTGGTCAAGACCGTGTCGCAGACCGTCCCGCTGGTCGGCGTGATCCTCGGCGTCGTGCTCCTGGTGGTGGGGCTCCTGCTCGCCCGTCGTCCGTCGTCGCAGCCGGCGGCGTAGGGGCGACACCGGCCACGAGCCGGGTCGCCGCGTTCGCGGCGGCCCGGCGACGCCCGTCAGTCGGGGCGACGGCAGACCCAGATGGCGGTCCCGGGCAGCACGGCACCCCGGAGCGGGGACCACCCGCCCCACGTCTGCTGGTTGCGCGCTGGCCACTCCGGCTCGACGACGTCCACCACGAGCAGCCCCGCGGCCGTCGCTGCCCGCACCGTGTCCCCGAGCGTCCGGTGGTGCTCGACGTAGGTCGCGCGTCCGGTCTCGTCGCGCTCGACGTAGGGCGTCCTGTCGAAGTAGGGGCGGTCGGCCACGAGCCCGGCGGCACCTGGGACGTCCGGGAACGCCCAGCGCACGGGGTGGGTCACGGAGAACACGAACCGTCCGCCCGGCCGCAGGACGCGGGCGACCTCGCCCAGGACCCCGGCGAGATCCGCCACGAACGGGATCGCGCCGTACGCCGAGCAGGCAAGATCCACGCACCCCTCCCTGAGGGGCAGCGCGCCGGCGTCGGCCTGCACGAGGGCGACCGCCGGCTCACGCGAGCCCGCGTGGGCGAGCATGGCGTGGCTGAGGTCCAGCGCCACGGGTCGGGCACCCTGGGACGCCAGCCAGCGCGACCCCTGCGCCCCGCCGGCCCCGATCTCCAGGACGACCCGGCCCTGGAGGGGGCCGAGGAGCCCGAGCTCGGCCTCGGTCCAGCCCTCGGGCCCCCACACGAGGGCTCCGCCGGGACGGTCGTCGCCCAGGAACCCGCCATGCTCGGCGGCGTACTCCGGGGCTGCGGCGTCCCACCAGGTGCGCGAGGCGGTCACCGACTCGTGTTTGCCCAGGTCAGAGCGCATCGGGGAGCCCGGGGGGCGGTTTGACCCGTGCTCGCTCACGTCCGTATCCTGGACCCTGCGTCGCGGGCCTGCGCGCGTCTCGGACCGAGCAGGCACGCGCATGTCGTTCGTCGTGACCAACCCAGTGCCCGCGCGGGCCCGAGTTGCTGGCCGCGCCGCATGATGAGGGCCCGCCGTCGCACCGTCACGATTCCTATCCGTTCGGAGCCCTTTCACTCCATGACGTCCACCATCGAGACCCCCACCAACCAGATCGCCGTCAACGACATCGGCGACGCAGAGGCCTTCGCGGCCGCGGTCGACGAGACCATCAAGTACTTCAACGACGGCGACATCGTCGAGGGCACCATCGTCAAGGTCGACCGCGACGAGGTCCTGCTCGACATCGGGTACAAGACCGAGGGCGTCATCCCCTCGCGCGAGCTCTCCATCAAGCACGACGTCGACCCCAACGAGGTCGTCTCCCTGGGAGACCAGGTCGAGGCGCTCGTCCTCCAGAAGGAGGACAAGGAGGGTCGCCTCATCCTGTCCAAGAAGCGCGCGCAGTACGAGCGCGCCTGGGGCACGATCGAGAAGGTCAAGGAGGAGGACGGCGTCGTCACCGGCACCGTCATCGAGGTCGTCAAGGGCGGTCTCATCCTCGACATCGGTCTCCGCGGCTTCCTCCCCGCCTCGCTGGTGGAGATGCGCCGGGTGCGCGACCTGCAGCCCTACGTCGGCAAGGAGCTCGAGGCGAAGATCATCGAGCTGGACAAGAACCGCAACAACGTGGTCCTGTCCCGCCGCGCCTGGCTCGAGCAGACCCAGAGCGAGGTCCGCCAGACCTTCCTCACCCAGCTGCAGAAGGGCCAGATCCGCTCCGGCGTGGTCTCCTCGATCGTCAACTTCGGCGCGTTCGTCGACCTCGGCGGCGTCGACGGTCTCGTCCACGTGTCCGAGCTGTCGTGGAAGCACATCGACCACCCGTCCGAGGTGGTCGAGGTCGGCACCGAGGTCACCGTCGAGGTCCTTGACGTCGACATGGACCGCGAGCGGGTCTCGCTGTCGCTCAAGGCGACGCAGGAGGACCCCTGGCAGCAGTTCGCGCGCACGCACCAGATCGGCCAGGTCGTGCCCGGCAAGGTCACCAAGCTGGTGCCGTTCGGCGCGTTCGTCCGCGTGGAGGAGGGCATCGAGGGCCTCGTGCACATCTCCGAGCTCGCCGAGCGCCACGTCGAGCTGCCCGAGCAGGTCGTGACCGTCGGCGACGACATCTTCGTCAAGGTCATCGACATCGACCTGGAGCGTCGCCGGATCTCGCTGTCCCTCAAGCAGGCGAGCGAGGGCATCTCCGGGATCGACGACGAGCACTTCGACCCGGCCCTCTACGGCATGGCGGCCACCTACGACGAGGCCGGCAACTACGTCTACCCCGACGGCTTCGACCCCGCGACGGGCGAGTGGCTGCCCGGTCACGAGACCGCGCAGGCCGAGTGGGAGCGTCAGTACGCCGAGGCGCACTCCCGCTGGGAGGCGCACAAGAAGCAGGTCGAGGAGCAGCGCAAGGCCGACGCCGCCGCGGGTGCCGCAGCGGCTGAGGGCGACGCTGGCCAGACCTACACCTCCCCGGCACCGGAGGCAGCGGGCACGCTCGCGACCGACGAGGCCCTCCAGGCCCTGCGGGACAAGCTCACCGGCGCCTGATCCACCGCGTCGACCAGGACCCCTCGCCCCTACGGGCGGGGGGTCCTGCGACGTCCCGAGGGCCGACCAGGACCCGCGGGGACCAGCACCTCGGCGGGTGCTGGATGATCGGGGTGTCCGTCGGCGGCGACCGGGAGGTTCTCCACATGCTCGTGGCGTTGACGGGCGGCATCGGGTCGGGCAAGTCCACGGTGGCCGCCCGGCTGGCGAGGCTCGGCGCGGTGGTGGTCGATGCGGACGCCCTGGCCCGCGAGGTGGTGGCCCCTGGCAGCCCCGGTCTCGCCTCCGTCGTCGCGGAGTTCGGTCCCGGCGTGCTGCTGCCCGACGGGTCCCTCGACCGCCCGGCTGTGGCGACGATCGTGTTCGCCGACGAACCCGCGCGGCACCGGCTCGAGGCGATCGTCCACCCGCTCGTAGGGGACCGCGCAGCCGAGCTGGTCGCAGGCGCCCCCGCGGACGCGGTCGTCGTCTACGACGTACCCCTGCTGGCCGAGTCGCCGCAGAGCGGACTGCGGCCCGTCGAAGGGTTCGACGCCGTCGTGGTGGTCGAGGCTCCGGCGGAGGACAGGCTGGCACGGCTCGTGGCCCGGGGGATGCCCGACGAGGACGCCCGGGCCCGGATGGCCGCGCAGGCCTCCGACGAGGTGCGCCGGGCCATCGCCGACCACGTCCTGGTCAACGACGCGGACCTGGACGCGCTGCACGCCCAGGTCGACGCCCTCTGGGCCGGCCTCACCACCGGCCCGGCCCACCCGCGAGACTGATCATCTGCGGGCTACCCAGCGCCGGTAGCCCGCAGATGATCAGTCTCAGCGGCGGGCTGTCGGGTCGCGCGGGTGCAGGGTGTCGGTGGGTGCCCGTACCGTGACGGCATGGTCCGTCCTGTCACCGATCTGCAGCGCAAGGTCGCGCCGTTCGAGGTGGTCTCCGACTACCGACCTTCCGGCGACCAGCCCGCGGCGATCGAGGAGCTCGCCCGCCGGATCGACCGGGGCGACCGCGACGTCGTCCTGCTGGGAGCCACGGGCACGGGCAAGTCGGCCACCACGGCCTGGCTCGTGGAGCGCCTCCAGCGGCCCACGCTGGTCATGGCGCCGAACAAGACGCTCGCGGCGCAGCTCGCCAACGAGTTCCGCGATCTCCTGCCGAACAACGCCGTCGAGTACTTCGTGTCCTACTACGACTACTACCAGCCGGAGGCGTACCTCCCGCAGTCGGACACCTACATCGAGAAGGACTCCTCGATCAACGAGGAGGTCGAACGGCTGCGGCACTCGGCGACCAACTCCCTCCTCACCCGCCGCGACGTCATCGTGGTGGCGAGCGTGTCGTGCATCTACGGCCTCGGCACGCCGCAGGAGTACGTCGACCGCATGGCGCGCCTGCGCGTGGGGGAGGAGTGGGACCGCGACGACCTGCTGCGCCGTCTCGTGTCCATCCAGTACGCGCGCAACGACCTCGCCTTCACCCGTGGCACCTTCCGGGTCCGCGGGGACACGATCGAGGTGTTCCCGGTCTACGAGGAGCACCCGGTCCGCATCGAGATGTTCGGTGACCAGATCGAGCGCCTCATGACCCTGCACCCCGTCACGGGCGAGGTGCTCACGGAGGACCAGGAGCTCTACATCTTCCCGGCGACCCACTACGTCGCCGGTCCCGAGAGGATGGAGCGCGCCATCGGCGGCATCGAGTCCGAGCTCGAGGAGCGCCTGGCCGAGCTGGAGCGCCAGGGCAAGCTCCTCGAGGCGCAGCGGCTGCGGATGCGCACGTCCTACGACATCGAGATGATGCGCCAGGTCGGCTTCTGCTCCGGGATCGAGAACTACTCGCGGCACATCGACGGCCGCGAGGCCGGTTCCGCGCCCAACACCTTGCTGGACTACTTCCCCGAGGACTTCCTGCTCGTCATCGACGAGTCGCACGTGACCGTCCCTCAGATCGGCGGCATGTACGAGGGCGACATGAGCCGCAAGCGAAACCTCGTGGAGCACGGCTTCCGGTTGCCCAGCGCCGTCGACAACCGTCCGCTCAAGTGGGAGGAGTTCGTCGGGCGGATCGGCCAGACGGTCTACCTCTCGGCCACCCCCGGCCCCTACGAGCTGGGCCGGGTCGGCGGCGACGCGGTGGAGCAGGTCATCCGACCCACCGGCCTGATCGATCCTGAGGTCGTGGTCAAGCCGACCAAGGGCCAGATCGACGACCTGATGGGCGAGATCCGGCTGCGCACCGAGCGCGACGAGCGGGTGCTCGTCACCACGCTCACGAAGAAGATGGCCGAGGACCTGACCGACTATCTGCTCGAGCAGGGGATCAGGGTGCGCTACCTGCACTCGGAGGTCGACACCCTCCGCCGGGTCGAGCTCCTGCGCGAGCTACGGCTCGGGCTCTTCGACGTCCTCGTCGGCATCAACCTGCTCCGCGAGGGCCTCGACCTGCCGGAGGTGTCCCTCGTGGCCATCCTCGACGCGGACAAGGAGGGCTTCCTGCGCTCGGGCACCTCGCTGATCCAGACGATCGGCCGGGCCGCGCGCAACGTGAGTGGCCAGGTCCACATGTACGCCGACCAGATCACCCCCTCGATGGCCACGGCGATCGACGAGACGAACCGCCGCCGGGCCAAGCAGGTCGCCTACAACACCGCCCACGGGATCGATCCGACCCCGCTGCGCAAGAAGATCGCCGACATCACCGACCTCATCACCCGCGAGGACGCCGACACGGACGAGCTGCTGGGCGGGTCGGGGCGCACCCAGTCGCGCGGCAAGGCGCCGGTGCCGGGGATGGGCTCGTCGGCTGCCGCCGGGGGGCTTGACGTGTCGAGCCTGCCGGCGCGCGACCTCGCCGAGCTCATCGGCCAGCTCACCGACCAGATGCACGCCGCGGCCGCCGAGCTGCAGTTCGAGGTGGCGGCGCGCCTGCGCGACGAGGTCTCCGAGCTCAAGAAGGAGCTCCGCGCCATGCAGGCGGCCGGCCACGCCTGAACCCTGCGGCGCGACGACCGTGCGAGGATGACGCCCTCACCCGGCCTCAGCCCGAAGGAACCATCCGCCCGTGATCATCCCCAGCTGGATCTGGGCTGCCACCGCGGTCCTGTTCGCGGTGCTGTTCGTGATCGACCTGCTCGTGGTGGGACGGCGTCCGCACATCCCGACGACGGCGGAGTGCGTCCGCTGGCTGAGCCTCTACATCGGCCTGGCCGTGGCGTTCGGCCTCGGGATGGCGTGGTGGGCCGGGCGGGAGTACTCGGTCCAGTTCTTCGCCGGCTGGATCACCGAGTACAGCCTCTCGGTCGACAACCTCTTCGTCTTCCTCCTCATCATGGCCCGCTTCTACGTGCCTCGGGAGCTGCAGCAGTCCGCCCTGATGTGGGGCATCTTCATCGCGCTCGTGCTCCGCGCCGTCTTCATCGCGCTCGGCGCCGCCGTCATCGCCCAGTACAGCTGGGTCTTCTACTTCTTCGGCGCGTTCCTCGTCGTGACCGCGATCAAGCTCGCGACGGAGGGCGAGACCGACGACGACGAGTATCGGGAGAACGCCCTCGTCCGGTGGGTGGCCCGGGTGCTGCCGACGACGCCGGACTTCCACGGGACGAAGCTGCGGGTCCGGCTGGAGGGGAGCCGGGTGTGGACGCCCATGCTCATCGTCCTCATCTCCCTCGGGACGACCGACCTCGTCTTCGCGCTCGACTCGATCCCGGCGATCTTCGGGCTGACCCAGGAGCCCTACATCGTGTTCGCCGCGAACGTGTTCGCCCTCCTCGGGCTGCGCCAGCTCTACTTCCTGCTCGGCGACCTGCTCAACCGGCTGGTCTACCTCTCCATCGGCCTCGCGATCGTTCTCGGCTTCATCGGGGTCAAGCTCGTGCTCGAGGCGCTGCACACGAACACGCTGCCCTTCCTCAACGGCGGCGAGCCGGTCCCGGTCCCGGTCCCGAGCACGGGACTGTCGCTGGCGATCATCGTCACCGTGCTCGCGGTGACGACCGTGGCCAGCCTGCTCGCCTCTCGGCGTGAGCAGAACGCCGACTCCGGATAGGTTCTTCGCTCATGGACGTCACCACGACCATCTGGGTCGTCACTCTCGGGGCCATCGCGGTCCTCATCGCGCTGGACTTCGTCACGGTGAGCCGCAAGCCCCACGAGGTGCACTTCAAGGAGGCGCTCGCCTGGTCGGTGTTCTACATCGGCGTGGCCGTGGCCTTCGGCATCTGGGTGTGGAGCTACTTCGGGTCGACGTTCGGGTCGGAGTACTTCGCGGCCTACCTGGTCGAGAAGTCCCTGTCCGTGGACAACCTGTTCGTCTTCGTCATCATCCTGACCCAGTTCGCCGTCCCGGCCATCTACCACCAGCGCGTCCTGCTCGTCGGCGTCGTGCTCGCCCTCATCTTCCGTGCCGTGTTCATCGCGATCGGCGCCGCCGCCCTCGCGGCGTTCAGCTTCACGTTCGTCGTGTTCGGGGCCATCCTGATCTGGACCGGTATCGGGCTCTTCCGCCACCGCGACGCCGACCCCAATCCGCAGGACAACGCCGTGGTCCGCACGGTGCGACGCATCGTGCCGATCACCGAGTCCTACGACGGGACCCGCCTCTTCACCCGCATCGACGGCCGGCGCGTGGCCACCCCGTTGTTCCTGGTCATGGTGGCCATCGGCGCCACGGACCTGCTGTTCGCGCTCGACTCGATCCCGGCCACCTTTGGGGTGACGCAGGAGGCCTACCTCGTCTTCGCCGCGAACGCCTTCGCGCTCCTGGGCCTGCGCGCGCTCTACTTCCTGCTCAAGGGACTGCTCGACCGGCTCATCTACCTGTCGACCGGGCTCGCGTTCATCCTCGTGTTCATCGGGGCCAAGCTGATCCTTCTGTGGGCCCACGAGCTCAACCCGTCCATCCCCAAGATCTCCACGAACCTGTCGCTGATCGTGATCGCCGTGGTTCTTGTCGTCACCGGTCTCGCGAGCTGGGTCGCGGTACGGCGCAACCCGGAGCTGCGCGCCCACGCCGGCACCGTGACGGAGCCGCGGCACGCGGTCACCGATACCGAGGAGAGCGGTGTCTGACCCGCGTGGACCTGCCCCGGCAGGAGGATGAGTGCCGTGCGCTCGGAGTCGATGCTCCTGTCCGCATCCCCGGTGTGAGTCCTGTCACGACATCATCGGGCGGCTGAATCCGCTGTGTCCCGGTGGTCCAGTGGAGACGTGAGAGGTCCTCGTCGGTGGATCGGAGTGGCAGCGGCGGCGGGCACGGCCACGCTGGTGGCAGGTGGGGCCGTGGGGCCGTCGAGTGCCGCACACGGACGTGCTGGGTGGGGCGCGGCATCGGTCGTGGCCAGCACCGTCGGCAGCGCGGGTTCCGAGCACGCGCGCACCAGCGTCACCGGCGCAACGGGATCGCTGACCATCCTGAAGGTCGTGGACCAGTGCGAGGGCGACTACTGCCTGAGTCCGAGCGAGCCGGACGCGCCCCGCTTCACGCCGGGCACGTTCAGCTTCGAGGTCCTTCAGGTGGATGTCCCGCCGGGGGCCGAACCTGGCACGGCGACGCTGTCGGCGACGCCGACCCGATTCGGGCAGGCGGTGGAGGCCGTCGTCGATTCCGCGAGCTCCACCCTGGACCTGGACGCGCTCCCGGTCGATCAACCCGACTCCCGATTCCGGATCCGGGAGCTGCTGCCCTCGCCCACCGATGCCGGGCGGTGGAAGGCCAACGAGTTGACCTGCAACGCCGGTCTCGCATCCCCTGATCCCGGTGACGCGACGGTCGGGATCGTCACTGTCGGAGCAGACGAGCCGAACGTCACGTGCACCTTCGTCAACGAGTTCGTGCCCTACCCGACGATCGTGGTGCGAGCCTCCGTCAGCGGACCGGAGCAGTCCCGGCTACGGCCGGCGGTGATCACCACACGCTGCAGCGACGGAACGACGGACTCGCTGACGGTGCGGCTGGATACGACTGAGGTGGTCGGGAGCCCGCGGACCCTCGCGTCACCTATCACCGGACCCAATCGCGTCACCTGCACGGTCACCGTCACCGATCCGGGGGCGCCTCGGACCACGGGAGCCGGCGGTGACAGCTATCCGGATCCGGGAACGGTCGCCAGCATCTGTCGCGAGCTGGTGGGGCT
>JAHECT010000127.1 GCA_024641605.1 Micrococcales bacterium
GAGCCCGGTGGCGGACGCGGTGGTCAGCAGGTCGTGGCGCAGGTCGTCGTGCGTCACGCGCGCGCTCGCCCGGCGCAGGGCGGTCGAGGTGACGAGCCCGGTCCCGTAGGCGACCGCCATGGCCGCGCCCGACACCAGCGTCCCGTCGAACACCGGGCGGGGCAGCGTCCCGGCGAGGCGGGTGAGCGGATAGGCGGCCACGGCCGAGAGCAGCCCCGCTCGCCGCTCCTCCGTGAGCCACTCCCCGGCGCTCACCCGAGCCATGTCCGCACCTCCACGCTCATGATCATGCCCTCGTCCGCGCCGCCGCGGGCCGAGCGGCGCGGATGACACGGATCGCGTCCCGGGCCGGGGCTCAGCGCCCGCGATGGTCCAGCGGGCTGTAGCGCGGCCCCCGCGCGGGTCGGCTCACGCCGGACAGCTCGACGAGGCGCTGGACCCTGCCGCGGTGACCCGCCCAAGGGGCGAGCACCTCGGCGAGGCGGTCGTCGTCGCCGTCCGTCTCGCCGGTCAGGGCGTAGACGACCTGGGCTGCGACGTGGAAGTCCCCGAACGACACCGCGTCCGGATCGCCGAGGGCGCGCGAGGCCACCTCCGCGGACGTCCACACCCCCACACCCGGCAGTGCCTCGAGCCGGGCGCGCGCCTCGGCGGCGGGCAGCTCCGCGCACTCCTGCACCCGCCCGGCATAGGACGCCGCGCGCAGGATCGTGGCCGCCCGGGAGTCCTCGATCCCCGCCCGGTGCCACTCCCAGGACGGCACGGAGGCGACCTCGCCCGCCGCGGGGAACACCCGCATCCCGTCGGGCGACGGGCCCGGAGCGGCCTCGCCCCGGGCCGCGAGCAGCCACCCCCACGAGCGCCGGGCCTCGCGCCCGGTCACCCGCTGCTCGAGGATCGTCTGGACCAGGGTCTCCAGCACGACCCCCGTCGCGGGCGTGCGCATGCCCCCGCCCAGGCGGTGCCACTGCGCCGCGACGAGCGGGTGGCCGGACGCGTCGAACCCGGTGACGTCGTCACCGGCGCCGAGGAGCACGGGCACGCGATCGCTCGCCCAGTCGGCCCCCGGCCCCCAGGCGCTGGAGAGCACCTCCGCACCCGCCACGACGAGCCGTTGCGTCGCCGGACCCTCGGGGGTGCGCATGGTCCGCCACACCGCACCGTCGGCGGTGCGCCGGTACGTCGGGTCGGCTCGCCCGCGCCCGAGCGACCCGAGCGTCGCGGTCAGCGAGACCGGCCACGACGGCCGCCAGGCGCGCCCGACCTCGCGCATTCAGCGATCGGAGGAGAAGCGGATCGAGGTCTCCGACAGGGCCACGCCCGGCCAGACGCGGGCCCCGTGGACGAGCTCGTTGCCCGGCCCGACCACGGCCCGGTCACCGACGACGACGCCGTCGAGGAACGCCCCCGATCCCACGATCGCGCCGTAGCCGATCGCCGAGTCGCGCACGTGCGCGCCCGCGGCCACCATCGCGCCGTCGAACAGCACGGACCCCTCCACGACCGCGTCCGGGCCCACGGTCGCACCCGCTCCCACGAACGTCCCGCCGCTCAGCACGGCGGTCTGGGCCACCTCGGCCCCGGGCACGACCATCGCCTCCCCCACCGGGCCGGGCAGGATCGAGCTCGGTGCGCGCCCGGTGACGAGATCGCGCGAACCCTGGACGAAGTCGAGCGGGCGGCCCAGGTCCAGCCAGTAGCCCTCGTCGACGAAGCCGGTGACGACCGAACCGGCGGCCAGCAGTCCCGGGAACGTCTCGCGCTCCACGGAGACCGGGCGCCCGGTGGGGATCGCGTCGATCACCCGGCGGCGGAAGACGTAGCAGCCGGCGTTGACCTGGTCGGTGACGATCTCCTCCGGCGTCGAGGGCTTCTCGAGGAACTGCAGCACGCGTCCCTCGGTGTCGGTCGGGACCAGGCCGTAGGCGCGCGGGTCCTCGACCCTGGTGAGGTAGAGCGACACGTCCGCGGTGTCCTCACGCCAGCGCCGCACCTGGCCCGCGATGTCGTGCCCGGAGAGGATGTCGCCGTTGAAGACCAGCACCGGGTCGTCCGGGCCGCTCAGCAGGTGGTCGGCCACGTGGCGGATCGCGCCGCCGGTGCCCATGGGCACGTCCTCGGTGACGTAGACGAGCTCCACGCCGAAGCGGGACCCGTCGCCGAAGTGCTCGAGGAAGACCTCGGGTTTGTACGAGGTGCCGAGCACGACGCGGCTCACGCCGGCGTCGCGCGCCCGCGCGATCTGGTGCTCCGTGCACGGGACGCCCGCGACGGGCAGCATCGGCTTGGGTGTCGTCACGGTCAGCGGACGCAGCCGCGTCCCCTGACCTCCGACGAGGAGGACGGCTTCCAGCACGCCGACACTGTGGCACACGGTCCGGGCCCGACGATCGCCGTAGGGTCGGCAGGTGACCCCGACGACGATCCCCGCCGCGCTGCGGGCGGCGCTCGAGCGCGACCCCGGACGCCCGCTCCTCACCTCGATCGGCCCTGGCGGCGAGCGGGTCGAGCTGTCGGTGCGCACGTTCGAGAACAACGTCGCCAAGGCCGCGAACCTCCTCCGCGACGATGCCGGAGCCGGACCCGGGTCGATCGTGGCCGTGGACCTCCCGCTGCACTGGCAGACGGCGGTCTGGCTCGGGGCCTGCGCCGCCGTGGGCGCGCTCGCCTGGGTGGGCGGCGACCCGGCGGACTCGACGGTCGAGGTGAGCGTGGTCGGACCGGACGGCCTCGACGGGCCGGCGGCGCCGCTGGGACTTGCGACCTCGCTGCACCCATGGGGCATGCCCTTCGACCGGGCCCTCCCGCCGGGCCTGCTCGACGCCGCCGTCGAGGTACGTGCTCACGGAGACGTCTTCACGCCCGACGCCGACGTGGCGGGATCCGCACCATGGCTGCGCGCGGACTCCCGAGGCTGGACGCAGGACGAGGCGCTCCACGCAGCGGTGGCGCTCGCCGACCGGCACGGGCTGGCCCGGGGCGACCGGCTCCTGGTGCCCTCGGACGCCGAGCCGGACGGCCTGCTCGCCCTGCTCGCCCTGCCCCTCGGGATCGACGGCGCCGTGGTGGTGCTGCGCGACCCCGAGGCGGACCCGGCGGAGGTGGCCCGGACCGAGCGGTGCGCGCGCGTCCTGGCCTGATGCCCGCCCGCGTCAGGCGCGGCGGGCGACGGTGACGAGCGCCGCGTCCACGCCCGCGGTCACGACCAGCCGCGAGGTGCCCTGCTGGAGGGCCGTGAGCGAGGACGACGGGAGCCGGGAGCCGACGATGAGCACCGGCGAGCCGGGGGCCGCCAGCAGCGCACGACCCGGCGCCGCCGAGGTCGCGAGCGCGGCCTGCGTCCCCCGCAGCACCGCGAGGACCCGTCCCGAGGTGTCGGCGTCGTCGGTCCCCGCGATGCGTGATCCCGCCTGGACCGAGGTCGCCACCGCGGCACCGACCTGAGCGGTGCTGCCGACGACCACGGACCGGGCGCGCAGCGACGTCACGTAGGACGACACGGCCGACGAGGCCGTGGACGCGTTCGGAACGACGAGGAACGGGCGGGAGGTCGCGCTCGCCGCGGCCGAGGCGACGGCCAGCAGGTCGGGGTCGTTCGCCGGGGCGATCCAGGGGCTGGACCCCGACGCCGGCCGAAGGAAGGTCGACACGCGCACCGAGACGTCGGCGTCCGTCGGTCCGGAGAGCCGCACGACGGTGCCCGACACCGCGTCCACCGCCGCGGCCAGCGTGTCGGGGAGCTGGGTAGGCGTACCGACGAGGTAGACGGTCGCGGGTCGACGGCGGGACAGCTCGTTGCGCGCCGCCGTCGCGAGCCGCGAGCTCGACGTGAGCAGGACGGGCCAGCCCTTGCGGGCGCCGAGGTTCGCCGCGATCGCCGTCGCGGCGGCCGACCCGCTGGGTGCGAGGACGACGACCTTCGACGTCGATCGCTTCGTCTGCGCCAGCGCCAGGGCGGCCAGACCGCCCGGAGCCTGGGTCACCGCCCGCCACACCCACGTGCTGGGGAGGGAGAGCCGGCTGCGCAGCCGCTCGCCGGTGAGCGAGGCGGTCGCGCCGGACGAGGACCAGGCGCGCGCGAGCTTGACCCCGTCGCCCGCCGTGCGCGAGGACAGGTCGACGCGCACGACGTCGGGGAGGCCGAACGCCGCGGCGACCTGGGCCTGGGAGCGCTGGCGCGGCAGCCACGACGACCAGGGCACGGACGGATCCATGCTCCAGGGGTCGCCCACGGACCGGGCGTAGGGCAGCGCGGCCACCCAGACGTCCTCGGAGTTCTGCGTCCGGCCGCCCGAGGCGGCGTAGTAGAACGCCGTGATCGGCTTGCCGCCGCTCGTGATGACCTGACCGGTGGACGAGCTCGTCGACGAGGCGTTGACCGCCGACACCCACGCCGCGCCAAAGGCGTCGGACTCCTTCGACCAGCCCACGTAGGTCTGGTCGTAGTACGGCCCGCCACCGTCGTCGACGTGGCAGCGGCACTCGGAGCGCAGGCCGGAGTTCACCTTGGAGATGGCGTAGGTCCGGGCCGCGAGGGCCTGGGCCTGCAGGGCGGCGGCCGGCCACGAGGAGGGGACCTCCGCGATCCCGCGCAGGTACTCGTCGTGCAGCCGCAGAGTCGCGACGGCGTGCAGCCGGGAGGGGGTCGAGGTGCTCGGCGCCACGAGCAGGCTGCCGTAGCGGTAGCGGTGACCCGCGGTGTTCAGACCCGCCGTGGAGGTGGCCACGTTGAGCAGGCTCGCCGCCGAGCCGGCACCCCCGGCGACCCGGGTGCCCGACCACCGGACGGTGACGGCCGTGCCGCTGCCGACGACCGAGGTGGTCCCCCCGCTCACCCGGCGGACGACGACCCTGCCCGCGGACGGGGTCACCGTGAACAGGTCGCCGACCGAGCCGAGCACCGGCGTCGAGCCCGCGATCTGCACCTCGACTCGGCCCCCGCCGGAGGCGAGCGCCTCGCCCCGCAGCACGACCGCGGGGACCTTGTAGAGCAGGTTGACCTTGATGGCCCTCGTGGTCTTGACCGGGGTGAGCGCGGTGCCGGTGTAGAAGTGCTGGACGATCTGGGCCGCCGTGCTCCCCTCGAGCGCCATGCCGCGCGCGCCGTACTGCGACATCCCGACGCCGTGGCCGCTGCCGGCGCCGTAGAACGTGAAGCCGGACGGGATCGCCGGTGCCGACGGCACGGGGGCCGTCGTGGCCGACGCGGTGGGCGTCGGAGCGGGCGACGTGGTGGTGCTCGGCGCCGGGACCGTCGTGGTCGCGGTCGCCAGCGAGGTCCGGAGCGCGGTGCGGGTGGTGGCGCCCCACAGCGAGGTCGGGGCCACGGCGACGACCGACGTGACCGACCGACGGGTGGACAGCCACGACGTGACGGGGGCGATCGTCGATCCCACGAGCACGACCGGTCGTCCCGTGGACGCCGACACGGCCCGGTGCCGGGTCCGCACGACCGGGTGGAGGGTGACCGAGGCGGCCCGGGGGGCCAGCGTCTCGACGAGGGCGCGCGAGGTGGCCGTGTCGTCGGCGCCCGAGACCCGGCGGGCGCGCAGCTGGCTCACGACCGAGTCCGCGACGAGCGAGGCCGGCCCGGCGACCACGATGTCGGTGAACCCTCGGCGGGCGATCGTCGAGCGGGTCACGCTCGGGACCGAGGTCCGGCCGAGGACGAGGAGCGGTCGGCGGGACGCGGCGGCCGCGGCCGCTGCTGCGGTGGCGACGTCCGGTCCCGCGGAGAGCCGGACGCCGACGGCGCGGCCACGTGCGCCCATCGCCGCCGCGACGGCGTCGGCGGTCGCGGGCAGGCCCGGACCGGTGAGGCGCACGACGGTCCGCACGCCGATGGCCCGCAGGCGCGCCACCACGGACTCGCCGATCTGGGTGGTCGTCCCGACGACGTAGGCGGTGCTGGGCCGACGGGAGCGGATGTCGCGCTCCACGACGGGCGGCAGCGCGGACGCCGTGGTGAGCAGGTTGGGTGCCCGCTTCGCTGCGGCGAGCGGTGCCGCGATGAGCGCGGTACGGGCCGAGGAGGTGGGGCTGAGCACCACGGTCGTGGACGTGGGCGCGGCGAGGCGCCCGGCGCGGACCGAGGCGGTCACGGTGTTGAGGTCGGTCAGCTGGCGCACCTGGGCGCACGGGCCGATCGGCGAGGTCTCGGTCTCGGTGACGACGAGGTTGAGGCTGACCGGATAGGCCACCGCGCTCCCCGAGGTCGCGGACAGCACGAGGCGGTAGTCGCCGGGCAGGGCCTGGCTGCCGTCCGAGGCGCGCTGGTCCCAGGCGACGGAGAACAGGCCGCCACGACCCACCTTCCCGGTCAGCACCCGGACGGGGGCGTCCTGGCAGGTCGAGAACACCTCGAGCCGCCACGTGAGCGCGGTGCTCGCGCGCGCGGTCACGCTGGCGCCGGTGGACCCGTAGGGCATGACCGAGCGGGAGAGCCTCGGCGCGAACAGCTGGGTCGACTGGTAGCGGTAGGCGAGGCTGCGGATCGCCGGCACCTCGGGCCCGAGGTAGCGGCCCGGGCAGGCGGTGGACCCGATGTCGCGGTGGCCCAGAACCGCCGGGACGCGCACGGCGGC
>JAHECT010000128.1 GCA_024641605.1 Micrococcales bacterium
CCGGCCGGCGCGGTCGCGCCGGGCTCGGCCAGCGTCACGGCGGAGGCGCCCGCGGCGGCCCTCGTCCCGGCCTCCACCTCGAGCGCGGTGATCGCGCCCACAGCCGTCCGCGCCGGACGCTACGCCATCGGCGACTCGGTGATGCTCGGGGCCAAGCCCAATCTCACCGCCCGCGGGTTCCGCGTCAACGCCACGGTGAGCCGGCAGTTCGGGGCGGCGAAGTCGCTGGTCGCCTACGCCGCACGGACGGGCACGCTGCCCCGCAACGTCATCGTCCACCTCGGGACCAACGGCACCGTCACGTACTCGGACTGCCGCACGGTCGTGCGCAACGCCGGCTCGTCGCGTCGGGTGTTCCTCGTGACCGTCAAGGTCCCGCGGACGTGGATGGCGTCGAACAACCGCACCCTCCGCCGGTGCGACGCGTCGTTCCGCGCCGGGCGCGTCGTGCTCATCGACTGGGCGAAGGCCTCGGTGGGCCGCTCGTCGTGGTTCGCCCGCGACGGCTACCACCTCACCAGCTCGGGGCGCCGCGCCTACGCGGCCCTGCTGGACCGCATGGTCGACCGCTACCACCTCTGACCGACGAGCAACCCTCAGCGGCGGAGCGTCTCGCGGATGAGCGAGGCGTAGGCCTGGCTCCCCGCGCCCTTCGTGTGGATCCCGTCGGCGTAGAACCAGTCCCGCTTGCCGGCCGAGGCCTTGGTCCAGTCGGCCAGACGCACGTTGCCGGCGGCGTACTTGGCCGCCGCCGCCCGGATGATCTCGTTGTTGTTGTCGACCCATGAGCGCGGCGCGCGCACGGTGACGAGCACGACACGGGCGCGGTCCGACAGCGAGCGCAGCGTGCGGTCGAGCTCACCGGACTTGATCGACCCGTTGGTACCGGTGTGGATGATGACGACCTGGCCGATCTTCCCGGTCTGCTGTCGCAGGCGCAGGCGGGCGAACAGGTCGTAGGACTGCCGACTGACCGCGGCGTCGACCTTGATGCCGGGGAAGGTCTCCTGGAGCGCGTCGCGCGCCGCGAGCATGACCGAGTCGCCCAACGCCGTGGTCGGCAGGCCGAAGGCGTCCTCCCCCGCGGGCACGACCGTGCTGCTCGGCGCGGAGGCGGACGGCGCCGGGGAGCCGCTCGGGGCCGGCGACCCGCTGGGCACCGCACTGGGCGACGGCGTTGTCGACGGCTCGACCGCCCCCGAGGGGCTCGCGCCAGGCGCCGGTGTGGCCGGGTCCAGCAGGTCCTCCCCGCCCACCTCGGTCACGCCCGCGAGCGCGTCCTGCACCGTGGGCTCCTTCGCCGAGCTGAGCCCGACACCCAGGACGGCGACCAGGGTGACCGCCGTGGCGCCGAGCACCGCAGCCCGGCCGGCCAGCGCCGACGAGCCCTGCTCGCGCCAGCGGCGCCAGGCCCGGCCGATGGCCCCGTGGCGCACCGGCATCTCCACATAGCGGTAGGACAGCTCGGCGACGGCGAACGTCAGCGCGAAGCGGGCGGCCTGGACGGGCCATCCCTCGGCCGCGACGTCGATGCCCGGCCGCAGCACCATGAAGATCGGCCAGTGCCACAGGTAGATGCCGTAGGAGCGCTCGCCGAGCCAGCGCAGCGGCTGGCGGGAGAGCAGGCCCGCCACGGCGGTCCCGGTGATGGCGGCGGAGGCCACGGCCGTCGCGGTGACCAGCCCGAGGACGAGGAAGCCGCCCAGCCACAGCACCGGTGAGGTGGCATCGACCGTCCGGAAGATGACAAGGAGGGCGAGGAGACCCACACCGCCGAGCACCGATACGGCTGTGCGGCCCCGGTCGGTGAGGGCCGTGGCGAGCCTCCGGGGCTGCCACAGCACCGCGAGCGAGGCGCCCACGAGGAGGGTCATCGCGTGGGTGTCGGTGCCGAAGTAGACCCGGCTCGTCTCGCCTCCGTCGAGCACGCCCGCACGCAGGGCGAGCACCGCCATGAACGCGGTGGACCCCAGTGCCCCCAGGGCCGCCCCCAGGAGGACGCCCCGGCGGCGGCCGAGGCGCCAGAGCCCGTACATGAGGAGCGGCCAGATGAGGTAGAACTGCTCCTCCACCGCGAGCGACCACAGGTGCTGGAGCATCGGCGGGCGGCCGGTGGCCTCGAAGTAGCTCTGGTCTCCGAGCACGTACCACCAGTTGGTGACGTAGAGGAACGCCGCGACGACATCCTCCCGCACCTGCTCGGCAGCGTCCTTGGCGATCGTGGCCGCCAGCAGCGAGGTCGCGATGAGCACCAGGAAGAGCGCGGGGAGCAGGCGCCGGGCGCGCCGCAGGTAGAAGCGACCGAAGTCGATCCCGCCGCGTGCGTCGAGCTCGGCGAGCAGCAGCGACGTGATCAGGAACCCGGAGAGCGTGAAGAAGACGTCCACGCCGAGGAACCCGCCCGGCAGCCAGGACTCGTCGGCGTGGAACAGCAGGACCGCGAGCACGGCGACCGCACGGATGCCGTCCAGGCCCGGCATGTAGGTCCAGCGCGGCGCGCGCGGCGACACCGACGCGGGTGCGTCGAGGGCTGTCGTCGTCATCTGCCGTCCAGGACTCGGGGGTACCAGGATACGACGCGCGAGCGACTGCCCCGGATCCGGCGACGCGCCGATCCCGCGGTCATGAGCCCATGCTGAGGATCCCGATGACACCCAGCGAGTTGTTGACCATGTGCGCGACGATCGGTGCGCCCAGGCGGCCGGTGCGGGCCCGGACCCACCCCAGCACCAGCCCGATGGTCAGCAGGACGGGGAATCTCACGGGCTCGAGGTGGATGAGCGCGAAGAGCACCGACGAGCCGATCACGGCCCACGGCACCGCACGCCGCCCGCCGCGGTGGGCACGACGGGCGATGGCGGCGAAGGCCAGGCCGCGGAAGCAGAGCTCCTCGGCGATCGGGGCGCCGACGAGGGCGCACAGCGCGAAGGCCACGACGACCCAGCGCGCCACGTCGGCCTGCGCCACGGCGGCTCCGGCGCTGGACTCGAACGGGCCGGTGACGGCTTCGGTGAGGGCCGCCACGACCGAGCCGAGCACCAGGCTGGCCATCCCGGCGCCGACCCCCCACGCGAGGTCGATCGGACGAAGCGCGAGGCCGAGGTCGATCCGGGGCCCGTTGCCCTGCAGACGGGTGGTGAGCCACGGCCACACGGCGAACCCGATCCAGGGCAGGGCCGCGGCGCCGAGGAGCACCACCGCGCCGTCCGGCGCGGCGCCGAAGGCGATGAGGCCCGACAGGATGAAGAGAGGCACGAGCAGGCCGAGCAGGAGCGCCACGACGACGTCGGGGAGCCCCCAGCGCGGGGCCCGCAGGTCGCGGCCCGCCGCCACGGCCTGGGCATACGTCGCAGGGGCGCCCGGATAGGGCGCCCCTGCGAGGACGGGTGAGTCGCTCAACGGGTCAGTAGCGGTAGTGATCGGGCTTGTAGGGCCCGGCCACGTCGACCCCGAGGTACTCGGCCTGCGGCTTGGTCAGCTCGGTGAGCCCGACGCCGAGCGCGTCGAGGTGCAGGCGAGCCACCAGCTCGTCGAGGTGCTTGGGCAGGGTGTAGACCCCGATCGGGTACTGGTCGAGCTTGGTGAAGAGCTCGATCTGCGCGAGCACCTGGTTGGTGAACGAGTTGCTCATGACGAACGACGGGTGGCCGGTCGCGTTGCCCAGGTTGAGCAGGCGGCCCTCGGACAGGACGATGATCGACTTGCCGTCCGGGAAGGTCCACTCGTCGACCTGGGGCTTGATGGTCGTGCGCCGGATGCCGGGCACCGAGGCGAGGCCGGCCATGTCGATCTCGTTGTCGAAGTGGCCGATGTTGCCCAGGATCGCCTGGTGCTTCATCCGCTCCATGTGCTCGACACCGACCACGTCGTAGCACCCGGTCGCGGTGATGATGATGTCGGCGCGCTCGATGACGTCCTCAAGACGGCTGACCTCGTAGCCGTCCATGGCCGCCTGCAGCGCGCAGATCGGGTCGATCTCGGTGACGACCACGCGGGCCCCCTGGCCGCGCAGCGACTCCGCCGAGCCCTTGCCGACGTCGCCGTAGCCGCAGACGACCGCGACCTTGCCGCCCACGAGGACGTCCGTGGCGCGGTTGATGCCGTCGACGAGCGAGTGCCGGCAGCCGTACTTGTTGTCGAACTTGGACTTGGTGACCGAGTCGTTGACGTTGATCGCGGGGAAGAGCAGCGATCCCTGCCGGGCCATGTCGTAGAGCCGGTGGACGCCGGTCGTGGTCTCCTCGGTGACGCCCTGGATCCCCTCGGCGATCCGTGTCCAGCGTCCCGTGTCCTCCGTGAGCGAGCGACGCAGCAGGTCGAGGATGACCGCGTACTCCTCGGAGTCGGCGGCGTCCGTCGAGGGAACGGCTCCGGCGAGCTCGAACTCGCGGCCCTTGTGCACGAGGAGGGTGGCATCGCCGCCGTCGTCGAGGATCATGTTGGGGCCGGCGCCGTCGGGCCAGCGCAGCACCTGCTCGGTGCACCACCAGTACTCCTCGAGCGTCTCGCCCTTCCAGGCGTAGACCGGCACGCCGCGCGGGTCCTCGGGAGTCCCGTCAGGGCCGACGGCCACCGCTGCGGCCGCGTGGTCCTGTGTGGAGAAGATGTTGCAGGAGGCCCAGCGGACCTCGGCGCCGAGGGCCACGAGGGTCTCGATGAGGACGGCCGTCTGCACGGTCATGTGCAGAGAGCCGGTGATGCGGGCTCCCGCGAGGGGCTTGCCCGCGCCGTGCTGGGTGCGCATGGCCATGAGTCCGGGCATCTCGTGCTCGGCGAGGCGGATCTCGTTGCGGCCGAACTCGGCCAAGCCGAGGTCGGCGACCTTGAAGTCGGGCGTGGGCACTGGTGTCTCCGTTTCGCGCCCGGGGGTCCGGGCGTGGGGCGACGGGGGTCACGAGGCCTCGTTGGCCCGTCGGTCGCTCATGCGGGAGTCATCACCGCACTGGGCGGTGCCTATTCTGCCCGACGGCGCGCCGTGGTGCGACCGGCGAGTCAGGCGGGGCGGTCGAGGTCAGGCTCGAGGTAGATCCACCGGGCGGTGGGCACCTCCGCCCGCATGCGACGCTCGGCCGCGTCGATCGTGGCCGCGACCTCGGCGGCGCTGTCCGTGCCGGTGACGGCGATCTTGGCGGCCACCATGATCTCGTCCGGACCGGTGTGCAGGGTCCGCAGGTGGATCACCCGGTCCACCCCGGGGGTCGCGGCGAGCACCTGCTCGACCAGATCGTGCTCGTCGGGTCGGGCGCTCTCCCCCACCAGCATCGAGCTCATCTCGCGGGCCAGGAACACGGCGATGACGACCAGCAGGGCACCGATGGCCATGGCACCCAGGCCGTCCCACCGCGCGTCGCCGGTGAGGACGGCGAGCGACACGCCCAGCAGGGCGAACACGAGTCCCACCAGGGCACCGGTGTCCTCGAGCAGGACGACGGGGAGCTCGGGCTGGCGCGCCTCCCGGACGAAGCGCAGCAGGGATGCCGTGCCCCGGCTCTTGTTCGCCTCGCGCACCGCCGTGCGGAAGGAGTACGCCTCGAGCACGATGGCGATGCCCAGCACGACGAACGCGACCGTGGGATCGGAGAGCTCCTCGGGGTCGCGGAGCTTGTGCCACCCCTCGACCAGGGAGAACACCCCGCCGAGGCTGAAGAGCACGATCGAGACGACGAAGGCGTAGACGTAGCGCACCCGGCCGTACCCGAACTGGTGCTGGGCGTCGGCCGCCTTCCTCGCCCGAGCACCGCCGATCAGCAGGAGCACCTGGTTGCCCGCGTCGGCCACCGAGTGGATGGCCTCGGAGAGCATCGAGCTCGACCCGGTGACGGCCCAGGCGCCGAACTTCGTGACCGCGATGCCGGAGTTGGCGGCGAGGGCCGCGACGACGGCCCTCGTCCCGCCCTCGGTGCTCACGAGATGCGGGCCTTCAGCTCCGAGATCGGCCGGATCGGCGACGGGTCGATGCCCAGGGACAGCGCGGCGTAGACGCTAGCCCAGTCGGCGATCGCTGTGAGTGAGGCGATGCGCGAGACGACGGGCCCCGGCACGGCGGTGAGGACGTCGACCCCCACCCCGCGCTCCTCGGCCAGCTCCCGGGTGATCTCGGCCCGTCGGGCGTCCTGGGGGTGCTCGTCGGTGTCGCGCAGCAGCACCAGGCGGATCCGGGCCGGCGCCGCGCCGTTCTCGACCGGGTCGTGGAAGAGGTCGACGTCACCGGCGAGGGCGAAGGGCCCGTCCAGGGCGACGATCTGGTTGTGGTTGGCCTCGGGGATCGCGCCCCAGGCCACCGGCAGCTTCGCGTTCTCGTTGAGCTGGCACGCGAGCCGGTACGCCGCGAGGTCTCCGACGAAGCTGGTGCCCCAGACCATGGGCACCGATCCCGCCAGCGAGAGCCCGAGCAGCTTGGCCGGGTTGCCCGAGGTCTCCACCTCGACCCCGCACGCGGTCGCCACGCGGTCGAGCTCGTCGGCCGCGGCGAGCAGCGCCGAGTCGGGGACGTCGGCCAGCCCGAGCTCGTGGGCGAGCACGAGCAGCGGCGTGGCGAGCAGCCAGAGCGACG
>JAHECT010000129.1 GCA_024641605.1 Micrococcales bacterium
CGCCGATGCCGGCCGGTGGGTGGCGCGCTCCGGCCCTGCCCCGCTGACGTGCGCCTGGTCCTGGCCTCCGCCTCCCCGGCGCGGCGCGCGCTCCTGCTGGCCGCCGGGCTCCATCCCCGCGTGGTCGTGAGCGGCGTCGACGAGGACGGGCTCGAGGCCGAGCTCGCCGCGGCCGGCCGCACCGACGCGATCGACGTCGCCGTGGAGCTCGCCCGCGCGAAGGCACGGGCGGTCGCCGACTCTCTCGGACCCCACCCGCCCACCACCACGCTGGTCGTCGGCTGCGACTCGGTCCTCGATCTCGACGGCCGCCCGCTGGGCAAGCCCACCGACGCCGCGGACGCCGTCCGCAGGTGGAAGGACATGCGTGGCCGGAGCGGACGCCTGCGGACCGGTCACACGGTCGTGGCCCTCGACCCCGAGCACGGCCGGCGCGAGGTGTCCGACGTCGCCAGCACGCTCGTGCGGTTCGCGGCGCTCGACGACGACACCATCGAGGCCTACGTCGCCACGGGCGAGCCGCTCCACGTGGCGGGCGCGTTCACCCTCGACGGGCTCGGGGGCGCGTTCGTCGAGAGCATCGACGGTGACCCGTCGAACGTCGTCGGGCTGTCCCTCCCGCTCCTGCGACGGCTGACCGACCGGCTCGCCATCGCCTGGCCCGCCCTCTGGGTCGCGGACCTCGGCTCGGACTGATCACCGCACCGCGGTCCCCGCACCCTGCCCCTGACGAGCGATCCCGACCCCGGGAGCACGCGCGCCGAGGTGTCTGGCAGGCTCGGAGCGGCACGTCCGTCCCAGGCTCAGGAGCGCACCCACGATGGCCATCTCCAAGGTCCTCATCGCCAACCGCGGCGAGATCGCGATCCGCGTCGCACGGGCCTGCCGGGACGCCGGGCTGACCAGCGTCGCCGTGTACGCCGATCCCGACCGCGACGCCCTGCACGTCAAGGCCGCCGACGAGGCCTACGCCCTGCACGGCTCGACCGCTGCGGAGACCTACCTCGTCGTGGACAAGCTCCTCGACGTCGCGCGCCGCTCGGGGGCCGACGCCGTCCACCCGGGCTACGGCTTCCTGTCCGAGAACGCCGACTTCGCCCAGGCGGTCATCGACGCCGGGCTGACGTGGATCGGCCCGCCGCCGCAGGCGATCCGAGACCTCGGCGACAAGGTGTCGGCGCGCCACATCGCCCAGCGGGCCGGTGCGCCTCAGGTCGAGGGCACCCCCGACCCGGTCGAGACGGCCGAGGAGATCGTCGCGTTCGCGCAGGAGCACGGCCTCCCCATCGCCATCAAGGCCGCCTTCGGCGGCGGCGGGCGGGGCCTCAAGGTCGCGCGCACCCTCGAGGAGATCCCCGAGCTCTACGACTCGGCCGTGCGCGAGGCCGTGGCCGCCTTCGGTCGCGGCGAGTGCTTCGTCGAGCGCTACCTGGACAACCCGCGTCACGTCGAGACACAGGTCCTCGCCGACCAGCACGGCAACGTCGTCGTCGTGTCCACACGCGACTGCTCGCTGCAGCGTCGGCACCAGAAGCTCGTCGAGGAGGCCCCGGCGCCGTACCTGTCCGACGAGCAGATCGCCCAGCTGTACCGCGCCTCGAAGGCGATCGTGACGGAGGCCGGCTACTACGGCGCGGGCACGTGCGAGTTCCTCGTTGGCCTCGACGGGACGATCTCCTTCCTCGAGGTCAACACCCGCCTGCAGGTGGAGCACCCCGTCTCCGAGGAGGTCACCGGGATCGACCTCGTCCGTGAGCAGTTCCGGATCGCCGACGGCGAGGTGCTCGGCTTCGACGACCCGCCCCTGCGTGGGCACTCGTTCGAATTCCGGATCAACGGCGAGGACCCCGGCCGCAGCTTCCTCCCGGCCCCGGGGGCGCTCACCGTCTGGAACCCGCCCTCGGGTCCCGGTGTCCGCCTCGACGCCGGCTTCACCACCGGCGACGTCATCGGCGGGAACTTCGACTCGCTCCTCGCCAAGCTCATCGTCACCGGCCGCGACCGCACGCAGGCGCTCGAGCGTGCCCGGCGCGCGCTGGACGAGTTCGAGATCGACGGCATCGCGACGGCGCTCACGTTCCACCGCGTCGTGGTGCGCGACCCGGCGTTCGCCACCGACGACGACACACCCTTCACGGTGCACACCCGCTGGATCGAGACCGAGTTCGACAACACGATCCCCGCCTACACCAGCGCTGCGGGCGAGCTCGCCGAGCCCGACGAGCGCCAGACGCTCACCGTCGAGGTCGGCGGCAAGCGCGTCGAGGTGTCCCTCCCCGGCGGGGTCTCCTTCGGCGGCGGCGGGGCGGCCGGGCCGAAGAAGGCACCGCGCCGCGCGGCCAAGAAGTCCGGCGGCGCCGCCTCGGGCGACGCCGTCGCCGCCCCCATGCAGGGCACCATCGTCAAGGTCGCGGTGGAGGAGGGCCAGGTCGTCGAGGCGGGCGAGCTGGTCGTGGTCCTCGAGGCGATGAAGATGGAGCAGCCGCTCACGGCGCACAAGGCCGGCACGGTCACCGGGCTCGCCGCCGAGGTCGGCGCGACCGTGCCCACCGGCACGGTGCTGCTCGAGATCAAGGACTGACCCCGACTCGGGGTTCCCCTGACCGGACGTCCGCCCCTCCCGGCTGGGCGCCCCGCGCTCGGTGGGCGAGGATGGACCCATGAGCAGGTTCGTCCGTGCCCTCGCCGCTGCGGCGCTCGCCGCGGCTCCGCTGATCGCCGCGGTGCCACCCGCGGCGGCCACCACCACCGTGTCGCAGGAGCTCGTGACCGCTGGCGACGTCCTGCGCGGGGGCGACCCGGTCTACGTCTCGCCCGACGCCGACCCGACGCTGTCCCCGACCGAGGCCGCGGCCCTCGCCGACCGGATCCGTGCCATCGGCTACCCGATGTACGTCGCCGTCCTCCCGGTGGACGCCGCGGTGGCCGACTCCCCCGACGAGACCCTGCGGGCCCTGCGCGACGAGGTGGGGCTGCAGGGCACGTATGCGCTCTACATCGGCAACGCCTTCCGCGCCGGCGACACGAACTCGCGGGTCGGCGACCTGGCGGGCGCGGCCTACGCGCAGCATCGCGACGACGGTCCCTACGCCGTGCTCGACGCGTTCGTCGCCTCCGCTGGTGACCGGCTCGCGGGCACGACCGGGACACCGCCGAACACGGCCGGCATCCTCGCCTTCCTGGGCGGCACCGCGGTCGTCGTCGGAGCGGGCGGCTTCTGGCTCTACCGCCGGTCGATGAAGGCCACCGCGGAGCGGACCGCGGCCGTACGCCGCACCGTGGACGAGGACGTCACCGCCTACGGCGAGCTCGTCTCGCGCGTGGACGTGGACGACCCGCGTCTCGACGACGAGGGCCGCGCCGACGCCCAGCGTGCGCTCGACGCCTACGAGACGGCGAAATCGGCCACCGCGACGATGGTCCGGCCCGAGCAGGCGGCCACGGCGACCGAGGCGCTCGAGGAGGGCCGCTTCGCCCTGGCCTGCGTCGAAGCGCGACGTGAGGGTCAGGCGCTGCCCGAGCGCCGGCCGCCGTGCTTCGTCGACCCGCGCCACGGGCCCTCGGCCCAGGACGTCTCGTGGGCGCCCGACGGCGGGGTGGAGCGCCCGGTCCCGGTCTGCGGCTCCTGCGCGGCGACCCTCCTCGCCGGTGGGCTCCCCGCCCCGCGCGAGGTCGAGGTGGCCGGGTCCCGGGTGCCCTACTGGCGCGGCGGGCGGCAGTACGCGCCCTACGCGGGCGGCTACTACGCGAGCAGCGGGGCCGACCTCATGTCCGTGCTGTTCATGGGGACGATGATCGGCTCGATGATGTCGGGCCCCACGGTGGCGTCCCCCGGCTTCGACACGGGCTCCGGCTGGTCCGGAGCCGGGGGCGGGGGCGACTTCGGCGGCGGCGGATTCGGCGGGGGCGACTTCGGCGGGGGCGACTTCGGCGGGGGCGGCGACTTCTGAGCACCGGCGCCCTGGTGGCTAGGGTCGTGGTGTGGCGGACGAGCTGGCACGGCTGCGGGAGCGCAACGCCCGCACCCTGGGCCGCCGGGCCGCGACCGGCGACGACCTGACGGTGAGCCGCGTGGTCGACCACGTGCTCGTCTTCCCACGCAAGCGGGACGCTGCCGCGGCCGCGCCGCTGCTCGAGGAAGCGGGCTTCGAGGTCGTCCACGTCGGCCGGCACTGGTCCGACCCTTTCCGGTGCGCCGTCGAGCTCACCGCGCAGCACCCGCTCACCGAGGAGTCCCTCGACGCCGTGGTCGTTCGCATGCTGCGGGTCGCCGCACCGCTGTCCGGCGTCCACGACGGCTTCGACGCGAAGGTCGTCCGCCCGTCCCCGGGGACGTGACCCGGGTCAGGCTCGGGTGTGCAGCTGGCGCGCGGCCTCGGCGATGGAGCCGGTCAGCGACGGGTAGACGGTGAACGAGCCGGCCACCTGGTCCACCGTGAGCCGCTGCTCGACCGCCATCGTGATCGGGAAGACGAGCTCGCTCGCCTTCGGCGCCACCACCACCCCGCCGACGACGATGCCCGTCCCCTGCCGGCAGAACAGCTTCACGAAGCCGTCGTGGACGCCCTGCATCTTCGCCCGGGCGTTCGTGGCCAGAGGCAGCTTGATCGTGCGTACGTCTATCTCACCGGCGTCCACCTGCGCCTGCGTGACGCCGACGGTGGAGATCTCCGGGTCGGTGAACACGTTGCTCGACACGTTCCCCAGGTCCAGGGGGCTGACCGCGTCGCCGAGCGCGTGCCACATCGCGATGCGGCCCTGCATGGCGGCCACCGAGGCGAGCATGAGCACGCCCGTGACGTCGCCGGCGGCGTACACCCCGCGAGCCGACGTGCGCGAGACGCGGTCGACCTCGACGTAGCCGGCGTCGGTGAGAGAGACCCCGGCCCCCTCGAGCCCGAGCGCCTCGGTGTTGGGGATCGAGCCGACCGCCATGAGGCAGTGCGACCCCTCGACGACCGAGCCGTCGGACAGCGTCACGACGACCCCGTCGCCGGATCGACGCGCGGACTCGGCGCGCGAGCGCGACAGCACCTGCATGCCGCGGCGACGGAACACGTCCTCGAGCACCTGGGCCGCGTCGGGATCCTCGCCGGGGAGCACCCGGTCGCGCGAGGACACGAGCACGACCTCCGAACCGAGCGCGGTGTACGCCGAGGCGAACTCCGCGCCGGTCACCCCGGACCCGACGACCACGAGCCGCTCAGGCAGCTCACCGAGGTCGTACACCTGCTCCCAGGTGAGGATGCGCTCCCCGTCGGGCTCCGCACCGGGCACGATGCGCGGACGTGCCCCGGTCGCGACGAGGACGACATCGGCCGGCAACGACTCGGTGACGCCGTCGAAGGACTCCGCGACCACGGCCTGGCGGCCGTCGAGGCGCCCGAGCCCGCGGATCACCCGGACCCCCTCGCGCTCGAGGCGGGCCTGGATGTCCACCGACTGCGCCGAGGCGAGGCGCTTCACCCGGTCGTTGACCACCCCGAGGTCGACCGTGACCGAGCGGGGCGTGGCCTCCTCCCCGGCGAAGCGCACCCCGAGGTCGGCGCTGTCGGCTGCGAGCGTCATCACCTCCGAGGTGGCGATGAGGGTCTTGGACGGAACGCAGTCGGTGAGCACGCAGGAACCGCCCACGCCGTCGCGGTCCACCACCGTGACCTCGGCCCCGAGCTGGGCGGCCACGAGCGCCGACTCGTACCCACCGGGACCACCGCCGACGATCACCACGCGCGTCATGCGGCCATTCTTCCGTACCGGAGTCGCTACCCTCGCCGCCGTGACCCTCTACGCGGCGTACGGCTCCAACCTGGACCCGCTCCAGATGCTGCTGCGCGCGCCCCACTCGCCCGCCCGGGGCACGGGCTGGCTGGTGGGCTGGCGGCTCACCTTCGGCGGCGAGGACCTCGGCTGGGAGGGCGCCCTCGCCACGGTGGTCGAGGATCCGGGGTCCCAGGTGTACGTCGGTCTCTACGACCTCACCGAGGCCGACGAGGACGCCCTCGACCAGTGGGAGGGCTCCGGCCTCGGGCTCTACACCAAGATCCGCGTCCGGGTCGCCACGCTCGAGGGCGACGTCACCGCGTGGCTCTACGTCCTCGACGGCTACGAGGGCGGCCTGCCCTCGGCCCGCTACCTCGGCATCCTCGCCGAAGCCGCCGAGGCCGCGGGCGCCCCCGCCGACTACGTCGAGGCGCTGCGCGCCCGCCCCTGCCGAAGCAACGGCCCCTGACGCCGGAACCCCACGACCCGATCCGGTCGCAACGGGTGAGGTCGGATCGCGGAAAGTAGTTGTCCCCCTTGGGGTTTCGGGGGGTCGGGACTGTCGGACCCCCTCCCTAGAGTGGTGGCATGACCTCGACGACGACCCTCGCTCCGGCCTCGCGACTGGCCGAGCTGGTCGAGGTCGTGGGCGGGGCCGCGGCGGAGCTGGCGGGCCTGTCGGCGGAGGGTGCGTGGGCCGGGGTGCC
>JAHECT010000017.1:0-4914 GCA_024641605.1 Micrococcales bacterium
CCTCGAGGTCGATGACTCCGACGACGTCGAGGTCGAGGCCGCCGGGCTCGACGATGCAGCTCTCGCCGCCCTGGGCTACGACGTGATCGACCTCGACGAGCAGGAGCTGCTGCCCGTCGTCGCCATCGTGGGGCGCCCCAACGTGGGCAAGTCGACCCTGGTCAATCGGATCCTGGGACGGCGCGAAGCCGTCGTGGAAGACGTCCCCGGGGTGACGCGGGATCGCGTCACCTACGGGGCCGAGTGGGCCGGCACCCGGTTCCTCCTCCTCGACACCGGCGGGTGGGAGCGCGAGGCGCAGGGCCGGGCCGCGCAGGTGGCCGCGCAGGCCGAGCGTGCGATGGCCGACGCCGACGTGATCATGTTCGTGCTCGATGCCACCGTGGGCGCCACCGACGCGGACGAGGACGTCGTCCGCGTGCTGCGGAGGACGAACAAGCCGGTCCTGGTGGTGGCCAACAAGGTCGACGACAGCCGCGTCGATGCGGATGCCGCGACGCTCTGGTCCCTGGGCCTGGGTGAGCCGCACCCCGTCTCCTCCTTGCACGGCCGAGGGTCCGGCGACCTTCTCGATGCGGTTGTCGCCGCTCTTCCCGAGGAGGGCAGCGGAGAGGCGCTCGCACGCGGGCCCCGCCGGGTGGCGCTGCTCGGCAAGCCCAACGTGGGCAAGTCCAGCCTGCTCAACAAGCTGGCCGGGGAGTCGCGCGTCGTCGTCGACTCGGTCGCGGGCACGACGGTCGATCCCGTGGACGAGCTGGTGGAGATCGCTGGGACGACCTGGCGGTTCGTCGACACCGCGGGCATCCGCAAGCGCGTCCACGAGGCGAGCGGTCACGAGTACTACGCCTCGCTGCGCACCAAGGCCGCGCTCGACAAGGCCGAGGTGGCGGTCGTGCTCCTGGAGGCGCACGAGCCGCTCGCGGAGCAGGACGTCCGGATCCTCTCGCTGGTGGTCGAGTCGGGCCGCGCGCTCGTGCTCGCGTTCAACAAGTGGGACCTCATGGACGACGAACGCCGCCGCTATCTCGAGCGGGAGATCGAGCGGGACCTCCACCAGGTCGCGTGGGCGCCTCGCGTCAACCTGAGCGCCCGCACAGGCCGCCACACCGACAAGCTCGTGCCGGCCCTGGAGACGGCGTTGGCGGGGTGGGAGTCGCGGGTCCCCACCTCCAAGCTGAACTCGTTCCTCGCCGGTCTCGTCGCCTCGCACCCGCACCCGGTGCGTGGCGGCAAGCAGCCACGCATCCTCTTCGGCACGCAGGCGGGCACTCGGCCCCCGACATTCGTGCTGTTCACGACCGGGTTCCTGGAGGCCGGCTACCGCCGCTTCGTCGAGCGTCGGCTCCGGGAGGAGTTCGGCTTCGCCGGGACCCCGATCCGGATCAACCTGAGGGTGCGCACGAAGCGCCCGCGGCCCTGAGCCGGTTCCCTCGAGACGGCTGGATGCCCTCGCAGCGCCGGTTTCAGCGCGACGCCGACGGTGGGGTAACCTTCCGTCGCCGACGCGCGGAGCGCGGGAGCGGGCTGTGGCGCAGCTTGGTAGCGCACTTGACTGGGGGTCAAGGGGTCGCAGGTTCAAATCCTGTCAGCCCGACAGAGAACGGTTCAGTGGCCGGCCACCCTTCCGGGTGGCCGGCCACCGACGTGTCCGGCCGGGACGACGAGGTCCCTAGCAGTAGCCGACGGCTGATCCCAGCTCCACCGACCTGCCGTTCCACGCGGTGGCGACCACGACGGCGGACGGGTAGTCGCTGAACATCATCCAGCCGTCCCGGCCGCTGAAGTCGGTGCCTGCGTTCGGTCCCGAGTAGTAGTTCAGTGTCTGGTAGTCGCTGACCGTGTTCCAGAACGTGAAGCTCACCTGCTTGGTCCCCTTGGGGGCGTTGAACGCCTCTGCCCACCGGGGGTAGGAGTATCCCGCGGCGTAGCAGACGACGGACATCGGGCCGGGCGGTGCCGGCTTGGCTGCCTGCGCCGGTGCTGCAAGCGTTCCCAGCGACACGCCGGCGGCGACGACGGCGGCGTAGGCGATCGACTTCTTCATGATGTGCCCTCGCTCGTGAGCCGGGTGACGGGACGGTCCCGCCCGGGCGTCACGCTAGGAGCGGCGCCCGGGGCCGACATCGTCCCTTTGCGCCACATCGCGACGCCTTTGCGCGCCCGGTCGGGATCCAGGAGGCCGGCCGAGGTCGATAGCGTCGTCGTCCGTGACCGAGACGACAGATGGGCTGAACCGGTACGAGGACCGCACGAGCGTGCTCATGCTCGCGCTCTCCCTGGTGTTCCTCGCGCTGTACGCCGTACCGATCCTCGATCCCGAAGCCCCCTCCGGGGTGATGGCATTCGTGGACGCTGCCTCGATCGCGGTGTGGGCGGCCTTCCTCACCGACCTGGCCGTGCGTGCGTACCTCTCGGGGCGTCCTGGGCGCTACCTCCTGCGCAACCCCATCGACGTGATGCTCGTCGTGCTCCCGATGCTGCGTCCGCTTCGCGTGCTCCGTGTGTTTACCGCGGCCAACCTGCTGGTCCGTCGAGGGAGCCGTCTCGCGCTGGGTCGCACCCTCAGTGCTGCGCTCGTCGCAACGGCCCTGCTGATGGTGGTCGCGTCGCTGTCCGTCCTCGATGCCGAACGCTACGCCGCGGGAGCGACCATCACGACCTTCGGCGATGCGCTGTGGTGGTCGGGGGTGACTGTGACGACGGTGGGCTACGGCGACCTGGCCCCGGTCACCGGCACCGGACGCATCGTCGCGTTCGGACTCATGCTGGTGGGGATATCGGTCGTCGGGCTCGTGACGGCGAGCGTGGCGGGCTGGTTCGTGGCACAGACACGCGAGTCCGAGGACGAGATCCTGGTGGAGGTGCGCTCCCTGCGGGAGGAGGTCGCCTCGCTCCGCCGCGGTCACGCAGCGGAGCCGCCGGAGGGGTCGGATCCCCGCTGACCATCGACGGCGGACCGTCCCGGGTCACGGGGTACGGCGCGCAGGACCTCGGCAAGGGTCGTCTCCCCGAGCCGTGCCTTGGCCACACCCGACTCGAACAACGACTCATGCCCCTCCGCGCGCGCCGCCCGACGAAGCGCGTCCTCGTCCGCGCCGGCGAGCAGAGCCGCGCGGATGGCGGCCGTGACCGGCAGCACCTCGAGCACCGCCGTCCTGCCGGCGTATCCGGTCGAGGAGCACGCCGGGCAGCCCGCGACCTGCACCCAGCGGCCGTCGTGGTCGGTGATGCCGGCCTCGTCGAGCGCCGCCGCGACGAACGGGTCCGCGACCGAGCAGCTCGGGCACGGACGTCGGACCAGGCGTTGGGACACGACCAGGCTCAACGATGAGGTCACCAGGTACCGGGGCACGCCCATGTCGGCGAGGCGCGAGATGGCCGCGGCGCAGTCGAGCGTGTGGAGCGTCGAGAGCACCATGTGGCCGGTGAGGGCGGCGCGGATGGCCAGGTCGGCCGTCTCCTGGTCCCGGATCTCGCCCACCAGGATCACGTCCGGGTCCTGGCGCAGGCTCGCTCGCAGCGCGCGGGCGAAGGTGAGCCCGGTCCGGTCGTCGACCTGTACCTGGGTGATGCCGGGCAGCTCGATCTCGACCGGATCCTCGAGCGTCATGACGTTGCGGGTCCGGTCGACGCCCTCGGAGAGGGCGGCGTAGAGCGTGTTGGTCTTCCCCGAGCCGGTCGGTCCGGTGATGAGGACCAGGCCCTGGGGCCGAAGGATCGCGTCCAGGAGGTGCTGGCGCTGAGCGGGTGGTACGCCCAGCCCGGCGAGGCCCGGCAGGCGTGCGGCGGACGGGAGGATCCGGACCACGACCTTCTCCCCGTGCAGCGCGGGGAGGGTGGACACCCGGGCGTCGATGAAGCCGCCCGGCACGCGGATGCGGGCTCGACCGTCCTGTGGCAGGCGTCGTTCGATCACGTCCAGGTTGGCGACGATCTTCAGCCGGGCGGCGAGGGCGGCGTAGCCGCCGGCCGGGAGCTCGAGCACCTCCCGGAGCACGCCGTCCACCCGGAGGCGCACCAGGACTCCCCGGCGGTGCGGCTCGATGTGCACGTCACTGGCGCGTTCGCGGACGGCCAGGGCCAGGAGGCGATCCACCAGGCGGATCGTCGCCGCGTCCTCGTCGGCGTCCTCCTCACCCGTCACGGCCGTGACCGTCGTCTCGTCCACGAAGGCCTGCAGCGCGTCCTCGTCGTCGCGCTCGGCCCACACGCGCGCCACGGCGGCGGAGATCACCGAGCGCGGGGCGAGCCCGACGGTCAAGGAGGTGGCTCCGGTGATCATGCGGACATCATCGAGGGCCACGACGTCGACGGGATCGGCGACGGCAACGGACAGGTGCGCACCGTCGCGTGCGTAGACCAGGACTCCGAGGCGCTGGGCCACGGCACGAGGCACGAGCCGCGCAACGGCAGGGTCGATCGCGACTGCGTCCAGGTCGAGGAGGGGCAGCTCGTGCACGACGGCCAGCGCCCGCGCGACGTCCAACTCCGACACGAGGGCCCGATCCTGCAGGATCGTGCCGAGCCGACGTCCCCGGGCGCGGGTCTGCTCCTCGACGGCATGGTCGAGGTCGCCCGGAGAGAGCAGGCCCAGAGCGACGAGCGCCTCACCCAGCCGGGGACGGACGGGGGCAGGAACGGGGTCGAGCCCCGGGTGGATGCTCACGGCGTGGGTATCGACGCCGCGACCGCCTCGTCTTGAGGCTGTCCCGCCGAGGGGCCTCAGCCGGCGACGCTCTCGCGGGCGATGGTGACGCGGTCGCGGCCGAACTCCTTGGACGTGTACAGCGCAGCGTCGGCGCGGGACAGGACGGTGTCGAACGTCTCGGCGGCGGACGCCCGGGACGCTGCCACGCCGGCGCTGGCGGTGACCCGGCCGTCGGGGGCCTGGTCGGTGAAGTCGTGGGCGGCGAT
>JAHECT010000017.1:5014-25061 GCA_024641605.1 Micrococcales bacterium
TCCACCAGGGCACCGGGGTCGGCGACGGTGAGCAGCGACTCCGCGAGCTGCTCGCGCGCCTCCGCCAGCCGCAGCAGACGCCGCAGGTCGTGGTCCACGTCGGAGAGGGCGAACACCCCGCACGAGATGTTCTTGATGCCTTCGAAGGCGGCGGGGACGAGCGCCTCGGGGATGACGTGACCGTGCTGCGGCGCGATCCGGCGGATTCCGGGCCAGCGCAGCTGGACCCGCTCGAGGGCGGCGGTGAGAAGAGCCGTGCTCGGCATGTAGTGCTGGTGGAAGGGCCGGGCGGCGTCGAGGGCGTAGTCGAGGTCCTCGGCAACCAGGGTCGCGGAGTCGGGCACGAAGCCACCGAAGATGTCGGAGGAGAAGAGCGTCGCCGTCTCGACGTCGTAGCTCATGAAGGCGCCGGGGAAGTGCAGATACGGCGTCAGCTGGAACTCGAGCGCGCGCCCGCCGGGCAGGTCGAGGCGCCAGTCGTGCTCCTCGACGAGCCAGTAGTCGAACCGGTGACCGTAGTGCTTGAGCAGCGCCCTCGCCCGCCACTCGGTGACGACGACGACATCGTCGCGCTCCAACGCCGTGGACAGGCGGGGGAGGGCGGCCGCGATGTCCGGGTCGGGATGGTGGCAGACGAGGTACTTGATGTCGGACAGGTCCACGATCGACGACACCTTGGCCAGCGTCTCGTCGATGGTGAGGGGGGAGCCGGGATCGAGCAGCACGGACGA
Source organism: Micrococcales bacterium (assembly GCA_024641605.1). Lineage (GTDB taxonomy): Bacteria > Actinomycetota > Actinomycetes > S36-B12 > CAIYMF01 > Longivirga. The sequence continues at coordinate 5,746 of JAHECT010000017.1, forward strand.
GTCGCCGTTGCGGAGCAGGTAGGCGTGGCACTGGAAGAGGTCGTTCTGGAGCCGAGCTCCGACCCACCAGACGTCGGGTGCGACCTCGATGCCAACGCTGCTCATCACGTTCTCACCAGCCTCGTCCTGGCCCAGTGGCCGACCGATCCGACACTACTCGCGGGAGCCTGGAGAATCCTGCTGAGGACGGAGGGATCTCCTCGGGGGTCAGTCGACCTGCCAGGACACATTCCCGTCGAGGTCGTTGACCGTGACGCGGAAGGTCGTCGACGTCCCGTCGGACGAGGTGAACGCGCACCCGATCTTCGACCCCACGCCGCGCACGAGGTAGTCGTGCTCGCGCGCTCCGGTGTCGCAGTCCGCCGTCCAGCTGCCACCGAGCTGACCGGCGTACTGCTGCGCGGCCCGGCCCTCCAGCGCCCGGATGTCGATGACCGCCGACGCGGGTGCGAAATCGACTCCGCCCTCGCCGTCGGTCTGCGTCACCGTGTAGACGAGGAGCTGGCCCTCGATCGTCGCGCCGCAGCGCGATGTGGCGCCCTTCTCGAGGGCGACGTCGGCAGGGCACGTGGCCGCCACGGTCACCTCGTCGCCGAGCCTCGTGCGCAAGGTGCCGAGGATGGCGGCCGCGAGCTTGTTCTGATCGAGCGCACCCACGGCGACGGCGGTGGCCGCCGGTGACAGCGACGTGGGAGGGGGCACCGACGTGATCGCGGACGCCGACGCGCGGGGCGCGGATGCCGAGCCGGTGACGACATCGGAGGACGGCGCCGCGGTGCATCCCTGCACCAGCCCGGCGGCGATCAGCACGAGCACGGTCCCGCGGACCACGTCAGGCCTGGTCCGCGGTGACGACCACCTGACGTCGTGCGCCGGTCACCCTCTCGATCGAGGCGGCGAGCGCCTCGGCGAACTGGGGCTTGGCGGCGCGCTCGTAACCGTGCATGCCCGCCATCTTGCTGGCGTCGGAGAAGTCGAGCACGACCTCGTCCTCCGTGACGGCGGCGATGCGTCCGTCGAACAGGGCCAGCCAGGCGGTGCGATGCGTCCGCTCGAGGTCGTCCAGCACCTCGATCCACCGCGACTTGAGGGTCTCCCGGTCCAGATCCACCCGTCCACCGTAGCCACCGGTGCCTCGCGGGGCGGTGCGCGCGGCCTGCTCCGGCTTGCGAGGACCTGCGGCTAGCGTGGACGTGTGCGTCGAGGAGTCTCCGTTGCCGTCGGCGTCGGCTCCCTCCTGGCCTCGGTGCTGGTGACGGCAGGGGCCGGCGCTCTGCTCCTCTGGGTGGGGTCCGACGACGCCGTCCAGTCGCCCCCGACCCGGCTGGCCGGACCGGGCGTCGCGCTCGTGGTCGACGATCTGCGGGCCGAGACCGACCTCCTGGCCCCGTCGGGAATCGGGTCCTTCGTCCTGGTCGTGCGTGGACCCGAGCCGGTCTTCGTGGGGGAGGCGGCACCGGAGGACCTGGACGGCTACCTCGCCGGCGCCCCCTACGACGCGGTGCTCGCCGCCGACGGGGGGCTCACCACGCGCCCCGTGCCCGGGACCCAGCAGCCGCCGCCTCCGACCTCGTCCGAGGTCTGGACCCGCTCCGCGGTGGGCGATCCGGCGAAGCTGCCGCTGCCGGTCACGCCGGGCTCGTCCCTCGTCGTCATGCGGGTGGACGCCCGACCCGGCGTCGCAGTCGATCTGACCGTGGTCCTCAGGGTGCCCGGTGCCTGGCGGCTGGGCTGGGTCCTGATGGGCTTCGGGGCGGCGCTGCTCCTCCTCGCCGCCCTCGTGCTCAGGCGGTCGCGTGCGCATCGCCGCGCGCCTTCGCACGCGGCGGCGGCCGTCGGCGGCAGCGACGTCCTGCCGGGCCTCGGCCTGCCGTCGAGCGCACCCGCGCCGGTCGGCTCGTCACATGAGGCCGCGACCGTGGTCGACGCAGCCTCCGACGGCCCCGCGACGACGGCGGACCCCACCGATGCGGGCGACGCACATGACGGTCCGCCGGCGGCGGCGCCGGCTTCGGCGACCGCAGCCGAGGAGTCCTCTCGGCCGGGCGTGCTGCCTGGGGGCGACGGCGCGCATCCGAGCGGCACGGGGGCATCGACGGAGTCGGGTTAGTGTCGGGGCGTGGATGTGCAGGAGACCGAGGTGCAGACCGACCGCATCCTCACCGTTCCCAACATCCTCTCGTTCCTGCGGCTGCTGGGCGTGCCGCTCTTCCTGTGGCTGGTCCTGGTGCCCGAGGCCGACGGATGGGCGGTCGCGCTCCTCGTCGTCAGCGGGATCACGGACTGGCTGGACGGCAAGATCGCCCGGGCCACGGGGCAGATCTCGCGACTGGGCCAGATCCTCGACCCCCTGGCCGACCGGCTCTACATCGCAGCGACGCTGATCGGCCTCGCGATCCGCGGGATCGTGCCCTGGTGGCTCGTCATCGCCCTCCTCGGGCGGGACCTCGTGCTCGCCGTCTACCTGGCCGCGCTCAAGCGCCGGGGCATCACCGGGCTTCCCGTGCACTTCCTCGGCAAGGCGGCCACGTTCAACCTCCTCTACGCCTTCCCGATCCTGCTCCTCGGTGCGGACGCCACCGGCTCGACACTCACCTTCGCCGACGCGGCCCGCGTCATCGGGTGGGCCTTCGCCATCTGGGGAACCGCCCTGTACTGGTGGGCCGGCGTGCTCTACGTCGAGCAGGCGCGAAGGATCCTGCGCCGATGACCACGCGGACCGACGGGACCGACCCGGCAGCGTCCATGGCCCTGCTGCGGGATCTTCTGCGCGACGAGGCCGGCGTCGAGTACGCCGATGCCGCCCGCCGACGCGCCGAGTCCGGTGCGCCAGGACCGGAGCGCCACCCCTGGCTCCTGGGCGCCGCGATCGCCGGGCTGGTGGCGGTCCTCATGCTCGCGCTCGTGCGCCCCGACGATCCCGACGTGGGGGCGGCCCGGACGGCGCTCGTGGAGCGGGCCGAGGCCGCGGACCGCGCCGTGTCGGAGCTGGAGACGGCGGTGGCGGAGTCGCGGGCCGAGCTGGCCTCCCTCCAGGAGGCTCTCCTCGCCCAGTCAGCCGAGGGCGAGCGACTTGTCGGGGAGGTCGCTGAGCTCGAAGTGCTCGCCGGCTACACCGGGGTGACCGGCCCGGGCGTCGTCGTCACCCTCGACGACGCGCCGGACGCGGACCGCCGTGACCCGACCGCTCCCGGCCGGGTCATCGACCTCGACGTCCAGCTCGCGGTGGACGGGCTGTGGGAGGCCGGGGCCGAGGCCGTCTCGGTCAACGACCGCCGGCTCACCACGACCACCGCCATCCGGACCGCGGGGTCGGCGATCCTGGTGGACTACCGGCCCCTCGTGCCGCCGTACGTGATCAGGGCGATCGGTGACCCGGCCGCGCTCGAGCCAGGGTTCGCCGCCACCGGCGACGCCGGGGAGCTGGCGGCGGTGAGCGAGCAGTACGGCATCACCTTCGTCACGACCACCGAGAGCGGACTCGTCCTGCCCCCGGCGACAGGCATCCTGCCCGTACGGGCGCGAGTCCCGGGGCCTGCCCTGCTCCGCACCGAAGGAGGCACTTCGTGATCGCCGCTCTTGGTCTGCTCGTCGGCGTCGTGCTGGGGGTCGTGCTGGCTCCCACGGTCCCGCTGTGGCTGCAGCCCTATCTCCCGATCGCGGTCGTCGCCGCCCTCGACGCGGTCTTCGGCGCCTTCCGGGCTCTGCTGGACGGCGTGTTCGACGACCGCGTCTTCGTCGTGTCCTTCCTGTCCAACGTCGTGATCGCCGCGCTGCTCGTGTTCCTCGGGGACCAGCTGGGGGTCGGGGCACAGATCTCCACCGGTGTCGTCGTCGTCCTGGCGATGCGCATCTTCGCCAACGCCGCCGCCATCCGACGACGTCTGTTCAAGGCCTGACATGAGCAGCGACGAGTCCCCAGGAGCCCCGATGGAGCCGACGGCCGGCGACGAGCCGGTCCGGGCGCGCGAGGCCCTGGCCCTGCGGGTGACCCCGCGCCAGGTCGTCATCGGCCTGCTCTTCGCGTCGCTCGGGTTCGTGGCGGTCGCGGCCGCCCAGGGCGCGGACGCGGGCGGGCTGCTGGAGACCGCGCGCGAGGACGAGGTGGTCCGCGTCCTCGACGACCTGGCCGAGCGGCAGGTTCGTCTGCAGGCCGAGCAGCGTGCGCTCGAGGCCGCGCGCGACCGACTGCTCTCGGGCAGCGAGGAGCAACGGCTCAAGGCCGCGCAGACGCGGGCGGACGCCCTGGGCATCCTGGCCGGCACCGCGCCCGCCGTCGGGCCCGGACTGCGGATCCGCATCGTCGATCCCGAGGGTCAGATCGAGCCGATCCTGATGCTGGATGCAGTCCAGGAGCTGCGCGACGCGGGCGCCGAGGCGATGCAGTTGGGGCCGGTCCGCGTCGTCGCCTCGACCTGGTTCGCCCCCGGCATCGACGGTCTCGGCGTCAGCGTGTCCGGCACGGCCCTCGCCGCACCGTACGTGCTGCTCGTCATCGGCGACCCGGACACGATGGCCACCGCCCTCGAGATCCCCGGCGGCGTGGCCGACCGGGTGCGCACGGCGGGCGGCACGATCTCGGTGACGCCCGACACCGAGGTCCTCATCAGGGCGTTGCAGCCCGCCACGACGCCTCAGTACGCTCGCCCGGCCCCGAGCCCGTCGGGCTGAGGCCCCCGACACCGGACCGACCCGAGGAGACCCGATGAGCGGCCAGACCCCAGAGCACCTGCGCTACACCGCGGAGCACGAGTGGGTCGCGCCGGCCGGGGAGGGCCGGGTCCGGTTCGGCATCACCGACCACGCCCAGGACGCCCTGGGCGACATCGTGTTCGTGTCCCTGCCCGAGGCCGGCCGCGCGCTGTCGGCGGGGGAGGCGTGCGGTGAGGTGGAGTCCACCAAGAGCGTGTCGGACGTCTACTGCCCGGTCGCCGGCACGGTCGTCGCCCGCAACGACGCGGTGGAGACCAGCCCGGAGACCATCAACGCCGACCCCTACGGCGACGGGTGGCTGGTCGAGCTCGAGATCACCGACGTCGCGGCGCTGGACGGGCTCTGGGACGCCGCGGCCTACCGCACCTTCGTCGACGGCGCCTGATCATCAACCTCAACCCAAGGTCGACAGTTCATCCGGCATTGACCCGCCGCACCGTTCGTCCCTAGGGTGTGCGCACCCTCGACGTCGGGTCGAGAGCACAACCACGTGGTCGGAAGAGGTGTCGGGAATGGGTCGGCAGTGTCCCGAGTGCGGCCATCTGGCTGATCCGCTCGACCGGTTCTGCGCCTCCTGCGGGGCCGAGCTCGAGGTCGTGGACGAGGCATTCCTCACCGGGGTGCTCGGCATCCGGGCCGCGTCCGAGGGGGACTCCGCCGAGCTCCCCGTCGTCGACGCCACGAGCGTCGGCGGCCTGGGGGACGGGCACGCGATCCTCGTCGTCCTGCGGGGACCGCAGGAGGGCGCACGGTTCCACCTCGATCCCGAGGCGGGGCTCGTCACGGTCGGCCGCGCCCCCGAGTGCGGCCTGTTCCTCGACGACGTGACGGTGTCGCGCCACCACGCCGAGCTGCACGCTGCGGACGGTCGCTGGGAGCTGCGCGATGTGGGGAGCCTCAACGGCTCCTACGTGAACCGGCACCGGATCGAGATGCAGGTGCTCGCGGGCGGTGACGAGGTGCAGATCGGCAAGTACCGGTTCGCCTACCTCGAGGCGGCGAGGGAGGACGGATGACCGCCGTCGCTTCCCGCGGACTCATGGGCATCGGCGACGTGCTGGCCGCCCTGCGACCCGACTTCCCCGACGTCACCATCTCGAAGATCCGCTTCCTCGAGTCCGAGGGGCTCGTGCAGCCGCAGCGGACCGCGAGCGGCTACCGCAAGTTCAGCCACGCCGACGTCGAGCGGCTGCGCTACGTCCTCGCGTGCCAGCGCGACCAGTACCTCCCGCTCAAGGTGATCCGCGATCACCTCGAGGCCATCGACCGCGGTCTCGAGCCGCCGACCTCCGCCGAGGGCGGACCGCGCGTCCCGCGTGCGCTCGTGTCGACCGACGGCATGCCCTCGGCCGACTCGTTCCGACCCGGTGCCTCTGAGGTCCGGCTCTCGCGCAAGGAGCTGCTCGAAGCGAGCGGTCTCGGCGACGACCTGCTCGCGCAGGTCGAGGGCTACGGTCTGCTCACCAAGCGCGGCTCGCACTACGACGGCGAGGCGCTCGTCGTCGCCCGGACCATCGCCGAGATGGCGGCATTCGGGATCGAGCCGCGTCACCTGAGGTCGTTCAAGGTCGCGGCGGACCGCGAGGTCGGGCTCGTCGAGCAGGTGGTGACGCCGATGCTCCGCCAGCGCGACCCCGACGGGTCGCAGCGTGCCGACGACGCCATCCGCGAGCTGGCCTCGCTGTCGGTGCGGCTGCACGCCGCGCTCGTCAAGAGCGGGCTGGCCCAGCAGCTGCGCCGCTGAGGCCCCTCGATCGTCGAGGTGGCACCGCGCGCAGGCGTGGCTAGGGTGGAGTCATGCGCCTCATGGACGTCGTCGGGGTCCGGGTGGAGATGCCCTCCAACCAGCCGATCGTGCTGCTGCGGGAGGTGGACGGCGAGCGCTACCTGCCCATCTGGATCGGGGCGGGGGAGGCTACGGCCATCGCCTTCGCCCAGCAGGGCGTCGTGCCGGCCCGACCGCTGACGCACGACCTGCTGCGCGACGTCCTCGGAGCGCTCGACGCGCCGTTGCGCGACGTGAGAATCACTGAGCTCGTCGACGGGGTCTTCTTCGCGGTGCTCGCCTTCGACGACGGTGTGGAGGTCTCGGCCCGCCCGTCCGATGCGATCGCGCTCGCGTTGCGCACGGGCACCCCCATCCACGCGGCGGAGACCGTGCTGGCCGACGCCGGGATCGCCGTCCCGGACGAGCAGGAGGACGAGGTCGAGAAGTTCCGCGAGTTCCTCGACCAGGTCTCCGCCGACGACTTCCTCGGCGGCGAGGGCGGGCAGCCCGAGTCCTGACCCCGCTGGTCGCGTCGGCCCAACTATCAACCTCTAGTAGAGGGTTCTGGACCGGTCCGGCGTGTCGCCGGAGCGAGCGTTGACCCGGACCGCCGACCGCCCTAGCGTTCGCGGTGAACGTCGACGGTGTAACTCTCGCGGTGTGCTTCCCCCACCCGCGGCGCGGTCGGCTCAGGAGGACACCGGTGGCCGGAGTGGACGAGGGTCGCGACCAGGTCGAGGCGCGCGCCGCAGCGCACGCTGCCGCGGAGGCGGGCCGTCAGGGTCTGCTCTTCGGCGACGAGGTCCGCTCCCTGCCCGACGACGTCGGCTTCCGCGGTCCCGTGGCCTGCTCGGCCGCCGGCATCACCTACCGGCAGCTGGACTACTGGGCGCGCACCGGTCTGGTGGAACCCAGCGTGCGCACCGCGTCGGGCTCAGGCACCCAGCGCCTCTACAGCTTCCGCGACATCCTCGTCCTCAAGGTGATCAAGCGACTTCTCGACAGCGGGGTCTCCCTGCAGAACATCCGGGTGGCCGTCGAGCACCTGCGGGAGCGGGGCGTGGACGACCTCGCCCAGGTCACCCTCATGAGCGACGGGGCGAGCGTGTACGAGTGCCGCAGCCAGGACGAGGTGATCGACCTCGTGCAGGGCGGCCAGGGAGTGTTCGGCATCGCGGTCGGTCGCGTCTGGCGCGAGGTCGAGGGCGACCTCGCCGAGCTGCCCAGCGAGCGCGCCGAGGGCGCCGAGACGGGCGAGCCGGTCCCCGGCGACGAGCTCGCCGCGCGCCGCGCTGCTCGCGCCACCGGCTGACGGTAGGCTCACCGCACGTCGAGCACCCCGGGTGGGAGAGACCCGTCGCAGCCAGCGGCGGGCGCCGAAGGAGCAACCCCCCGCCAACCTCTCAGGCACACCGGACCGTCCGGGGTCGACGTCTCTGGAAAGCGGGACCTCCGGTCCCCGCCGACGGTGCAAGCCGCCTCGCAGCGGTGAAGCTCTCAGGCGCGCGGCATCGCGCGGAAACAGAGGGGGCGACGCGTCCGCGACCGCGGGCGCCCGCCGGCCCTGGAGAGTCCCGTGACCGTCCCGTCCCGCCCCGTCTCCCTCGACGACCCGCAGGCCTTCGCCCGCCGCCACCTCGGTCCTCGCGACGCGGACGTGGCCCGCATGCTCGAGGTCGTGGGGCACCCCGACCTCGACTCCCTCGTGGATCAGGCCCTGCCCGGGGCCATCCGCTGGGCCGGGGGGCTGGACCTGCCGCCGGCTGCGAGCGAGGCGGACGTGGCCGAGGAGCTGCGCGCGCTCGCCGGACGCAACGTGGTCGCCCGCTCGATGCTGGGGCTGGGGTACCACGACACCCACACACCGGCAGTGATCCGTCGCAACGTCCTGGAGAACCCCGGCTGGTACACGGCCTACACGCCCTACCAGCCCGAGATCAGCCAGGGCCGCCTCGAGGTGCTGCTGGCGTTCCAGACGGTCGTCACCGATCTGACCGGGCTCCCCGTGGCCGGGGCCAGCCTCCTCGACGAGCCCACGGCGGCCGCCGAGGCCATGACCCTCACCCGGCGCGCGGGCCGGTCGGCGTCGTCGGTGTTCCTCGTCGATGCCGACACCCATCCGCAGACCCTCGCTGTGCTCGCGACCCGGGCCGAGCCGCTCGGCATCGAGCTGCGGCTCGCCGACGTCGCCACGGGGCTGCCCGACGGTGAGTTCTTCGGGGTCCTGCTGTCCTACCCCGGGTCCTCGGGGCAGGTCCGCGACCTCGCCCCGCTCGTCCAGGCGGCGCACGAGCGCGGCGCCCTGGTGGCCGTGACCACGGACCTGCTCGCGCTCACGCTCCTCGTGCCTCCGGGGGAGGCCGGCGCCGACATCGCGGTCGGGTCGGCGCAGCGCTTCGGCGTCCCGCTCGGTTTCGGGGGCCCGCACGCGGGCTTCATGTCCGTGCGGGCCGGTCTGGAGCGCTCGCTGCCGGGGCGCCTCGTCGGGGTCAGCGTCGACGCCGACGGGGCGCAGGCCTACCGGCTCGCGCTGCAGACGCGCGAGCAGCACATCCGCCGCGAGAAGGCGACCAGCAACATCTGCACGGCGCAGGTCCTGCTCGCCGTCATCTCGGCGCTCTACGCCGCCTACCACGGCCCCGACGGGCTGCGCGACATCGCCGAGCGCACGCACCGCTACGCGGTCGCGCTGGCGGGCGGTCTCACCCGGCTCGGCGTGGGCACGCTTGACGGCCCGTTCGTCGACACCGTGCGGGCTGTCGTGCCCGGTCGGGCGCGCGCCGTGGTGGAGGCGGCCGAGCGGTCCGGTGTGCTGCTGCGGCTCGTGGACGAGGACACGGTCGGCATCAGCACCGACGAGACGACGAGCCGCGACGACCTGGTCCTCGTGTGGTCGGCCTTCGGGGAGGTGCTCGGCGTCGTCGCTCCCGCCGCTGAGGAGGTCGACGACCTCGCCGCGCCGGACGTGCTGGCGGTGAGCCTGCGCCGGACGAGCGAGTTCCTCACGCACCCGACGTTCCACGCGCACCGCAGCGAGACCGAGATGCTGCGCTACCTGCGTCGGTTGGCCGACAAGGACATCGCCCTCGACCGCGCGATGATCCCGCTCGGGTCGTGCACGATGAAGCTCAACGCCACCACGGAGATGGAGCCCATCACCCAGCCCGGGTGGGCCGGGATCCACCCGTTCGCCCCGCTGCACCACGCGGAGGGCTATCTCGAGCTCATCCGAACCCTCGAGTCCTGGCTGGTGGAGATCACCGGCTACGACGCGGTGAGCCTGCAGCCCAACGCCGGCAGCCAGGGGGAGTTCGCGGGCCTGCTCGCCATCCGTGGCTACCTGCGCGACCGGGGCGAGACCCAGCGGGACGTGTGCCTCATCCCCAGCAGCGCGCACGGCACGAACGCAGCGAGCGCGGTCATGGCCGGGCTCCGGGTCGTCGTCGTGGCCTGCACGGAGACCGGCGACGTCGACGTCGCCGACCTGCGGGCCAAGATCGCCGAGCACGGCGATCGCCTCGCCGCGCTGATGATCACCTACCCGTCCACGTTCGGCGTGTACGAGGAGACGGTGAGCGAGGTGTGCGCCCTCGTCCACGAGGCGGGCGGTCAGGTCTACGTCGACGGCGCCAACCTCAACGCCCTCGTGGGCCTGGCCAAGCCGGGCGCCTTCGGTGCCGACGTGTCCCACCTGAACCTGCACAAGACGTTCTGCATCCCGCACGGCGGCGGCGGCCCGGGCGTCGGCCCGGTGGCGGCGCGGGCCCACCTCGCGCCATACCTCCCGGGACACCCGATGCGCCCGGAGGCTGGACCGGTGGGGCGGGGTCACGCGGACGGGGGGACCGGCCCGGTCAGCGGTGCGCCCTGGGGCAGCGCCGGAATCCTGCCGATCCCTTGGGCCTACATCCGGCTCATGGGCGCCCAGGGGCTCACCGACGCGACGAGGATCGCGGTGCTCTCCGCCAACTACGTCGCGGCGCGCCTGCGCGAGCACTACCCCGTCCTCTACACCGGCCGTGGCGGCCTGGTTGCGCACGAGTGCATCGTGGACCTGCGCGAGATCACCCGGACGACCGGCGTGACGGTCGACGACGTCGCCAAGCGACTCATCGACTACGGGTTCCACGCGCCCACGATGTCCTTCCCCGTGGCCGGCACCCTCATGATCGAGCCGACGGAGAGCGAGAGCCTGGCCGAGCTCGACCGCTTCTGCGAGGCGATGATCGCCATCCGCGGCGAGATCGACGAGGTCGCCGCGGGGACGTGGCCGGTGGAGGACTCGCCCCTGCGCGGCGCCCCGCACACCGCCGCCTGCCTCGTCGACGAGTGGGACCGGCCCTACAGCCGGGAGGTCGCCGCCTACCCGGTCGCCTCGCTGCGGGCGGAGAAGTACTGGCCGCCGGTGCGGCGTATCGACGGGGCGTACGGCGACCGCCACCTCGTCTGCTCGTGCCCCGCGCCGGAGGCGTTCGCGGACTGACCCGACCCCCGACCGCGACCTGCGAGGGCGGGGGTCGGGTCAGGAGCGGCCGTCGAGCTCCTGCGCGTCGAAGAGCGCCTGCTGCTCGTCGTCCGGCGTGGCCTCGGTCATCCATGTGGCGTGCAGGACGGGCCACCCGGCCTCGCGCAGCACCCGCACCACGGCCACGTCGTCGTCGACCACGGCGACCACCTCGTGGCCGCGTGAGAGGCGACGCAGCGCCTCGGGCTTCATGAGCCGCGCCGGACGACGGTCCCCGACCCGTCGCATCACGAGCGGGCCCTCGGGCAGGCCGTGGCGGTCGAGCCAGGCCTGGGTCAGCGCGCGGTGGGACTCGTCCCGGCCGGTCAGATAGGCGATGCGGTGACCCGCGCCGACCTGGTCGCGGGCGAGCGCCACGCCGACCTCGAGCGGCTCGTCCTCGTCCATCGCGGCGAAGAACGCCGACCAGTCCTTCGGCTGCCTCTCGACGTGGTGCAGCCGGTGCCGGACGTCCGCGATCACGCCGTCGATGTCGAACACGGCGAGGGTCGGCTGGGTCACGACGGCAACCTACGCCGTAGGCTCCCGTCCCATGGCACTCGACCTCGACGCCGTCCGCGTCGGACTCCCCGCATCGGTCCCGATGGTCGCGACCCTCGATCTCGAGTTCCTCGACCTGGCTCACGACCGGGCGGTCCTGCGGCTGCCGGACAACGCCCCGTACCGCAACCACATCGGTGGCCCGCACGCCGGCGCCATGTTCACCCTGGCCGAGTCCGCCTCCGGCGCGCTGGTGCTCGCGAACTTCGGGGACCTGCTGGCCGAGGTGACCCCGCTGGCGGTCGAGGCGCGCATCCGCTACCTCAAGGTGGCCATGGGTCCGGTCACCGCGACGGCCACATTGGGATCCCCGGCCGCGGAGGTGCTCGCCACGCTCGCGGCGGGGGAGCGGCCCGAGTTCTCCGTCGAGGTGGAGCTGTCCACGGGCGAGGGGGACGAGCGGCTGGTGACCGGCTCGATGTCCGTGCTCTGGACCTTGCGACCCCACCGGCGCTGAGGCGGGTCAGCGTCCGGGCCTCGGGGCGCGGACCAGGCTCTCCAGCGACAGCCGCGCGATGGGGGCGTAGACCAGCACCGAGGCCGCCGGGCCGTCGGCGATGAGGCGGGTGCTCGTGCCGCCGCCGATGCGGGCCTCGCTGCGGTGGTCGAGGTGCATCCGCACCGGTCCCGCGACGACGTCCCAGGCCCAGCGGTGCTCCTCGGGGACGAACTCCACGACCTCGAACCGTGCGCCGATGTTGGGGACGACGCCGTAGACCGTGCCGGTGACGCCGACCGCGAGGGTCTCCGAGTCGCACTCGACCCGCCGGATCTGCGGTGCCCAGGACGACCAGAGGGCGGGGATGGAGTAGCGCTCCCAGACCAGCTCGAGGTCGGCCGTGCCGGCGGCGGTCAGGGTCAGGTGCACGGGGAGGATTGTGCCTTCTCGTGCACCCGACCCTGAGCCGGGGGTCAGAACTCGGACAGGAGGGAACCGAAGCCCGCGACGCGGTCCGGGATCCCGTTCGTGCGCAGCGCGTGCCAGAAGGTGATCGCGTTGATCGCGAGCACGGGCTTGCCCAGCTCGGCCTCGAGCTTGCCCGCGAGCGGGGCGAAGGCGAGGTTGGTCCCGGCCTGCAGGATGAGGTCCACGTCGTCGCCGTCCACCTCGCGGACCAGGGCGCGGCTCTTGGCGAACGGCTCGTGGGCGATCTCGACCGGCCCGGGGGACGAGTGCCCGCCCATGCGGACGACCTCGTAGCCGATGTCGGACATGAACTTCTCCACCATCGAGTTGCCCACGGGCATGTAGGGGGAGACGACGCCGATCCGGTGCACGCCCGGGTAGCACGCCAGCGCGTCCTGGATGGCCTGCGCGCCGAAGGTGATGTTGCAGCCGGCGACCTCCTGGGCGATGGCGTTGTAGCGGGCGAACTCGCGGTCCGAGCGCTCCTTGCCGTCCCAGAAGGTCTCGGCCGAATAGCCGAAGATGACGTGGTCGGGCTTGAGGGTGAGCGCGTCGCGCAGCCCCTGCTCGGTGGCGGCGCCGATCGCCTTCACCATGCCGACGAACTCCTCCTCGTTCGTGACCACGAACGGGGGGATGACACAACCGCGGGTGGCCACGACGACGCCCTCGGGCGCCATCCGGTTGTACTCGTACTCGACCGTGGTGTTGGTCGAGGGGACGAGGACGGCGAACTTCTTGCGGTAGCCGTAGTAGTCGGTGCCGTAGCCGAGGCCGAGGTCCATGTCGAGCCCTTCTCCGCGCGCGGACCCCCCAACACGGGTCCGCCCTGTGGAACGCCATTCCACTACACGTCGATCCCGCACGTCCAGCAAGGTGAGCCTCACCCGGCCCGTGGCGCACCGGACCGTGCTCCGGGGGCCACTACGGTGGGGCCCGTCGGCACGGACGAGGAGGAGCTGCGTGAGCGAGGTGACCCAGACGACCCCGGGGTGGCTGGCCCACGACGACCTGGAGTCTGCGCGCCAGCGACTGCCCATCGTGTACGTCGACGCCATCCCGGTCCGCGTGGACTCCCGGGGCGAGGTCGTCGCCGTGGGGCTGCTGCTGCGCGCCATGCCCGACGGCAGCATCAGCCGCGCCGCGGTCTCGGGCCGCGTGCTCTACGGCGAGCGCATCCGCGACGCCCTGCTGCGGCACCTGGAGAAGGACCTGGGTCCGATGGCCCTCCCCGACCTGCCTCTCTCGCCGACCCCGTTCACCGTCGTCGAGTACTTCCCCGAGCCGCACGTGAGCGGGTTCCACGACCCGCGCCAGCACGCGGTCTCGCTCGCCTTCGTGGTCCCGGTCAAGGGGGACTGCGTCCCCTCGACCTCGGCCCTCGACCTCGTCTGGATGGACCCGCACGATGCAGCCAGCGACGGGGTCGCGGCGGAGATGACCGGCGGTCAGGACCGGCTGCTGCGACTCGCTCTGGCGCACGTCGGCGTCCTGCCGTGACCTCGCTGCGCAGCGACCGGTTGCGCCTGGACACCATCACGAAGGCCGACGCCGCGGCGATCGTCGCCGACGACCGCGCCGGACGCGGCTGGGCGCCCGACTTCCCGATCGACGGGGACCGGCTGGTGGCCGCGCTGATCCTCGAGGCGGGCGAGAACTACGACGAGGACGAGCCGCTCGGACCCCTGCTGATCCGGCGACGCGACACCGACGAGGTCGTCGGCGGGATCGGCTTCCTCCACGCTCCGGACGAGGAGGGCGGGGTCGAGATCGGCTACGGGCTGGCCCCGACCGCGCGTGGGCTCGGCCTGGCGACGGAGGCGGTGAACGTGCTCGTCGCGCACGCGTTTCATCACGGCATCGCCCGCGTGATAGCGCTGACGACGCCGGACAACCTCCCGTCCCATGCGGTGCTCGAGCGCGCTGGGTTCGTGCGCGAAGGCGAGGTCGTGAGCGAGGAGGACGGCCCGCTCCTGCGCTGGGTGCTGGCTCGCTAGCGGCGTGTGGCGTCGAGACCGGCACGGGCCAGGTCGCGGACGGACGCGTCGGGCAGGTAGGCGCGGGTGAGGGCGAGACCGATGCGCGGTAGCGCGGCCTCGTCGCGGAACACCATGGACAGCGACCGGTGCCGCGGGGAGAACTTCGCCTTGAAGCTCTCCAGGGACCGGAACCCGTAGAGCGGCTCCATGGCCGCGCCGAGGGTGTCGAGGAGGCGCTCGAGACCGCCGAGCGATGCATCGTTCCCGCCGGCGTGGGCGAGCGGGGCGCCGGACAGGGAGACGAGCGATGCGCCCTGCTGCTGGAAGTCGAGGCAGGCGCTGGCGATGAGGAACTCGGTCACGGGCCGGAAGCCGTCCGGGAGCCGGCGCATGACGTCGAGGGTCCATCCGCGATGCACCGCTCCCGGTGCGAAGACGGGCAGCCAGGACGTGACCCCATGGACGGTGTTCTCGTCGTCGACCGCCAGGCCCACGACGACCTCGGGGTCGAGCGCCTCGTCCACGCCGCCGAGGGTGAAGCCCATCTCGGGCAGCCCCTTGTCGGAGACCCACAGCTCGGAGATCGCGCGCACCTGCGCCTGCAGTCCGCGGGGCAGGTCGCCAAGGCGTCCGCTGCGGTACTTGATGCCCTCCTTCTCCGCCCGGTTGAGCGCCGTGCGCACGTCTTGCCAGCGCTTGCCGCGGAACTCGAGCTCGGGCAGGTCGATGACGGCCTCCTCGGCCACGTTGACGCTGCGATATCCGCGCCCCTGCCCCCAGGCGACCACCTCGTCGGTGACGGAGAAGAGGCAGAACTGCTGGCCCAGTCGGTCCTGCTCGTCGACGAAGCGGTCGAGGATCTCGGCCCGCGTCGCCGGGTCGGGGGCGACCGGGTCCCCCAAAGCGACGGCCACGCCCCTGTGCAGCTGGAAGGCGAGGTAGCCGGCGGGCCGCCCGGTGACGTCGGGTGGGAAGAACCAGCGGTTGGCCGGCCAGGTGCTCATCCAGCTCAACGTGGTGCCGCCGGAGGCCCTGAGGAGGTCGACGGCCTGACCCCGGTCGTCCACGCCGACGAGCGCGTCACCGCGTCGCAGTCGCCGACGCGACGGGCGGGTGAAGGCATGGCGACCCAGCACCAGGACGAGGAGCTGGAACAGCCACAACCCGACGTCGAGGACGACTGAGGGCAGCGAGGTCCCGGCTGACTCGAGCTCGACGACGAACTCACCTGGGTCGGACAGCGCCGCTACCGCGCCCACGGAGAGAAGGACGGCGACCGCGAGGCTGAGTCCCACGGACCAGCGCCAGGCCCGGCGGCTCCCGGAGCGCAGGCCGTTGGCGAGCACCAACGATAGGGCCGCGCTCAGGAGCACCGACCACACGTCTGTGTCCGTGGATGCGGCGCCCAGCGGCCCGTCGGACGGGACGAAGAACAAGACGAGCCGGATGACGGCGTTGAGGGCGAAGAGGCCGGCGGCGGTCAGGCGCCACTCCCGCCTCGAGAGCCGGGGGCGCACCAGGTGGGGCGAGCGGCCGAGGAGGACCGGACCGAGCACGAGCCCGACGGCCACGCCGATCAGGTGCTCGAGGTCCCACAGGAGGCCGACGTAGAGGAAGGCGATGACCACGTACATGAGGAGGAGCGCTCGCAGCCGTGCGCGCCAGGGCGGGGTGACGACCACGGACGCGGCCGCGACGGCCGCCATCGCACCCGCGCTGAAGCCGACGTCGAGGTCCGCCGCGACCTGCACGGCCCAGTCCCAGCCCGTCGGAGCGGTGATGGCCAGGAACGCCGCGGCACCCACGACGGCAGCGAGCTGGCACACGCAGGTGGCGATCGCGGCGCGACGTGTCCCGAAGACCCACTCCGACCAGCCGACGAGGATCAGGAAGCCCCCAGCGACGGGGAGGTACTGCCACGGTGCCACGGCGAAGAGGGAGCCGGTGACCGGTGTCCACCACCGGCCGTCCTGGAACGCGGGCAGACCGTAGGCCACGACGTCCCACAGCGGACGGTCCTGGACCGCGGACCACAGGGAGCCCGTGACGACGGCGACGACGAGCATCGTGGCGACGACGCCCAGAGTGAAGGGCGTCCTGCGGACCACCTCGTCCCAGCGCGGGGCTCTCACGTCCCAGAGCCCGCCGATCGCACGACCAGGGAGTCGAGCAGGGCAGTGGTCGCTCCTGCCACGTCATCCACGGCGCGGTCGAAGGCCTCCGTGTTGGCCGCCGAGGGGGATCTCATGCCGGCGATCTTGCGGACGTACTGGAGGGCCGCGGCCCGGACGTCGTCGTCGGTGACCTCCTCGGCGTACGGCGGGCGCAGGGTCTTGATGCTGCGGCACATGAGCGGCCTCCGTCGGCGTGGTTCGGGGTGCAGTTCGGCGGGAGCGCCTCCTCGGCTGGAGGGGCGCGTGGATCGCGACGCTAGTGCGCGAGGTCGGGATGCGCACGGGTGCGCAGGCCCACGTCGGCCAAAGCCGCCTCGACGAGCGCGTCGTAGCGGCCGGCGGCGAGGTCGCCGAACGGGTCCCGGGTGTAGGGGAGGAGCTCGCGGAAGGGGAGGCCGAAGGCTGCGCGCATGGCGAGCAGGCGACGCCGCTCGGGGTCGGCGAGGTCGATCCCGCTCACCTCCCGGGCCGCGCTCATCTCGCGGATCACCCGGACCCGGCGCGGCACGACGGCGACGAGAAGAACCGTGATGGGAAGCAACGCGGTGAGGATCCCGAGGGCCCGGGCGAGCAGGAGCACGGCGTCCGCACCCGTCTGACCGAGCTCGGCCACGGTCCCGCCGGTCCCCTCACCGACCCCGGCGAAGGCGCCGGCGAGCTGGTCGCCCACGAGCGGGATCCCCGAGACGGCGTCCGCGACGGAGCCGAACCCGTCCTCCACGCTCGCGCCCGTCTCCCGCACCCCCTCGCCGAGCACCGCGAGGGCGGCCACCAGGTCGTAGACCTTCGTTCCGCACCAGACGAAGACGACGAGGAGCGCCACGACGAGGAGGTCGCGCAGGATCTGTGCGCGGCGCTCGCTCGGGATGTCGGGGTAGAGGGTCAGGTGCGTCCACATGCCCGCGAGGCTACGCAGCGACGATGCCGGGCTGCTGCGGATCGCCCGGTGCCGCGTCCGTGGACGGCCGCGTGGCCCAGAAGGAGCCCAGCAGGACGAGCGGGAAGCCGATGGCGATGCCCCAGGTGAGCGGTTCGGCCAGGACCACGATGCCCAGCACGATCGCGACGCCCGGGTTGATGAAGGTGATCACCGTGGATCGGACCGGCCCGACCAGGGCGACCAGGCGGAAGAACAGGACGAAGGCCAGGGCGGTGCAGACCAGTCCCAGGACGAGCACCGAGGCGACGACATCGGTCGAGGGCAGACCCCCGGCGAAGCCGGCGATGGTCCAGGGGAGCAGGCCCACGGCCACGGCTCCCACCCCGAGCGCGATCACGCCCATCGACGGCACGTGCGAGAGCCGCGTCGCAATGATGACGGGGGCGACGGCGTAGCCGATCGCGACGCCGAGCAGCTCGACGACGGACAGCGGGTCGACCTGACCGGCCAGCGAGTCCAGGCCCACCAGCGCGACCACGCCGACCATGCCGACCCCGAGCCCGAGCAGCCGTACGCGGTCGAAGGCGTGCGGGTCACCCCGTAGCCGGGACAGGACGACGCCCACGAACGGGACGGTCGCGATCATCAGTCCCGCGAAGCCGCTCGAGACGCGCTCCTCGGCGTGACCGAGCAGGATCCACGGCACCGCCATCTCCAGGAGCCCGAACGCGAGCACCCACGGCCACAGGGGGAGGGCCGATCGCAGGGCGCCCTGGCGGTACGCCACGACGAGGAGGATGACGGCGGCGAGCAGCGTGCGCCCTCCTGCCACGGCCGCCGGGCTCAGCTCGGTGACCGCGATCTTGATGAACAGGTAGGGGATGCCCCAGATCACCGACATGGCCGCGAAGAGCAGCCAGGCCACCCGGGTCATCGGCTGACTCGAGCTCGTGAGGGTCACCGCGCGAGGGTAGACCCTCGGTCCGGGCGGCGGGGCGCGGCGCGAACCCGCCCGAGGAGCGTCCGCGGGACTCCCGAGAGTGCCCCGCGGACCGGGCGCCGGGAGCTCAGGCCGAGGGGACGGCCTGGCCCCGGTGATGGGTGAGCTCGCTGTGGACGAGCAGGGCGGCCACGAGGAGCAGGAGGCCGCCGATGAGCATCGGCACGACCAGGATGGTGGACGACGTGGTCAGCGAGGCGCCTATGCCGAGGACGACGCAGATCGGGGCGGGACGGGATCAGCCCCCGTCCCGCCCCGACGGCGGTGCTCAGTGCGGTGATCAGCGGGGCGCCACGCAGGCGGTGCCGAAGTCCGCACCGGTCAGGTCGGGAGCGCCGAAGATCGCGGTGAGCGCACCGGCCGCGGTGCCGCTGAGCGACAGCGACGCGGAGGCGGCGCAACCGGCGCCGGCAGGCAGCAGGGCGAGGTCGAACAGCGGGATGCGACCCAGCGAGTCGCCGTTGAGGGCGGCCTTGGCGGTCAGCACTCCGGTGTTGACGTCGATCGTGTAGTTCGTAAGGGCCAGGGTGTCGGCGCCGGCGGAGAGGGAGAGACCGCCGGTGTGCTTGATCATGCCGCCCTTGCTGTTGCCCACGATCGGGAACGACGCCTGCAGCGGGTCGCCGCCGAGCACGCCGGGCGAGACGGCCGCAGGGGTGAGGCCGAGGCCGACGACGGCGCCGATCGTGTCGGTGTTGAGCGTGACCGTCGTGGCGCCGCGGGCCTTGCCGGCGGGCGAGACCGCGCTCGCGGGGGCAGCGACGGCGCCGATGGTGAGGGCGGCCGCGGCGGCGAGAACCAGGCCTCCGGTGAGTCGTCCGAGCATGGGA
>JAHECT010000130.1 GCA_024641605.1 Micrococcales bacterium
CTCGGCCGTCGGCGCATCGAGGGACCAGTCCACGGCGAGGTGCACGACGGCCCCCACCCCTTGAGCCGGTCCGCGAGGACGGGGTCGCGTACGTCGCCCACGCGCCACACGACCCCCTCCGCGGGGCCGCGGCGGACATCGAGCGCGACCACCTTCCCGACGGCGGGGTCGCCCGCCAGCCGATCGAGGACCACCCGGCCGATCGCACCGGCCGCGCCCGTGACCGCGACCGTGGGCAGCGCCGGGGTCCGGCGGCGGCGCGGGCGTACCTCCGGCCGGTCGGCCGGCTGCGCCTTCTCGCGCCGGGACCGCCCGGCGTTCGCCGCGGGCGTACCTCCGGTGCCGTCCACGGTCGTCACGGCCCCGTGCCCGTGGTTACCGTGGTGGGCATGACCGCTCGCATGCGTCCCATCCTGCCCCAGCCGTCCGCCGCGCGGGCGTCCCGGTGAGCGGGGACCTGCCCTTCGGCTTCGCCGGTCGGGGCGACGACGACGAGGGCCGCGTCCCCGACCCCTTCGGTGCAGGGGGGTTCGACCCGAGCAACCTCGACATGGCGCAGGTCGGGGCGGCGCTGCAGCAGCTGGGCCGCATGATGCAGTCCGGGTCGGGCGACGGCTCCGCGGTGAACTGGGAGCTCGCCCGCGACACCGCGCGCCAGACCGTCGCCGGCGCCGGCGACCCGTCCGTGACCGAGACCGAGCGCCGCGAGGTGCTCGAGGCGCTCGACCTGGCCAGCATGTGGCTCGACCCGGTCACCAGCTTCCCCGCCGGTCCGGCAGGCGGGGCGGCGTGGAGCCGCAGCGAGTGGATCGAGGGCACGCTGCCCGCCTGGCGGCGCATCGTGGAACCGGTCGCGGTCAAGGCCACCGAATCGATGTCGACCATGCTGCCCACGGGGGGCCTGACCGAGGGTCTGCCGCCCGAGCTCGCGCAGATGGCCGCACCGCTCCTCGGGATGGCCCGCCAGATGGGCGCGCTCATGTTCGGCACGCAGTTCGGCCAGGGGCTGGCCCACCTCGCGGGCGAGGTCGTGGGAGCCGGCGATGTCGGCATCCCCCTGACCGAGGACGGGCGAGCGGTGCTGCTGCCCCGCAACGTGGCCGAGCTCGGGTCCGGCCTCGGCGTCCCGCTCGACGAGGTCCGCCTCTACCTCGCCCTCCGCGAGGTCGCGGCCCAGCGTCTCTTCGCCCACGTCCCCTGGCTGCGCTCGCAGCTCACGGCGGCCGTCGAGGCCTACGCCGCCGGCATCCACGTGGATCGGGAGCGCATCGAGGAGGCCGCCCGGGGGATCGACCCGAGCAACCCCGAGAGCCTTCAGGAGGTGCTCGCGTCGGGCGTCTTCGTGCCCGATGACTCCCCCGAGCAGCTCGCCGCGCTCGCCCGGCTGGAGACGCTGCTGGCCCTCGTGGAGGGCTGGATCGACGACGTCGTGACCGAGGCCGCAGCCGGGCGCCTGCCGTCCGCGTCGGCGCTGCGCGAGACCATGCGCCGCCGCCGGGCGAGCGGAGGGCCCGCGGAGCGCACCTTCGCCAACCTCGTCGGCCTGGAGCTGCGCCCGCGCCTGCTACGCGAGGCGTCCACGCTCTTCGCCGCCGTGCGCGCCCAGCGCGGAGCCTCGGCGCGCGACGACCTGTGGGGCCACCCCGACCTGCTGCCCACCCCGCAGGACCTCGACGACGACGAGGCCGCCGCCGAGTTCGTGCGCCGGAGCGCCCCGCTGGATCTGTCCGGGCTCGAGGACCTGCCACCGGCCGACCCCGAGTGAGCCTGCACGACGACGCCCGCGCCGTCCTCGCCGACTGGCGCCCCGACGACGAGGAGCAGGACCTCCTGCGGCGGGAGTACGTCGCGTTCCTCGCCGAGCACCCCGATGCGATGACGCGCGGCTGCGTGCCCGGACACCTGACCGCCAGCGCCCTCATCCTCGAGGCGGCACGCTCGCGCGTCCTGCTCACCCTGCACCCGAAGTTCGACCGCTGGCTGCAGACCGGTGGCCACTGCGAACCCGGCGACGCCACCTTGCGCGCGGCCGCCGAGCGCGAGGCGCGCGAGGAGAGCGGCATCGAGGGCCTCGTCCTCACCGCTGAGCCGGTGCGCCTGGACCGCCATCGGGTGGGATGCCACGGGGGCTCGTGGCATCTGGACGTGCAGTACGTCGCGCTCGCACCGTCCGACGCGGCACCCGTGCGCAGCGAGGAGTCCCTCGACCTGGCGTGGTGGCCCGTGGACGCGCTGCCGGGTCCCCCGGACCGTTCGGTCCGCGCGCTCGTCGACGCCGCGCTGCGCTGAGCCACCCGCCACCTCGGCGTCCGTCAGAACAGCGTGCCGGCCGCGGTCCCGTCGGCGGCGAGGTCCTGCGGAGCAGCGGCACCGGGCTCGCCGGCACCGGCATCGCCGAGACCGTGGCCCAGCGCGTGGTCGACGCCCGCGAGGAACGCACGCGCCTCGACCAGGCGCGGGTAGCGCGCCATCCACTCCTCGAACTTCGGCCCGTGGCCGGGCACGAGCAGGTGCGCCAGCTCGTGCAGGAGCACGTAGTCGATGACGTGCTCGGGCATCCCCACCAGCCGGTCGGAGAGCCGGATCGTGCCGTCGGCCGGGGTGCACGAGCCCCAGCGTCGGTGCTGGTTGGACACCCAGCGCACCGACGTCGGCTCGGCCCGGCCTTCGAGGTGGCGGCCGGAGAGCAGCCGAGCCCGCTCGGCGAGCTCGTCGTCGGTCGCCCGGGCACGGCGCTCGCGGGCCTCGAGGCGGCCCATGAGCTCGACGACGTAGGGACCGATGTCGGCGCGCGCCATCCGCTGCGGCACGACGACGATGGTGCGCCCGCCCTCGCGATACGCGGTCACGGTCCGACGGCGTCGCGCGCTGCGACGCACCTCGACGCCGGGCGGCAACCCGGGCAGGTCGACGACGGTGTGACTCATCGACTCGACCCTAGCCAGCACCACCCCCGGTGGCCGGGCCGCAGGGCCACGAGACGCAGGAACGAGACGAACTTTCTTGGCTCCACAGGGGGTGGATGACATCGACGCAGGTCAGCACGGGTCCGCGCGACGAGATCGCGCACTGTCCCCAGCGCTGTCCACCCGTCGTCCCCAGGGACGCGCCGCTCTGTCCCCAGGTCCTCCCCAGATCGGTCCACAGGGACGGGTCACCGCCCGTTGACCTGGTGTTCACCCGGGCCTAGGTTCCTTCACCGGTGGGGCCCCTGGGAGAACGGGCCGGTGTCCGCAAGGGGAAGGCGGACAACGGTTGCGAGACCCGGGGGCCCCCGCCGCGTCCCGGCCGGGCCCGGGCCGAGGCCCGAGACGTGCCGCCCGTCGCCGCTAGCGTCCGGTGAAGCGCGGCGGACGCTTCTCCCGGGCCGCCGCGAGCCCCTCGAGCAGGTCCTCGGTCGCGAGCGTGACCGACTGGGCGAGCCCCTCCCAGCGGCGGGCTGCCTCGTAGTCGGCGTGGCCGCCCTGCGCGAGGGCCACCTTGGTCAGCCGGGTGGCGATCGGGGCGCCTGCGGCGATCGCGTGCGCGGCGTGGAGCACCCCCTCCAGGAAGCCGTCGTCGCCGGCGACCGAGGAGACCAGGCCGAGCCGGAGCATCTCCTCGGCGTCGAGCATCCGGCCGGTGAGCAGCAGGTCGCGGGCGGCGGCCACCCCCACCACCTCCGGCAGCAGCCAGGTCGTGAGCATGCCCGGGTGCAGACCGAGGGCGGCGAAGGGGACCGAGAAGCGCGCCGACGCCGCCGCGTAGCGCAGGTCGCAGGCGAGGGCGAGGGCCGCACCGGCGCCGACGGCGGCGCCGTTGATGGCGGCGATGGTCGGCACCTCGAGAGCGCGCACCGAGAGCCAGCCGTCGTAGAAGTCGAGCATGCGCCGCCGCAGGTCCACGACGGTGGCGTCGGGCTCCCCGCCGATCCAGCTGATGTCCCCGCCCGAGCAGAAGGCCCGGCCGGCGCCGGTGAGCACGACCGCGCGGACCGCGGGGTCGGCCCGCAGGGCCGCCATGAGCTCGGGCCAGGACTCGGTCATCCGGTCGCTCATGGCGTTGCGCCGGTCCGGCTGAGCCAGGGTGACGATGACGACACCGTCGGTGTGCAGCACCACCTCGAGGTGGTGCTCGGCGGCGTTCCAGCGGGCGTAGGGCGAGTCCTCGACGACGGCGGGCGGCGGTGCGGCGGTCATGCCGCGGACGCTACCCGGTGCCTCGGTCGGCATCCTCAGGGGCGATAAACACCGGTTTGCATCGTTTGTCACAAAATTCTCCGCGTGGCGCAGCGTGCGCCTGCCACGCACGCGGGCGTGCGACGCGTAGCGTGGCGCCAGCACAGGCCACCGCGGTGGCCGCGCCCGCTGGAGCCGACCGGCCGCGGGCGCTACCCGAAGGAGGATCCATGGCGGACGAGGACTACAGCGGCGAGGCCTACTGCGTGAAGTGCAAGGAGAAGCGCGAGTTCACGGGCAAGGTCGTCGAGAAGAACGGCCGTCGCATGGCGCAGGGCATCTGCCCGGTCTGCGGCACCAAGGTCAACCGGATCCTCGGCAAGGCCTGATCCACGACCACCGACGCCGCCCGACCGCACGGTCGGGCGGCGTCGTCGTGTCCGGGGGCCCTAGGGTCGCATCCGTGCCCCTCGACCCGGACATGGCCGCCGCGGCGCTCGACGCCGCCGACCGCACCTCGGCCGACGCCCTGGACCTGCTCGCCGACCTCGTGCGCATCCCCAGCATCGGCGGCACCCCCGCGGAGGTCGAGGCGCAGCGCGCCGTCGCCGCGGTGCTCGCCGCCGACGGCTTCGCCGTGGAGACCTGGGACCTCGACCTCGCGCGGCTGACCACGGCCGCCGACTTCCCGGGCATGGAGGTGGCGCGCTCATCGGGGCTCGGCGTCCTCGCCACCCGCCCGGGTGCCGATCCCGGACACGGACGCAGCCTGCTGGTGGACGGCCACACCGACGTCGTCCCGCCCGGCGACCCCGAGGCCTGGCCCGGTGACCCGTTCACCCTCCGCCGGGTCGACGTCGACGGTCGCCCCGGCGTGGCAGGGCGCGGCACCTGCGACATGAAGGCCGGACTGGTCGCCGCGATCATGGCCGCGCGCGCGCTCCGGGCGGCCGGCATCGACCTCGCCGGGGACCTGCTCGTGGCCCCGGTGAGCGGCGAGGAGGACGGCGGCCTCGGGACCTACGCGCTGCTGGACCACGGCGTCCGCGCCGACGCGTGCGTCGTCCCCGAACCGACGTCCCTCGACATCGTCCCCGCCAACGGCGGCGCCCTGACCTTCCGCCTGCGCGTCCCCGGGCGGGCGACGCACGCGTCACGGCGCACCGAGGGAGTGAGCGCGCTCGAGAAGCTCCTGCCCGTCCTGGCCGCGCTCGAGGCGCTCGAGGCCCGGCGCAACGCCGACGTGCACCCGCTCATGCGGCGGTGGCCGCTCGCCTACCCGCTCTCGATCGGCACCGTGCACGCGGGCGACTGGGCCTCGACCGTGCCGGACCTCCTCGTGGCCGAGGGACGCTTCGGGGTCGCCCTGGACGAGTCCGTCGACGCCGCCCGCGCCGAGCTCGAGGAGGCGGTGGCCGAGGTCAACGCGGTGGACCCGTTCCTGCGCGAGCACCCGGTGACGGTCCAGTGGTGGGGCGGCCAGTTCGCCCCGGGGCACAGCCGGGCCGACGACCTCGTCGACGCCGTGAGCCGCTCGCACGTCCGCGCCGGCGACGGAGGGCCCGCTCCCGAGGTCTACGGCGGCCCCTACGGCTCGGACCTGCGCCTCCTGGCACCCGTCATGCCGACCGTGCAGTACGGACCCGGCGACGCCCGCACGGCGCACGCCCCTGATGAGCACGTGGCGCTCGAGGACCTGCGCACGGTCACGCGGGCGCTGGCCCTGCTCTACGTCGAGCACTGCGGGACGGCCTGACCCGGTACGAGCGCCGTACCCCGGGACGCCTGTGCGTCGCGGCGACCGTGCACAGGCGACCTTCGCCAGCCTCGCGCCCATGCCGCTTCCGCTGCCCCGCCACCCCGCCGCCCGCCCCTTCCTGCGCCGCGGCGCGGACAGCCTGCAGGTCGGCACCGACCCCGAGCGGGCGGTCGTGGTGGAGGGACTCGACCCCGACGTCGTGCGGCTGCTGGTGGGCCTCGACGGGCGCACCGTCCGGCACGCCCTGATCGAGGGCCGCCCGGGTCTGGCCGACGTGCTGTCAGTGCTCGAGGACCGCGGGCTGCTCGACCAGGATGGGCTCGGCTCCCTCGGACGGACGCGAGGCATGCGGCTGCGCGCCGACCTCGCCGCCCTGGCCGCGCGCACCGGCACGTGGCAGCGGGCCGAACGCGTGCTCGCCCGCCGGTCCCGTCGCGCGGTCGTCG
>JAHECT010000018.1 GCA_024641605.1 Micrococcales bacterium
GGCGGGCACCGCCGACTGCGGCGGTGCGGAGTGCGCGGGGGCCGCCGTGTCGGCATAGGACCCGACGACGGGGCCGGTGTGGGCGCCGGGATAGGGGCCGGCGGCCGACGGGGGAAGGGGGGTCTCAGGAGTGGTGTCGGTCATGGCGGGGTTCTGACCCCGAACCTGTGAGGACGCTGAGACCGTTCTGAGCGCTCGGCATGAGCACATGCGTGCGAGTCAGTCTCGGCCGCCCCACCTCCGAGGCCGCGGTTGAGCCCGCCGACGGCCAGCAGGGCCAGCAGGGCCAGCAGGGCCAGCAGGGCCAGCAGGGCCAGCAGCAAGAGCATTACCACGCGCCACCCGTGCGCGGCACCACCGGCCGACGCGGGACAGCAGGTCCGTCACGCGGCTCACCCTCACATAACGACGAGCCCCGGCACCGCCTGGTCGGAGTGCCCACTCCCCTGGTGTCGGTGGCCGGTCAGGTGTAGCGGAGGAGGAGGTAGGGAACGCAGATGGCGATCGACATCGCCGCCGTCGGCACGCCGTACTTGAGCCACTGGCCGAACGAGATGTGCAGCCCGTTGCGCGCCGCGATGCCGACGATGACCACGTTGGCGCTGGCTCCGACCAGGGTG
Organism: Micrococcales bacterium; assembly: GCA_024641605.1. GTDB lineage: Bacteria > Actinomycetota > Actinomycetes > S36-B12 > CAIYMF01 > Longivirga. The sequence goes on from JAHECT010000018.1 coordinate 621, forward strand.
GCGTTGCCCCCGAGGTCGGCACCGAGCGCGAGCGCCCACCACAGGGCTCCCTGGTTCCCCAGGTCCGGATACGTGGTGACGAGCGACTCCACGACCGGCGACATCGCGGCCACGTAGGGGATGTTGTCGACGACGGCGCTGATGACCGCCGAGGCGACGAGCACGAGCATGAGCGTGGGTCCGACGGCGCCCCCCGTCGCACCGGCGAGCGCGTCGGCGAGCGCCTGCAGCGCCCCCACCCGTACGAGCGCGCCGACGACGACGAACAAGCCGATGAAGAAGAGCAGCGTCTCCCACTCGACGTCCTCGACGAGGTCGCGAGGGCGCAGCGGCGACAGCAGGAGGAGGACTCCGGCGCCCACGATCGCCACGACGGAGGGAGCGATGCCGGTCTGGCGCTGGAGGAGGAAGCCCACGAGGATCGCAGCGAGGACGACTCCGCTGCGACGGAGCAGCCCACGGTCGGTGATGGCCTCCCGCTCATCCAGCGCCATGAGCGCGGTCGCCTTCTCGGGATCCCCGACCAGTGCCGACCGGAAGAGCAGCCGGGCGAGCCCCAGGAAGGCCGCCAGCACCACCAGGACCACGGGAAGCATGTGGACGAGGAAGTCCACGAACGTGAGGCCTGACCGGCTCGCGATGATGATGTTGGGCGGATCGCCCACGAGGGTCGCCGCGCCGCCGATGTTGGAGGCGAGCGCCTCGGCCAGCAGGAAGGGCACCGGTGGGAGGCCGAGCCGGTCGCAGACGAGGAGCGTCACCGGCGCGACCAGCAGGACTGTTGTCACGTTGTCGAGCAGGGCCGAGGCACCGGCGGTGACGAGGACCAGCAGGACGAGGACGCGGTACGGGCGGCCCTTGGCCGCCTTCGCCGAACGGATCGCCAGGAACTCGAAGACACCGGTCCGACGGATGACGCCGACGACGAGCATCATGCCCAGCAGGAGGAGCAGGACGTCCCAGTCGATCCCCGTCTCGCGGGAGTAGAGCGCCTCCTCCGAGGTCACGATGCCGAAGCCGAGGACGAGGGCCGCCCCGCCCAGCGCCGCCGCCACCCGGTGGACGCGCTCGGTGGCGATGAGGATGTAGACGCCGACGAAGATGCCGACGGCCAGCCACGCGACGGTGGTCATCCGAGCAGGCGCTCCGCCAGCGCGTTCACCGTCACCACGCCGAGGAACTCGCCGGTCTCGCCCACCACCGCGACGAGCGGGACGTGGGCGGCCGTGAGTGTCGCGGCCACCTCGACCAGTGTCGCGTCTCCTGGAACGGCGGTGTCTGGTCGGTCGTCCGGGATGTCGAGGGCGGTGAGCAGGTCGTGCACCGTGAGCTCGGCGAGCCGGGCGGAGAGGGCGTCGGCGGATGCCTCGTCCCACACGCGGGCGAGCGACGGGTCGTCTCGGACGTAGCTGGGGAGAGCCACGCGGAGCACCTGCGAGGCCGGGACGACGATGTAGCGGTGACCGTCGTAGGCGACGATTCCGGGCAGCCCTGCAGTGATGAGAGCGCGCAGCGCGTCGGCGACCGGACGGTCGGTCGCCATCACCGGGGCGGACTGGGCGAGGTCTCGGGCGCGCACGGACCCGAGTGTGCCGTACCCGGACGGGCGCCGATGCCCGTCCTTCCGAGCCGGTCGCCCACGCACCGAGGCGCCGACGATTCCGCCGAAGGCACCCGCCCCCGCCGACGACGATGCAGCGCGGCGTCGGGCCACCAGGCCGGCTCGCCCACCGCAGCCCCGCTTCAGGACGAGCCGAGGCCGATGTAGGGGGTCGTCGTGCTCACGACGAGCATGCCGAGCCGCTCGAGGATCGGTCGCGAGTCCGGCGACGCGTCCACCTGCAGGAGACGGCATCCGCGCTCGGCCGCGAGTGCCGCCCGCACCCCCACGAGCGCGCGGTAGAGGCCCCGGCCCCGCCAGTCCGGGTGCGTGCTTCCGCCCCAGAGGCTCGCGAACTCGGTGCCCGCGTGGAATCGCACCCAGGCCGCGCTGACGACCTCGTCACCGACGACCGCCATGAAGATCCGCATGGCCTCGGGGTCGGCGGCCTTCTCCGCCCGCAGCTCGGCGACGTGGGCGTCGGCGGACGTGCCCCACACGACGAGCTGCATGGCGGCGAGGCCGGCGTAGTCCGCGTCGCCGACGGGCTCGCGGATCTCGACCCCGTGGGGCGGACGGGCGCCGGCGCAGGCACGGACGATGTCGTCGACCTCGCCGATCACGAGCGCCTCGAGCTCCTCGGGCACGAGGCCTGCCGCGAGCAGCCGGTCACCGAGGTCGCTCGGCAGGTCGTGGGCGTAGGTCTTCCACTCCCACTCCTTGCCGCGGGCGGCGAAGTGCTCGACCGTCTCGCGGATGACCGCGTCGACGGCGTCGCCGCTCATCCCGGCGAAGTCGGTGTGCAGCACACCGCCGCCGCGGTGGCTCGACGCGGGTGCGATCGAACGGAGCACGGGTCCCACCCGTTCGAAGACCCACCCCTCGAACGCCGGGCCCGTGTCCTGCCGGATCTGGGACTCGAACGCGGCGAGCAGCTCCTGCGGCATCGCGACCATGCCGGGAGCATCGCAGAGCCACTGACGCGGAGTCGTCCACGTTCCGGGGGCGCGAGACGACGCGGCGGCGGTCCGCGGCGTCACACGCTGCGTCACACGGGCAGGCGATGTCCTCGGGGACGACCACGAAGGAACGCCGCACTGGTGCGGCTCGACACGACCAGGAGTGCACATGTCGCTGTTCATGGACGTCCACACGCTGGAGGGCGGGGTCACCGAGGCCGACGTCGCCGCAGCCCACGCCGCCGATGTCGCCACCCAGCACAAGCACGGGGTGAACTACCTCAAGTACTGGGTCGACGAGCAGGCGGGCAAGATCTTCTGCCTCGTCGACGCCCCCGATGCCGAGGCCGCGAACACCGTTCACCGAGAGGCTCACGGCCTCGTCGCGGACGAGATCTACCAGGTCGCCGAGCACGCGTGAGCTCGGAGGACCACCCGGCTCAGGGGGCGGAGGAGGACTCGGCCTCCGCCCCCCCGCCTCGGGACGTCGGAAGCGAGACGGGGCAGCTGCCCGGCCAAGCGCAGCAGTCCGCAGGCGAGGGCGTGCCACCCTCGGTGTCGATGCCCCTCGTCGTGCACCTCCTCGGCCGTCCCGCCCTCGAACGCGGGCCGACGGAGTCCTACCGCTTCCGCAGCCAGAAGAGCTGGGCGCTGCTCGCCTACCTCCTGCTCAGCGAGCGCCCACCGTCGAGGAGCCGGCTCGCCGAGCTCCTCTTCGACGAGACCGACGACCCGCTGCGGGCCCTGCGCTGGAACCTCGCCGAGGTCCGACGAGGCCTGGGAGCGGGGGCAGCGCTCGAAGGGGATCCGGTCGAGCTGCGGCTGCCGCCGGGCACGGTGGTCGACGTGCACATCGTCACGAGAGGTTCCTGGCGCGACGCCCTGGACCTGCCGGGCCTGGGCGCGGAGCTCCTGGAGGGCATCACGGTCCGCGGCGCGGCGGGCTTCGAGTCCTGGCTGCTCACCGCGCGCCAGCGGCTCGTGGCCGCGTCCGAAGCCGTCCTGCACGAGGCCGCGCAGGCCCACATGGCCCGCGGTGAGCTGGTCGAGGCGCTCCGGTGCGCCCGCAGCGTGACAGTGATGAGCCCCCTCGACGAGAACAACCAGGCCCTGCTCCTCCGGCTCCTGCGCATGGTCGGGGACGACGCCGCTGCGCAGAGCCAGTACTCGGCGTACTCGCTCCTGCTCGACCGCGAGCTCGGGGTCGAGCCTGGTCCAGCCGTCGCGGCGGCCCTGAGCGAGCCGGCTCGGCGTCCCGGTCCGGTCACCGGCGTCGCGTCGGTGGAGGCGATCATCGAGTCCGGCGCCGCCGCGGTGGCCGCCGGCGCGGTCGGGGCGGGGCTCACCTCCCTCCGATCGGCGGTCGAGCTCGCCGACCTCGCCACGGACCGAACGCTGCAGGTACGGGCCCGCGTCGTCCTGGGCGAGACGCTCGTGCACTCGCTGCGTGGCATGGACGAGGACGGACTCGCGTCGCTGTACCAAGCCGACGAGATCGCCGTGGAGGCAGGGCTGCGCGACATGCGTGCCGGAGTCCGGGCGGAGCTGGGCTACGTGGACTTCCTGCGCGCGCGCTACGACCGCGCCGAGCGATGGCTCGAGGACGCGCTCGGGCTGGCCGACGGCGAACCAGCCGTGACGGCGAAGGCGCACGCCTACCGGGGGTCGGTGGCCAGCGACCGGGCCGACTACCTCCGCGCGCTCGACGAGCTGGAGCGTGCGCTCGGGATCGCCCGCGAGGCCTCGCAGTGGCGCCAGGCGGCGTACGCGGAGTCGATGGTGGGCCGCGTGCACCTGCTACGCGGGGACCTCGCCCGGGCGACCGCGGCGCTGCGCTCGGCCATCGAGACCGCAGAACGGGAGCACTGGCTCGCCTTCCTGCCCTGGCCCCAGGCCTTCCTCGGTGAGGTGCTGCTCGAGCGAGGCGACCTCGACGGCGCGGAGGAGATCCTCGAGCAGGCGTTCGCCCGGGCCTGTCAGCTGGGCGACCCGTGCTGGGAGGGCACCGCCGCGCGTGGCCTGGCCCTCCTGGCAGCCGAGCGGGGCGAGCGCGACGAGGCACTCGCGCTGGTCGTCGATGCCCGGGAACGCTGCAACCGGTTGGCCGATCCTTACGTCTGGCTCGACGCGTACATCCTGGACGCGCAGTGCTCCATGGGCCGCAGGTATTCCCTGCCCGACGCCAGCGGCTGGGCCGAGACCATGTACCGCCTGTCGTCGCGGACGTCGATGACCGAGATGACCGTCCGGGCCCTGCTGCACGCCGCCGCCCTCGGCTCGCCCACGGCGGGGGACGGCGCGCGGCTGCTGGCCGTCGGCGTCCACAACCCCGTGCTCCAGCGGCTCGTCGGGAGCCTCGACGGCTAGGACCGGCGGCGCCCTCGTCCGGGTCCGGGGTCGTCGTCGCCCGCCGACGAGCTCGACACGTAGCGGTAGGCGTCCTTGGTCTCGCGCAACATCGTGACGACGTCGAGGGTGTCGACACCGGGGATGCCACGGAGGGTCTCGGTGACCAGGCGTGCCACGTGGTCCTCGTCCGCGCACGCCGCCATGACCACCACGTCGTAGGCCCCCGTGGTCACCGCGACGTAGTCGATCTCGTCGAGGCGTCGGAGCGACCGCTCGACGTCGGCCACCGCGTGCCCGCGCACTCGGATCCCGACCATGATCCGACGCATGCCCAGCTGGAGCGGGGCGATGACGGCCACCACCTGCAGCACGCCGCGCCGCTCCAGCCTTCGGACGCGGTGACGCACCGTCGCCTCGGCGACATCCAGCCGCCGGGCGATCTCGGTGAACGCGACGCGACCGTCCGCCTGGAGCTCCGCGATGATCCGCCGGTCGAGCTCGTCGATCCCGTTCTCCTGAACCGGCCCGGCCACCCCGCTCACCGCGCCGATCCGGCCACCGTGTCGAGCACACGCTCAGTCTCGGGGGGCGGCTCGGCCGCGACCGAGCGGACCGCGTCGGCGAGGCGCAGGCAGCTGTCGCGGAAGACCTCGGGCGGCATCGTGAGCGCCGGCTGAAGGCGCAGGTGCCACTTGCCGCGCTGCGTGATGCCGAGAACCCCGCGCCGTACCGCGGCCTGATGGACGGCGACCTGGAAGGACGGCGCAGGGCGGATGGTCGCCTTGTCCTGCACGAACTCCAGCGCGGCGAGCGCACCCACGGCCCGCGCGTCCCCGACCTGCTCCACCTCGTCGACCAGGGGCCGCATCTCCTCGAGGAAGATCCGCTCGAGCTCGCGGACGTTGTCGAGCACGCCCTCGTCCTCGATCATGCCGATGCCCGCCAGCGAGCCTGCGCACGCGGCGGGGGTGAATCCGTACGTGCTGCCCAGGTGCAGGTCGGAGCCCGCCATGACCTCGTCGGTCCCGAGCAGTCCGGCGATCGGCTGCCCCCCGGCGGCGAACGCCTTGCCCAGCAGCATGAGGTCGGGGTCGATCCCGGTCCACCGCTGCATCCCGAACATCTCCCCGGTCCGGCCCATGCACGTCTGCACCTCGTCGAGGCAGATGAGCCAGCCCCATCGCTTCGCCAGCGCATCGAGGCGGTCCCAGAAGGCCTGCGAAGGCGCATGGATACCACCTTCACCGAGCACCGGTTCGATCATGAGGCCGGCGATCTGGGCCGGGTGCACCTGCTGCACGAGGACGTAGTTCTCGAGGTAGTCGAGGACCTCGGTGTCGTCGAAGGGACCGGGGCCGGTGCGGAAGGGCGAGCGGAAGCGGTTGGGGTAGGGCACGGTGAGGATCCCGGCGACGTACTGCGCACGCTGCGAGGTGACGTTGGACAGATCGCTGGACGCGCCGGCGGTGAGGTAGGTCGACTCGCCGTGGTACTGCCCGCCGAACGTGAGGACGAGCGGACGACCGGTCGCCTCGCGCATGAACTTCACAGCCCCCTCGACGGCGAGCGTGCCGGTCACCGAGTACTCGACGCGGTTGAGCCGGCCGGGGGCGATCTCGACCAGCTTCTCCACCAGGCGCAGCGCCGGCTCGTTCTGGACCCAGCCGCTGATCTGCATGCCGTGCTCGCGCCAGGCCTGGTCCATCGCGACCCGCACGGGCTCCGGTGTCGGGCCGAACGGCGACGCGCCCCAGGAGGACATGTGGTCGGCGAAGGTGTTGCCGTCGGCGTCGACCACGAGGTAGCCACGCTTGCCCGCCGCGACGAAGGGCACGAGCTCGTGGTCGGCCATCGTCCCGGTGAGGTGGCCGTCGGTGCGCTCGAACCAGGCGCGGCTCTGCGGGCCCGGCAGCTCGGCGGCGCCCGTGGGCAGCTCGCGGTCGGCGTCGGTGGTGGAGGCGTCCGGGTTCAGCATGGGGGCAGCCTAGGTTGCGAGACACGTACCCAGGTACCCGCGTGAGTTACGATTCCCGACGAGTTTGGCGGGTCGTATCACCGCTATTCGCATGTTGGTACAAGTCACGCGAAGACACCCGCAGTGAACCTTCTCCACTCAGCAGCCCCACGGGCCGCAGGACTCGGTGTTTGCACCTCCGGTAACAACTTGGCCGGAAGGCGGTGCTGACCGTCGCGGGTGCTGCCACGGTGCAGCCAGGCAACGCGCGCCCACGCCCATCGCCGCCGCCGCCGCCGCCGCCGACTACACACGCACCGCCAGGGGACGACGCCGCCGGCCGGGGACTCGCGGGCCGCGTGCCTTCGACAGCGCGTCGGCCAAGGAGGCCGCGCGTTTGAACCCCAAGGGGGTCAGACATGGATCGCAACCATGGACGAAGCGCCGTGATCACCGGGCTTTGTCTTATCGCGTTCATCGCCACCACAGCCACGCCTGCGAGCGCTCGCGGCGGGGGCTTCTACGAGGTTCCCGGTGCCTATTCGTTCCAGGACTACTCGTTCTCCGAGTGCGACGACCAAGTCGACGTGACGGTGAGCGGCCATGGCGTCGCGGGTGCCAAGAACGTCCCGGGGTCAGACGGCCAGGCCTTCCTGTCGACGCAGACCTACCACGCGGCCGAGACGTGGAAGGACACCAGCGGGAACTTCTTGATGTCGTTCAAGCAGTCGGGCAACTTCCGTGAGACGAGCGGGACCCTCGTCGATCCACAGCCTTCAGGGACCGACGAGAACGGCGACCCCATCGTCGGCCCCGTCTACGAGTTCACGGCCCGCGACCAGATCAACCTCGTGGTTACCCTCGCTGACGGCACCGTCTACCGAGGCGTCGGGCGGGTCGACTCCACGATGGTCTTCGACACGAAGGGCGACTACCAGCCGGGCGGCGTCCCGATCAGCTACGAGGAAGAAGTCACGTGGGGGCTGATCACCATCCCCGACGTGGACTTCTGCGACCTGGCACTGAGCCAGGCGCCGTAGGGCGCCCGGCGCAGACGTCGACACCCGTGTGACTGCTCCCGTCGCGAGGTCTTCGTGCGGCGGGAGTGGTCGCGGGGGTACGGGGGCGCCGATCGCCTCGTACCGAATTCGGTGCGCAACCGCGGCCTGCGGCCGCGAGCGGAGGGCGAGGGATTCGAACCCTCGAGGTGTTGCCACCTAGCGGTTTTCAAGACCGCCGCACTCGGCCGCTATGCGAGCCCTCCCGCGCAGGCGTTCCTGCACCCGTCCATCGTCGCGCATGGGAACCACCGGGCGCGACGACGGGTCCGGGGGGCGTCCCGCGCCGCGCGCCTAGGCTCCTGCCATGCCCGGAATCCCTGCCGACCTGGACCGGCTCGCCGTCCGGGGCCTGTCGGTGCTCGCCCGGGCCGTCGACCGTCTGCCCGCCTCGGCCGCGCTACGACTCGCGGGAGGGGAGCGCGTCGTCGACGGGCAGTGCCTCGATGCGCACCTGGCCGTGCTGCTCGCCACCCAGGAGCGACTAGCCACCCCCGCCGAGGAACGGACGCCGCAGCAGCGACGGGTCGACATCGCGCGCAGCTCCGCGCTGGCCGCCGGGCCGCTCATCCCCGTAGGCCCGGTGCGCGATCTCGTCCTCCCCGGTCCGGCGGGCACGATCCGGGCCCGGCATGTCCGGCCGCCGGGCGGCGGAGAGGGCCGACCGCTGGTCGTCTTCCTCCACGGTGGCGGCTGGGTCTGCGGCGACCTGGACACGCACGAGCAGCCGACCCGGCTCATCGCCGCCCACGCCGACGTGCACGTCCTCTCGATCGACTATCGCCGCGCCCCCGAGCACCCCTTCCCCGCGGCGGTGGACGACGCCGTGGCCGCATACCGCTGGGCGCGCGAGTACGCGGCCGACCTCGGGGCCGACCCGGGCCACGTGGCGCTGGCAGGTGACAGCGCCGGTGGCAACCTCGCCGCCGTGGTGTCGCAGACAGCCGTGGACAGCGGGGAGCCGGTGCCCTCGGCGCAGCTGCTCATCTACCCCGGCGCCGACACGTCGCGCGCCTACCCCAGCAAGGCGCTCTTCGGCGAGGGCTACTTCCTGACCCGCGCGGCGATGGACTGGTACCTCGATACGTACGCCGGAGGTGCCGACCGTCGCGACCCGCGCCTCTCGCCGATCCACGCGGCCGACAAGAGCGGTCTGCCGCCGACGGTCGTCACGACCGCCGGGTTCGACCCGTTACGGGACGAGGGTGAGGCCTACTCCGCCGCGCTCCGCGACGCCGGGGTCCCGGTGGTCCTGCGCCGGGCGTCGAGCCTGGTCCACGGCTACTTCTCCATGACCGGAATCCACCAGGCATCACGGGACCGGGCTGTCGGCGACGTCGCCGCGTTCGCCGCCCTGCTCCCTTAGCGAACCGAGCGCGCCCCCGGTGGCCGCTGCCACCCCTCACCACGACGCACTCTGCCCAAGTTGGCACGGGGGGTGCCCTCACGTCGCTACGTTGCGCGGGGGCTAGGGGCGGGAGCGGACATGTCACGAGTGGGTGCCGCGGTAGGCGAGACGTGGACCTCGCTCGCCACCGTCATGCGCAACGACGGGCTACGGCGGGTCAACCTGGCTTTCGCGGGCTCGGCCATCGGCGACTGGGCCTACGCCACCGCTATCACCGTGTGGGTCTACCAGGTCGGCGGCGTGACCGCCGTCGGGATCTGGGGGACGGTGCGACTGGTCCTCATGGCCTTCGTGACGCCGTTCGCCTCGACGATCGCGGACCGCTTCCCGCGCAAGGCGGTCATGGTGGGCACCGACCTCGTGCGCGCGGCCCTCATCGCAGTGACCGCATTCCTCATCTGGGACGGGGTGAACACCTGGGCGGTCTATGTCATCGCCACGCTCGCGGCACTGGCCGCGGCGCCCTTCCGACCCGCGCAGGCCGCCTTGCTGCCCAAGCTCGTCCGATCGCCGGAGGAGCTCACGTCGGCCAACGGCGTCGCGAGCACGATCGAGAGCCTGGCCTTCTTCGCCGGGCCGGCGATCGGCGGCATCATGCTGACGCTCTGGTCGGTCCCCGTCGTCATCGTCTTCGACGTCCTGACCTTCCTGTGGTCCGCGCTCCTCGTCTCACGCGTCCGGGTCCCCGCCGCCGAGCCGACTGTCGAGACGCCCTCGGCGGTCGAGTCCACGTCCGCCGAGGACGACGGAGGCGAGAACTTCCTCAAGGAGTCCATGGCCGGGTTCTCGGTGATCCGGCACAACAAGGACCTCCTGCTCATCACGCTCGTCTACGCAGCGCAGACGGTCGTCGCCGGGGCGTCGCTCGTCTTCGGCGTCGAGATCGCCGTTCAGATGACCGACTTCGGCCCCAGCGGCATCGGCTACCTCGACAGCGTGCTGGGAGTGGGTGCTCTCCTGGGCGGCCTGGTCGCCATCGGGCGCGCCTCCAAGCGCAAGCTCGCGACGGACTTCGGCGTCGGCGTCGTGTTCTGGGCCCTGCCGCTCCTCCTGGTCGCCATCTGGCCGCAGATGGGGGCGGCCTTCCTCGCCATGTTCATCATCGGCGTCGCCAACCCCGTCGTCGACGTCAACGCCTCGACGATCCTGCAGCGCCTCGCCGACGACAAGGTCATGGCCCGAGTCTTCGGGGCGCTCGAGACCGCGCTGATCGCGTCGATGGCGCTGGGCTCCATCCTGATGCCAGTCATGGTCTCGTTGTGGGGGCTTCGGTGGTCCCTCGCCGTCCTCGGGCTCATGATCACTCTCGTGGTACTGCCGGCGTTCGTCCGGCTGCGCCGTCTCGACGCGGTCCTCGGCGAGCCGGAAGGCCTCGCGGTGCTGCGCGGCCTGCCGCTGTTCGCCCCCCTGGCCCCCAAGTCTCTGGAGCTGGTGGCCCAGCAGCTCGGCCGGCGCGAGGTCGCAGCGGGCGAGACCATCATCCGCGAGGGCGAGCCCGGCGACCGCTTCTACATCCTCGAGTCGGGCGCGGCGACGACGACCTTCGACGGACGAGTGCTCTCCCACCAGCAGGCCGGCGACGAGTTCGGCGAGATCGCCCTCCTGCGCGACGTGCCGCGCACCGCGACGGTGACCGCGGACGTGGCCAGCGTGCTGCTCTACCTCGAGCGGGAGCACTTCCTGGCCGCGGTCACCGGGGACAACGAGGTCTCCAACCGGGCCGAGGAGCTCGTCGCGCGCCGGACGCCGACCTACTGACTGAGCGCGACAGCGCCCGAGGTCAGTCCGCGTCGACGCCGCGCGCCGTGGCGTCGGCCCGTCGGCGCAGGCCCTCGTCGCCGGTGACGGCGGCGAGGAACGCGGCGGAGCCGATCGCGAGCACGCGCGTCGGTTCGAGAGCCACGACCGTCGCCGTGCGCGGGACGTCAAGCAGCAGGGCGATCTCGCCGAAACCGTCGCCGACCGAGACCCGGTGCGGTCGGCGCGCACCGTCGACCTCGACACCGAGGCTGCCGGACGCGACGACGAAGAACTCGTCACCGGGCTCTCCCTGCCGCACGACGACCTCGTCGGGGGCGACGTCACGCCACACGCCCTCACGCGCCATCCGCTCGAGGGCGGGCTGCGTCGCCGGCGCCAGCATGGCGGTGGAACGGAGGAGGGCGATCGCCTCGGCGGGGTAGACCGCTCGGTCGTCGAGGCGGCGCGCCACGAGCACACCCAGGGCGACCACGACGAGCGCACCCAGACCGAGCGGGACGAAGGCCGCCCGGCCGCCCACGGCCTCCACCAGCAGCGGCGCGATGGCTGTGCCGAGGGCGAGGCCCAGGAGCGCGGTCGACTCCTGCACGGCGAACACGCGGGCGAGGACACGGTCGTCGGTGGCGCGCTGGATCAGCGTGCGCCCGCCGACGAGGACGATCGCGCCGGACGCACCGGCGACAGTCAGGACGAGCATCGCCCCGGGAAGAGACCCCACGGCCGCGACCCCGGCGACGCCGGCTCCTTGCAGCAGCCCGCCGGCCAGGAGGACGGGCACGAGCCGCGGCCGGTCCACGAACCAGGCCGCGCTCAACGCGCCGAGCACGCCGCCGATCCCGACCGCACCGATGACGAGGCCCGCGGCCGCCTCGCCCTCGCCGAGGACACCCACCGCGTAGGTCACGCCGAGCACGTCCACGGCACCGGTGAGCACGAATCCCACCGCCATGACGAGCAGCAGGCTGAGCGCCGGCCAGTCGCCGCGCAGGTGCGCCAGTCCGGCGAGTGCGGCGCGCAGGGGGTGGGTGTCGGGCTCCTCCCCGCGCGGGAGCCCCAGGGCGAGAACCGAGGCGGCGGCCACGGCGCTGAGCAGCGAAGCCCCGATGAAGACCGCGGAGGGGCCGGCCACCTGGGCCACCACACCGGCGAGGACCGGTCCGAGGAAGGCCGCGACCCCCTCGCCCGCCGACGAGTAGGAGTTGGCCGCCACCAGCTCGCCGGACGAGCGGGCGAGCGCGGGGACCGCAGCGAAGTGGACCGGTCGTACCGCGGACACGAGCGTGGTCGCGACGGCGGACAGGGTCACGATCGCCCATGTCGGCGCGCCCAGCAGCAGGGCGATCGCGACCGCCGCCGTGACCAGGCACATGGCGAGGTAGCCGCCCACGAGCGCCGTTCCGCGCGGGAGCCGGTCCCCCAGGCTCGCGATCGTCGGGGACAGGAAGGCGGCGGGGAGGAGCTGGACGACGCCGACGAGGCCGGCGAGCGCGGTGCCGCCCACGCCGTAGGCGTAGAGGATGACCGCGACCCAGATCGCGTACTCGACGACGCTGAACGCGGCGTAGGCGAGGACGACCCTCCTCGCACGGCCGCCGATGGCCGGCAGCCGGGTCCGCGCGTCCATCCGTCTCCTCCCGTTCGCGAGGAGACTAGGTGGTCTGACCGCGCCGCGGACCGGCAGCCTCAGGAACGGTCGCGCCGGGGGGCGGTAGAGCCGCGCACGACCATCTCGAGCGGCAGCTCGACGTGGACCGGGCCCTCCGTGGGGCTGTCCAGCCGGTCCAGCAGCGCCCGGGCGGCGCGCGCGCCGATCTGCTCGACCGGCTGCACCACCGTGGTCAGGTCGAGGTGCTCGGCCATCTCGTGCCCGTCGAAGCCGACGACGCTCACGTCCCGTCCCGGCTCCAGGCCGTGCGAGCGCAGGGAGCGCAGCGCACCCAGGGCCATCTCGTCGGACATCGCGAAGACGGCGGTCGGCGGGCGGGGGCGGGCCAGGAGCGAGGTCATGGCCCGCTCCCCGCCCTCGATCGTGAAGTGACCGCACGCCTCGAGGTCGGGCTCGATGGCGAGGCCCGCCTCGGCGAGCGTCTCGTGGTAGCCGACGATCCGGTTCTCCTCCGGCCGGAACGGCGAGGGGAGAGCGCGACCGGAGATGAGCCCGATGCGCTCGTGGCCGAGGTTCACCAGGTGCTGGACGGCCATCCGTGACCCGGCGACGTCGTCGATCCCGACCGACGAGCAGCCCGGACGGTCGGTGTCGATCAGCACGACCGGCAGGTCGAGGTCGAAGATCTCGCCGACGCCCGGCGTGTCCGTCGGGAGGGAGATGACGAGGAAGCCGTCCACACGCCGACGGAGCTTGCGGTGGGGAGGCAGGTGGTTGGACTCGCTGGGGTCGCCGACGCTCGAGAGCAGCAGGTCCAGGTCGCTGGCCTGCAGGACGGACTCGATCCCGCTGAGCACGCGGGCGAAGTACCAGCGTGCGATGTAGGGGGTGATGACCGCGATGCTGCCGGCACGCCCGCTCGCCAGGCGCGAGGCGGCCGGGGAGACGACGTAGTCGAGCCGCTCAGCCACCTGGCGCACTCGCTCGCGGGTGACGGGGTCGACGTTGGGCAGCCCGCGCAGCGCCCGGGACACCGTCGCCGTGGAGACGCCGGCCTCCCGCGCGATGTCGCGGATGGTCATGGCCATGCCGGGTCTCCTTCGCGAGCGTGCGCGGTCAGGCTAGGGACTCGGGCCCTTCCGGTGCAAGCGGTTACGTGAGTTCGTCCGGTGATGGGGCCGGCGGCCAAAACCGCGCCGCTGCGCCGGTTCCGTCGCTCGCAGCGGTCGCGACCGCCCGACGGGTGGACCCCGTTCGGCCGGCCTGTTGCGCCACATCCTGAAACCGGCCGCCGCCGTTACACCGCTAGCGTCGTGGGGTGCCTCACGTCGCAGCCGTCGTCCTCGCGGGCGGGCGGGCGCGCCGGTTCGGCTCCGACAAGCTCGAGGCGCCGATGGGCGCGGGACGACTCCTCGACGGTGCGCTCGGCGCCGCCGCGTCGGTCGCCGACGGCCCGGTCGTACTCGTCGGTCCGCCCCGGGCCGGCCTGGCCGACGACGTCGTCGTGGTGTGTGAGGACCCGCCCGGCACCGGACCTGTCGCCGCCCTCGCCGCGGGTCTCGCCGGCGTGGGCGGCGCCGCGATCGTCCTCGTCCTCGCCGGGGACCTGGTCGCGCCGGCGGATGCGCTGCCCGCGCTGCTGGACACCCTCGACCGGGACGCGCGGACCGAGGCCGTCGTCGTGGTGGACGCCGCGGGCCGCCGTCAGCCGCTCCTGGCGGCCTACCGGACCGCGGCTCTCGCCGAGGCGCTGGCCGGGATGACTCCGCTCGACGGACGGGCGATGCGCGATGTGCTCGGCCGCCTCGCCGTGGCCGAGGTGCCCGACCCGGGCGCGTGGTCCCGCGACGTCGACGTGCCCGCGGACCTCAGGACGTCGTCGTGACCTCGTCCAAGGCCGCCGTGCGTCCCGGGGCGGCATCGAACGCGTCGAGGATCACCGACGTCGTGGTGACCGAGTCGGTCTGGTAGCCGAGCTCCTCGGGTACGTACGCCCCGCCGGGCCACACGTGGCCGCCCTCGATCACGGTCACGACCGTCACGCTGACCCCGGACCGGCACCCGGAGTAGGTACGGCTCGTGACGTCGGCCGCCGGCTGCTCGTCCACCGTCTGGTCGCAGCCGAACGCGGCCGCCCAGCGCGACGCGTCCTCCTGGATGGGCCCGTTGTAGAACCCCGTGTCCGGGAGGTCGGGGTCGGGCTCGTACGTGAGCCCGTCGTAGGCCACGAGGGCGTCGGCGGTGCCGTGGAAGGTGATCACCGTGAGCGGGTCGGCGCCCGGGCACGGCTCGACGAGGTTCATTCCGGCGACCGGCGCGATGCCGGCCAGCAGGTCCGTTCGGCAGGCGAGGTAGGTGGAGAAGGCCGCGCCGGCCGAGAGCCCCGTGGCGAAGACGCGGTCGGGGTCGACGCAGTACGCCGTCGTGACCGTGTCGACCAGGCCGCTCACGAAAGCCACGTCGTCGGGAGCCCCGGCGGTGTCGAAGCCGGGGACCGTCCAGGCCGCCGGAAGGGTCCCGTCCGCTGCGGCCGAGATGGCCTGCGGGGTGAGGGTGGCGTAGCCGCGCTGGGCCGCCGCGGTCACCATCCCGGTGTAGGTCTCGATGTCGTCGATGGTGCCGCTGGTCCCGTGGAAGAGCAGGACGAGGGGCACACGCCGGGTCCCGTCGTAGGTCGAGGGGAGCGTGAGCCGATAGGTCCGGGTCGCCTCGCCGACCGAGACCGTCCCCTCGAGCACCTGCTGGGTGCCGATCGGCGTCCGCGCCGGGGCGCAGAGCTGCTCGCCGATGGGCTCGGCGCGCGCCGAGGGATCGCTGCCCCCGTGCAGCACGACCACGATGAGGGTGAACGACAGCGCGGCAGCCACCAGGGTGGCCAGCAGCCAGCGCAGGCCGGTGCCCGCCCCGTCCGACTCGCGCGTCGTCGTCACTTGTCGCTCCTACGCCTCGGTGGCGACCGACCCCTCTTCGATCCGTCCACCGGAACGGCGTTCCGAGCACGGACGGTAGCGAAGCTGGGGGCGGGCGTCGACAGCACCCGCCCGATCGGCGGAGGTCTGTCGGCGCAGCGTCAGCGCATGATCACGAAGCGTCAGACGAGGGCGCCTCCGGCGCCCACGGCGCCGGACGGCGCTCGAGGAACGCCGACATCCCCGCGCGGGCCTCCTCGCTGCCGAAGAGGGCGGCCGACATCGCGGCGGTCCAGGCGAAGGCCTCCTCGCGGGGCAGGGACGGAACCCGGCGGAGCAGCTCCTTCGTGGCGGCGAGCGCTTGCGGTCCGCCGCGGCGGAGGGCGTCGACGTAGCCATGCACGACGGAGTCGAGCGCGCCCTCCGCGGCCACGGCCGTGACCAGGCCCGCCTCGCGCACACGCTCCGCCGACACCCGCTCGCCCGTGAGAAGGAGTTCGCGCGCGTGCGCCGGAGTCATGCGCGCGAGGCACACCACGGAGATGACCGCCGGGGCCACACCCACCCGCACCTCGGAGAAGGCGAACCTGGCCGTCTCCACCGCGACCGCGAGGTCGGCGGCGGCCACGAGCCCGTTGCCGCCACCCGCCACGTGGCCCTGCACCCTCGCCACGATCGGCTTGGGGTGATCGAGCATCGCCTCGAGGACGGCGACCAGCGCTCCGGGTCCCGACTCGGTGAAGCTGTGCGCGTCGGCGGCCGCGGCGCCGGCGAGGTCGGCGCCGGCGCAGAAGGTCGTGCCCTCACCGGTGAGAACGACCACGCGCACGGCCTCGTCGGCGGCCGCCGCGGCGAGGTGCTCACGCAGCGCACGCATCGACTCCGTCGTCAGGACGTTGCGCGCCTCCGGTGCCGCCAGCGTGATCGTGGCGACCTCTCCCCCGACCTCGTACCGCACGCCGTTCATCGCACACCTCCGCGCCCGTCGTCACGCCTCATCGCTTGCCCATGCCCTCGAGCAGGCTCAGCACCCGCAGCATCACCTCGTCGGCCCCGCCGCCGATGGACACCAGCCGCGCGTCGCGGAAGTAGCGGGCGACCCACAGGTCCTCGGCGTAGCCCATGCCGCCGTGGAACTGCACCGCGGCGTCGGCGACCTCACGGACCAGGCGCCCGGCCTTGAGCTTGGCGATCGTGGCCATGCGCGTGACGTCCTCGCCCGCGACCATCCGATCGGCGGCGGCGTGGCAGTACTCGTGCACGACGTCGACCTCCGCGACCAGCTCGGCGAGGCGGTACTGCAGGTGCTGGTTGGCCAGGAGCGGCTTGCCGAAGGCCTCGCGCTGGCGCAGGTAGTCGATGGTGCGGTCCAGGGCACGACGAGCACCGGAGACGGCCATGTACGAGCCGATCATCCGCTCGTCCTGGAACTGCGCCATCTGCTGCTGGAAGCCGCGCCCGGGCTCGCCGATCGTGTGGCTGACCGGGACGCGGACCTCGTCGAGCACGAGCTCGGCGGTGTCGCTGGAGCGGTTGCCCATCTTCTCGATCGCCCGCCCGACGCTGAACCCCGGCGAGTCGGTCGGCACCACGATCATGCTCATGCCCTGGTACCCGGGCTCGTCGCTCGTGCGGGCCAGGAGGCACAGCCAGTCCGCCTGCGTCCCGTTGGTGATCCACATCTTGCGACCGGTGATGACCCAGTCGTCGCCGTCTCGGCGGGCCCGCGTGCGGATCCCCGCCACGTCGCTGCCGGCGTCGGGTTCGGACACAGCGATGGAGCACACCATCTCGCCCCGCATCGCCGGCTCGAGATACGCCGTCTTCAGCTCGTCGCTGCCGAACCGCGCGAGCGCCGGCGTCGCCATCGAGGTCTGCACCGCGATCGCCATCGGGACCCCGGCGCAGTCGGCCCGGCCGAGCTCCTCGGCGAGCACGACGGTGTAACTGTGGTCCGCGCCCTGGCCGCCGTGGTCGGGGTCGTACTCGAGGCCGAGCGCGCCGATCGCGGCGAGCTTCGGGAACAGCTCGTGAGCCGGGAAGGTCCCGGCCGCCTCCCACTCGTCCACGTGGGGGTTGATCTCGTTCTCGA
Source organism: Micrococcales bacterium (assembly GCA_024641605.1). Lineage (GTDB taxonomy): Bacteria > Actinomycetota > Actinomycetes > S36-B12 > CAIYMF01 > Longivirga. Next base: position 18,317 of record JAHECT010000018.1, read on the forward strand.
CGACGTCGCGCACGACCTTGCGGAACTGCTCGTGCTCGGGGCCGAACCTCATGACTGACCTCCTGTGTCGAGCCCGAGACCTCGGGCCCAGAGCCGGGTGAGGGTGTCCACTGCGGTGCCGTCGTCGTAGGACGCGTCGTCCTGCTCGCCGCGTCCGTACCAGTGCCGACCGAATCCCTCGACCATCGCGCAGAGGGCGCCGGCGGCCACGGCCGCGTCCACGTCGCGAGCGGCGAGGCCCGCCCCCTGCAGCCGCTCGATGTCGCGGGTGACGCGGGCGACGTGGTCGCGCCGTACGCCCGAGAGCGCGTCGCGGTAGCGCGCGTCGGTCGCTGCCGCTTCCTCCACCACCTCGAGCATGCGCCCGTGCCGCCGGTAGGCCGCGAGGTAGCGCCGGTTGGCCTCGAGCATCCGCTGCTGCGGCTCGGGGATCTCCTCGCCGATCGCGAGCGCCGCGAAGACCTCGGAGACGATGTCGCCGACGAGGGCGCGCAGGACGGCCTCCTTGTCCGCGAACCAGGTGTAGACCGTCCCGTGGCTCACCCCGGCCGCGCGGGCGATGTCGGCGATGCGGGTGTTGGCGTAGCCGCGGTCCTCGAACACCGTGCGCGCGGCGGCGAGGAGGTTCTCCCGGGTGCGTCGGCCCCGCTCCGTCAGCGGCTCCTGCCCGGTCGAGAGGTGCAGGGCGACGAGGTGCTCCGGCGTCACGGACCGCTCCCGGCCCGGTCGTCGAGCAGCTCCACGGGGATCTCGACCACGCGCGCCCGCACCTGCTCGCCGAGCCCCTTCGCCTGCGGGTCGAGGGACGTGGAGTCCGCGACCCCGCGCCCGAGCCAGCCGTGCAGCACGACGTTGACCGCGAGCAGGTTGGGGAGCGGGTGCACCTCGACGTCGAGCGCGGCGGCCTCGGGGAGGAGCCGGCGCACCGCATCGGTGGTGACGGTGTCCGCCAGCCAGTCGTAGCGCGCGGCGTCGATCGCGGCGTCGGCGCTGCGTCGGACCCACAGCCCGACGTTGGCGTTGCCGCCCTTGTCCCCCGACCTCGCGCCCACGAACGTTCCCAGGACCGCCGACCGCACCTCGCGGCGGATCCCGCCGCGCGGGGACCGCCGCGAGGGAAGGCCGGCGACGACGTCCCGGGCGGTCCTGCGCGCACCCGCGGGGACGCGCGCGATCTCGGCCGCGGCGCCGTCGGCGTCGAGGTGGACCACCTGCGTCACCGCGGCGGCGGGGACGGTCGTGGGCCAGTAGACGCCGTACGGTGCGCCCTCGGCCGGAGGGGCCGTGGGGAACATCCCGGGATACGTCGCGAGCGCGCTCTCCACGATCGGCGCCGTGAACGCCTTGCCCACGGCCTTCGGGTCGGCGGCCTTCACCGTGAGCCGTAGCTCGGCCTGGGCGGCCGCGGTCGTCGCCGCATCGGGCCGGTCGTGACGGAGCAGCTCGACGTGCAGCTCGCGGACAGCGAACCGCGAGGCGGCGGCGTTGTCCTGCGGGGTCGAGCCCAGCGCCGACTCGAGCCCGATCCCCGCGATCGTGCGCAGCGCGAGGTCGGCCTTGGCCTCGACGTCGAGCCCGGTGAGCACGAGCGAGGCGGAGTTGCGGAAGCCGCCGAGCGTGGTGAGCGCGACCTTCGCCGTCTCCGGCGCGGGCTCCCCGCGCACGCCGGTGATCGCGACGCGGTCGGGTGCCACCTGCGCGAGGTCGAGGGTGTCGAAGCGTGCGGTCACGTCGGGGTTGGCGTACGCGGGACCGCCGATCTCGTAGAGCAGCTGCGCGGTGACGGTGCCGACGCTCACCAGGCCGCCGGTGCCGTCGTGCTTGCCGATCACCGAGCTGCCGTCGTGGGCCACCTCGGCCCACGGGAACCCGACGTGCTCGAGCCCGGGGACCTCGGCGAAGAAGGCGTAGTTGCCGCCTGTCGCCTGCGCGCCGCACTCGATGACGTGCCCCGCCACGACCGCGCCCGCGAGGGCGTCGAGGCTCGTGGCGTCGTCGTAGGACCAGCCGTGCCACCAGGCTGCCGGCCCGACGACCAGCGCGGCGTCGGTGACGCGGCCCGTGATGACGACGTCCGCTCCGGCGTCCAGCGCCGCCGTGACGCCGCGACCGCCGAGGTAGGCGTTGGCGGTGAGCGCGGGCATCCCGAAGGAGTCGAAGGCTTCACCGGTGTCCAGGTTGGTGAGCGTCTCGCCCGCGGCGCGAAGCTCGTCGAGCCGGGGCAGCAGGTCGTCGCCCTCGACGTACGCGATGCGCACCGCGCCGAGCCCGAGCTCGTCGGCCTTCGCACGCAGCGCCGAGGCGGCGCCCGCGGGGTCGAGCCCGCCGGCGTTGCTGACGACCCTGATGCCGCGGTCCAGGCAGGTGCCGAGCACCTGCTCCATCTGCGTGAGGAACGTGCGGGCATAGCCGCTGCCCGCGCCGTGCTTCATCCGCTGGCGCGCCAGGATGAGCATGGTGAGCTCGGCGAGCCAGTCCCCGGTGAGCACGTCGATGGGCCCGCCCTCGACCATCTCGCGCGCGGCGGCGAGCCGGTCGCCGAAGAAGCCGCTGCAGTTGGCGATGCGGACCGGGCGGCGCGGCTCGCTCACGTCGTCGCCTCCCCCGCGGCAGCGATCGTGGCGACGACCGTGTGCGCGTCGACGCTCTGGCCCACGCTGACATGCAGCGCGGTCACCACGCCGTCGGACTCGGCGCGGATCGTGTGCTCCATCTTCATCGCCTCGAGCACGACGAGGGCCTGCCCGGCGACGACCGTGGCGCCCTCCTCGACAGCGACGTGGGTGACCGTGCCCGGGACCGGCGTGGTCGGCCCGGACCCGCCGTCGTCGTGCCCGGCGCCGGCACCGAGCGGCACGACGCGCACCGTGGTGAGCCAGCCGCCCTCGTCCACCGTGACGCTCTCGGCGTCACCGTCGTCGTCGTGGCGCAGGTCCGCGTCGGCGCGCACCCCATCGAGCTCGACGCGGTACGGAGCGAAGCCGTCATCGGACATCTCACCGCGCCGCTCGACCCGCACGCCCGTCGCTACCAGCAGGTCGATGCGGCCGACCAGGTCCTGCACCGCGTGCGGATCGACGCCCTCGGGCACTGACCGCAGGACACGCACGTCCGGGCCGCCGCGTGCCCAGGAGGCGAGACCCACCGCGACGACGTCGGCCCCGCCACGACGGTAGGACAGCCGGACCGACTCGGGAGCGCCGCCGACGTTGCGGAAGCCGGGTCGTCCCAGCAGCAGCGCGGCGGCAAGCAGCAGGTGCCGGTCGAGCACGTCGTCGGGCGCCTGCGCGATGAGCACCTCGGGGTGCTCGTCGAGGAACGCGGTCGTGGTGTCGCCCGCGAGGAAGGCAGGGTGCTCGAGCGTGGCGGCCAGCGAGACCTGGTTCGTCGTCACGCCCACGACGGCGAGCCCGCGAAGGTATGCCGCGAGCGCCGTGGCCGCCTGCGTCCGGTCCTCGTCGTGGGCGATCACCTTCGCCAGCATCGGGTCGTAGTACGGCGAGACCTCGCAGCCCTGGGCGAACCCGCTGTCCACGCGCAGCCATCCGGTCGCGCCCTCGTCGAGGTCCCAGGCGCGCAGCGTCCCGGTGCTGGGCAGGTACCCGTGCGCGGGGTCCTCGGCGTAGAGCCGGACCTCGATCGCGTGCCCAGAACGCCGGATCTCGTGCTGCGGCAACGGGATCGGCTCGCCTTGGGCGATCGCGAGCTGCCAGGCGACGAGGTCGAGACCCGTCACCATCTCGGTCACCGGGTGCTCGACCTGCAGGCGGGTGTTCATCTCGAGGAAGAAGAACTCCTGCGCGTCGCCCTCGCCGCTGACGAGGAACTCCACCGTGCCGGCGCCCACGTAGCCGATCGCGGACGCCAGGGACACGGCCGCGGCGTACATCGCCTCGAGCGTCCCGGGCGTCGCGCCCGGGGAGGGCGACTCCTCGACGACCTTCTGGTGGCGTCGCTGGATCGAGCACTCGCGTTCGAAGAGGTGGACGACCGAGCCGTGGGTGTCGCCGAAGACCTGCACCTCGACGTGGCGGGCGCGCTCGACGTAGCGCTCGAGGAAGACCGTCGGGTCGCCGAAGGACGATGCGGCCTCCCGGCGCGCGCCCGCCACGGCCTCGACGAGCTCGCCGGGCGAGCGGACGATGCGCATCCCCTTGCCGCCACCGCCCGCGGACGCCTTCACCAGCACCGGGTAGCCGACCTGCTCCCCCTCACGGAGCAGGTCGGCGTCACCGGGCTCGCCGGCGAGCTCGGCTCCCGGCACCAGCGGCACCCCCGCCGCGGCCGCGATGCGCTTGGCCTCCACCTTGAGCGCCATGGCGCTCATGGACGCGGGCGTGGGACCGACCCACACCAGGCCCGCGCCGGTCACCGCCCGGGCGAAGTCGGGGTTCTCGGACAGGAAGCCGTAGCCCGGGTGCACGGCGTCGGCACCGCTGCGCCGAGCGGCGTCGAGCACCTTCGCGGGATCGAGGTAGGTCTCCGCGGACGTCGTCGCGCCCAGGGACACCGCGTACGTCGCCTCGTCCACGAACGGCTGCGAGCGGTCGGGCCCGCTGAAGACCGCCACCGTCTCGATCCCGAGCTCATGGCAGGTGCGGATGATGCGACGCGCGATCTCGCCGCGGTTGGCGACGAGGAGGCGGGTGATCTGCGTGGCCATCGCGCTCACATCCGGAAGACGCCGTAGGAGCTCTCGCCGTGCACCGGCGCGGAGTGCACGGCGGAGAGGGCGAGGGACAGGACGGTGCGGGTGTCGCGCGGGTCGATGATGCCGTCGTCCCAGATGCGGCCGGTGGCGTAGAGCGCGGTGGACTGCGACTCGACCTGGGACTCGAAAGCCTCGCGCATGGGCGCGAACGCGGCCGCGTCGAACGACTGGCCGGCGGCCTCGGTGCGCTGACGCGCGACGATCTCGAGCACGCCGCCGAGCTGTTTGGAGCCCATGACCGCGATGCGGTGGTTGGGCCAGCTGAACACGAAGCGCGGGTCGTAGGCGCGCCCGCTCATGCCGTAGTTGCCCGCGCCGTAGGACGCCCCGACCATCAGTGTCAGGTGCGGGACGGTCGAGTTCGAGACCGCGTTGATGAGCTTGGCACCGTCCTTGATGATGCCGCCCTGCTCGTAGCGGGTGCCGACCATGAAGCCGGTGATGTTCTGGATGAACAGGATCGGGATGTCGTGGCGCTCGCAGAGCTGGATGAACTGCGCGCCCTTCTCGGCCTCCTCGCTGAACAGGATGCCGTTGTTGGCGAGGATGCCGATGGGGTAGCCGTCGAGGTGGGCCCACCCGGTCACCAGCGTGGTTCCGTAGAGCGGCTTGAACTCCTCGAGCTCGCTCCCGTCGACGATGCGCGCGATCACCTCGCGCACCTCGAAGGGCACCCGAACGTCGGCGCTCGCGATTCCCAGCAGCTCCTCGGCGTCGTACGCCGGTGCCGCGGGCGAGCCGACCGCGCGCCCCGGGCCGAGGCGGCGCCGGTTGAGATGCCCCACGATGTCTCGGCCGATGCGCAACGCGTCGGGCTCGTCGGCGGCGAGGTAGTCGGCGAGGCCGCTGACGCGGGCGTGCATCTCGGCCCCGCCGAGCTCCTCCTCGTCGGCGTCCTCGTCGATCGCCATCTTCACCAGCGGGGGACCGCCGAGGTAGACCTTCGCGGCGTCGCGCTGCAGCACGACGTAGTCGCTCATGCCGGGGACGTAGGCGCCGCCCGCGGTCGAGGAGCCGAACACCAGCGTGATCGTGGGGATGCCCGCGGCGGAGAGCCGGGTGAGGTTCTTGAACGACGCCCCGCCGGGCACGAAGATCTCGGCCTGCTTGGGCAGGTCAGCACCGGCGGACTCGGTGAGCGAGATGAGCGGGAGCCGGTTGACGCGCGCGATCTCCATCGCGCGCAGCCCCTTGGCCACCGAGGTCGGGCCTTGCGCGCCGCCCTTGACCGTGGGGTCGTTGGCGCTGATGACGCAGTCGACCCCGCGCACCCGGCCGATGCCGGTGACCATCCCGCCGCCGAGCGGGTCGTCGGTGCCCCAGCCGGCCAGCGGGGAGAGCTCGAGGAAGGGCGAGCCGCGGTCGAGCAGCAGCCCGATCCGTTCGCGGGGGAGCAGCTTGCCCCGGCCGCGCAGCTTGGCCACCGCGCGAGCGTCCTTGGCCGGGTCGCCCGACCCGCCGCCGGCCACGACGCGGGCGTGCAGCCCGTCGATCTCGGCGAGCATCCCGAGCATGGCCGCGCGGTTCTCGGCATGCACCGTCGCGCGCACGTCGACCCGGCTCGCGATCCGCGCCACCTGCCACCTCCGCGCCCGTCGGCTCCGTAACTTGACGTTAATGTCAAGTTGACGCACGCGTCAAGTACCCCGCGTTCCGCGCAGCCGCGGCCGTCCTCGGCCCGGTCGACTCCGGCCGCAACGCTCGGCCTCGGCGGGTCGGGTCGGGCCCGGCGGGCCGGGAGGGCGATGATCGAGGGGTGAGCGAGGCGATCCCCTGGGGGCGTGCGCGCCGTGCCGCCCGCGAGTCGGCCCGGGCGCTGCCCCTCGTCGACGCGTCGCTGCCCGCCGCCGTCGGT
>JAHECT010000131.1 GCA_024641605.1 Micrococcales bacterium
GCCCTCATCAGCGTCGCGCGCGCCTTCACCGACCACGATCGGCGATCGTCTGGCGACGCCCGCGTCGAGGCCGGAGGATGAGGGGCGTGAGCCCGCTCGTGACGCTGTCCACCGCCTCGACGTTTCCGGAGTCGACGACGGCGGCCTTCGAGATGGCCGCGCGCCTCGGCTACGACGGCGTCGAGGTCATGGTCCTCGGCGACGCCGTGAGCCAGGACCCCACCGCGCTGCTGCGGCTGCGGGACCACTACGGCATCCCGATCACGTCGATCCACTCGCCGTGCCTGCTCATCAGCCAGCGGGTCTGGGGCGCCGAGCCGTGGCCGAAGTTGCAGCGCGCCCAGGCCGCGGCGGAACTGCTCGGAGCCTCGACGGTCGTGGTGCACCCGCCGTTCCGCTGGCAGCGCGACTACGCCCGCGACTTCGTCGGCGGGATCGAGCGCATGGCCGACGAGACGGACGTGCGCTTCGCCGTGGAGAACATGTTCCCGTGGCGGGCGGCGTCCCGGGACTTCCCGGCCTACCTGCCCGGCTGGGACGTGCGCGACGAGGACTACCGCCACACGACCCTGGACCTCTCGCACACGTCGGTGTCGGGGAGCGACGCGCTCGAGATGGCCCGCGACCTCGGCGACCGGCTCGTGCACATCCACCTCGCCGACGGCTCCGGCGCCAGCCGCGACGAGCACCTCGTCCCCGGCCGCGGCAACCAGCCCTGCGCCGAGCTGCTCCACGGCCTGGTCGACTCCGGGTTCGACGGCCACGTCGTCGTGGAGATCTCCACCCGCAAGGCAGCCGATCGCGCCGAGCGCGAGACGGACCTCGTCGAGTCCCTGGCGTTCGCGCGCACGCACCTGCGCCTGGGGGCCGAGGCAGGCAGCCGGAGCGATGCCCCATGAGCTCCTCGGACGACATCACCCGAGCGGTGCTCGACGCCGCCCGCGCGGCCTACGCCCGGCGCGGCTACCTCAACACGACCGTGAAGGGCGTCGCGGCCGCCGCCGGCGTCGCGCCCGACGTCGTCCGTCGCTACTACGCCAACCGCGAGGCCCTGTTCGCGGCCGCGATGCGCCTGCCGGCGGACCCCGCGACCTCGATCGCGCAGCTGCTCGCGCCCGGCATCGACGGCCTGGGCGAGCGCCTCGTGCGGGTCACGCTGCGGATGCTGGACGACCCCGAGACCCGCGACCAGCTCGCCGCGATGATGCGTGACGGAGCGGGTGCGTCCAAGGCCACCGCGTCCCTGCGCGAGTTCCTGGAGTCCGCGGTCGTCGACCGGGTCGCGAGCGTGCTCCGCGTCCCCGACGCCCGGATGCGCGTCACCCTGGCCACGTCCTACCTGGTCGGGGTCGCCGCCTCGCGCTACGTCCTGCGTCTCGAGCCGCTGGCGTCGGCGTCCGAGGACGAGGTCGTGCTGCTCGTCGCACCGGCCATCCAGGCGGCCCTCACGGGTCCGTCGCCCGCACCGGCGCCCGGGCGCGAGTAGCCTGACGGCACGCCCTCGCAGGGGAGGGTCCGCACGGAGGGAGCCGGAGTGCTGCGCGAGGTCCTGCTGTCGATGTCGCAGAACGACCGGCTCCGCCAGCTGGCCTCCGAGGCTCCGCCCGCCCAGGCGCTGGTCGCGCGCTTCGTCGCCGGCGAGACCACCGACGACGCCGTCCGCGTGACCGACACCCTCGTGGCCTCGGGCCGCCGGGTCACTCTCGACCGGCTGGGCGAGGACACCACCGAGCTCGTCCACGCGCAGGCCACGCGCGATGCCTACCTGGAGCTGCTCACGGCCCTGGGCGACAGCGGGCTGGCCGACCGGGCCGAGGTGTCGGTGAAGCTCTCCGCCGTCGGCCAGGCGCTCCCCGGCGACGGCGAGCGCATCGCGCTGGAGTTCGCGCACGCGATCTGCGCGCAGGCCGACAAGGTCGGCACAACGGTCACCCTCGACATGGAGGACCACACCACCACCGACTCGACCCTGGCGATCCTGCACGAGCTGCGCCGCGACTTCCCGTCCACCGGATCGGTCCTGCAGGCCTACCTCCGGCGTACCGAGGCGGACTGCCGCGACCTCGCCGTCGCCGGGTCTCGTGTGCGGCTGTGCAAGGGCGCCTACGCCGAGCCCGACTCGGTGGCCTACCAGGCGCGCGAGGACGTCGACCGCTCGTTCGTCCGCTGCCTCAAGGCACTCATGCAGGGCGAGGGCTACCCGATGATCGCCACGCACGACCCGCGCCTGGTCGAGATCGCCGGCGCCCTCGCGATCCGTCAGGACCGCCGGCCCGGCAGCTACGAGTACCAGATGCTCTACGGCGTGCGACCGGAGGAGCAGCTGCGCCTCGCGGCCCAGGGCGACGTCGTGCGCGTCTACGTCCCCTACGGCGACGAGTGGTACGGCTATCTCGTGCGCCGTCTGGCCGAACGTCCCGCCAACCTCGGGCTGCTCATGCGCGCCCTCACCTCGAAGGGCTGACCCATGGCACTCGTCGCCATCCTCGGAGCAGGTGTCATGGGGGAGACGCTGCTCTCCGGCCTCCTGCGGGCCGGCCGGGATCCCCAGGACCTCATCGTGAGCGAGCCGCGCGCGGAGCGTGCGGCAGAGCTGCGCGAGCGCTACTCCGTCGACGTCGTCGACAACGTCGGTGCCGCGCAGCGCGCGGACACGCTCGTGCTGGTGGTCAAGCCGCAGGACATGGGCGGGCTGTGCGAGGAGATCGCGGGCCACATCCGTCCGGGCGCCATGGTCGTCTCGCTGGCCGCCGGCATCACGACCGAGTTCCTCGAGGCGCGCCTCGGCGAGGGCGTGCCGGTCGTGCGCGTCATGCCCAACACCCCCGCGCTCGTGGACCAGGGGATGGCGGCGATCTCCGCAGGGGCGCACTGCGACGAGCCGCACCTGGCCGAGGCCGAGGAGCTGCTGCGCGCCGTCGGCAAGGTGGTCCGGGTCCCGGAGAAGCACCAGGACGCCGTCACCGCGATCAGCGGCAGCGGCCCGGCGTACCTCTTCTACGTCACCGAGGCGATGATCGAGGCCGGCGTCTTCCTCGGTCTGCCCCGCGCGACCGCGGCCGAGCTCGTGGTTCAGACGGTCTACGGCGCTGCGACGATGCTGCGCGAGACGGGCGAGCACCCCAGCGTCCTGCGCGAGCAGGTCACCTCTCCGGGCGGCACCACCGTCGCCGCGCTCCGGACCCTCGACGACCACAAGGTGCGGGCCGCGTTCATCTCCGCGCTGGAGGCAGCGCGCGACCGCAGTCACGAGCTCGCGTCGGGGCAGTGACGGCGATGCACCCGTGAGCGGCGCTGCCGCCGTCGTGTGGGACGACGGGCTCGCGAAGTACGACTTCGGGGCCGGTCACCCGCTCGCGCCCATCCGCGTCCAGCTCGCGATGCACCTCATCCGCGACATGGGCCTGCTCGAGGGCCCCGACGTCACCGTCATCGATCCCGTGGAGATCGACGACGACATGCTGGCCACGGTGCACGACGAGGAGTTCATCGCGGCGGTCCGGCGCGCGAGCGAGGACCCGAGCCAGGTGGAGATCCACCGGGGCCTGGGAACCGACGACGTGCCCACCTTCGCAGGCATGCACGAGGCGTCCCGGTCGGTGTGCGGTGCCACGCTCGCCGCGACCCAGGCGGTGCACGCCGGGCGCGCCGTCCACGCCGTCAACCTGGCGGGCGGCCTGCACCACGCCATGCCCGGCGCCGCCGCCGGCTTCTGCGTCTACAACGACATCGCGCTGTCGATCCGGTGGCTGCTGGACCAGGGGGTGGAACGGGTCGCCTACGTCGACGTCGACGTCCACCACGGCGACGGCGTGCAGGCGGCGTTCTGGGACGACCCCCGGGTGCTCACCGTCTCGCTGCACGAGTCCGGCCGGTCGCTGTTCCCGGGAACGGGCTACCCGACCGAGGTCGGCGGCCCGGCCGCCCTGGGCTACGCCGTCAACGTCGCGCTGCCCCCGGGGACCGGCGACGAGGGGTGGCTGCGCGCCTTCCACGGGGTCGTGCCCCAGCTGCTCGAGAGCTTCCGCCCCGAGTTCCTGGTCACCCAGCAGGGCTGCGACACCCACGCCGACGACCCGCTGGCCCACCTCGCCCTCACCGTCGACGGCCAGCGGATGACCTACCAGGCCCTGCACCGGCTCGCCCACCGCGTGAGCGAAGGCCGCTGGGTGGCCACGGGCGGTGGGGGCTACTCCTGGATCGACGTCGTGCCGCGGGCCTGGGCGCACCTCATGGGCGAGATCGTCGGGGCGCCGGTCGACCCCACGACCCCGCTGCCGGAGTCGTGGCGGTCCTTCGTGAGCACCCACCTCGGCGTGCCCACGCCGGAGCGGATGACCGACGACCAGGACCCGTGGGTCCGGTCCTGGGAGGCTGGCTACGACCCGGCCAACCCCGTCGACGCGGCCGTTCTGCGTACGCGCGAGGCGGTCTTCCCCTGGCACGGGCTCGCCGCGGACCCGTATCACGGCTTCTGAGCCGTCCACCCCCGCCCGGCCCCCTTGGGCCGGCCGGGGGACCAATCCCGTCACACCATTCCCACCAGTCCCGTGGACCACTACGCTCACCCTCCTAGGCGGCGCGTGTCGTCAGCGGGTGCGGTGGGGAAGCCGGTCCCGCCGCGCGCAGCACGAGGACGAGACGATGGCGAGCAACGAGCGACCTCTGTCCGAGGTCAGGTTCCTCACGGTGGCCGAGGTGGCCTCCGTGATGCGGGTGTCGAAGATGACGGTCTACCGCCTCGTGCACAACGGCGATCTGCCCGCGGTGCGCGTGGGTCGCTCGTTCCGGGTGCCCGCCCAGGCCGTGGACGACTACCTCCGGGACTCCTTCGTCGAGACCGCCTGAACCGGGCCGTCCGCAGCGACGGCGGACGCCAGGACCGGGCACCCTCCGGCGCCAGGTAGGCTGGCCCCCGTCGCGCCCGCTCCGCCGGGCGCCGTCACTTTCTCGGCGACGTCGGTCGCCGTCCGGTTCTAGGCGAGCGAGGTGGCCCCGTGGGCTCCGTCATCAAGAAGCGCCGCAAGCGCATGGCGAAGAAGAAGCACCGCAAGCTTCTCAAGCGCACGCGCGTGCAGCGCCGCAACAAGAAGTAGCACCAGAGATGCTCTCGCCGGGCGGGGACCTCCGGGTCCCCGCCCGTCGTGCGTCCGGGTGAGGCATCATCGGATCAGAACCCGGCTTGGAGGTCCTCAGTGTCGCGCGTGGTGCTCGTCACGGGCGTGTCCCGTCACCTGGGCAGCAGCATGGCCCGGATCCTGTCCCACGACCCGTCCATCGACCACGTCGTCGGCGTCGACGTGGTCCCCCCGCGCGAGGACATCGGGGGCGCCGAGTTCGTCCGGGCCGACATCCGCAACCCGATCATCGGCAAGGTCCTGGCCGCCGCGTCCATCGACACCGTGGTCCACATGGGCGTGATCTCCACTCCCATCCAGGCGGGCGGACGGGTCTCCATGAAGGAGATCAACGTCATCGGCACGATGCAGCTGCTCGCGGCGTGCCAGAAGGCCCCCACGGTGCACCGGCTCATCGTGAAGTCCACCTCCTCGATCTACGGCGCCGGTCCCAAGGACCCCGCGATGTTCACCGAGGACACCGAGCCCAAGAGCCAGCCGCGCTCGGGCTGGGCGAAGGACTCCGTGGAGGTGGAGGCCTACGTCCGCGGCTTCGCCCGCCGCCGGCCCGAGGCCACCGTCACCACCTTGCGCTTCGCCAACTTCATCGGGCCCCGGGTCGACACCCCCATGGCCGCCTACTTCGGCCTGCCGGTCATCCCGACCGTCCTCGGCCACGACGCCCGCCTGCAGTTCGTCCACGAGGACGACGGCCTCGAGGTGATCCGCCGGGCCACGATCGAGGACCACCCGGGCATCTACAACGTCGCGGGCGAGGGGATCCTCTACCTCTCCCAGGCCGCGCGCCTGGCCGGCAAGTCCGTCCTCCCGGTTCCGACCCCGCTCGTCGGCCCGGTCGGCGGGTGGCTGCGCCGGGCCGGCCTCGCGGACTTCTCGCCCGAGCAGATCCGCTTCCTCACCTACGGTCGCGGGCTCGACACCACGCGCCTCACCACCGACTTCGGCTTCGTGCCGAGCTACTCCACGCGCGACGCGTTCGTGGAGTTCGTGCACGAGCGGGGGCTCGACGCGTCCCTGCCCAAGCACCGCGCCGAGGCCTTCGAACGCGGGCTCGCCCACGCGCTCGGGACCTCGACCATGTCCGAGGCGCGGCTGTCCGCCCGCCTGCGCGAGGAGGCCGGCCGTGCCTGATGCCACCGTCATCCCCATCGGCGGAGACGACTCCGGCCGCAAGGCTGCCTCGCGCGCGGCCCGGCAGGTCGGCGCCACCGGCCCGCG
>JAHECT010000132.1 GCA_024641605.1 Micrococcales bacterium
CGGTCTCGGACTACACGGCCAAGACCGACGAGCTCGCGGCGCAGATCATCGACGGGACGATCACGGTCCCGGACAGCACGAGCTGACGAGTACGACCCCAGGACGGGGGGCGCGCCGGATCCCGGCGCACCCCCCGTTTCCGTCCCTCGGCGGCGGCGAGGCACGCGGTGTAGCGTGCGGGGAGGGCCGACGGCGTCCCGAATCGCGTCGACCCCCGTCTCGTCGAGGAGTGATCGGCCATCAGCACCGAGACCGTCACCGCGCCCGCGGTCGAGCTCACCGACATCACGAAGACCTTCCCCGGCGTCGTGGCCAACTCCGACGTCAATCTCGTGGTCCAGCGCGGCACCGTGCACGCCATCGTGGGTGAGAACGGTGCGGGCAAGTCCACGCTCATGAAGACCCTCTACGGGATGCACCGGCCCGACAGCGGGACCGTCCGCATCGACGGCAAGGCGGCCGTGCTCACGAGTCCGAGCGACGCGATCGAGCGCGGCGTGGGCATGGTCCACCAGCACTTCCAGCTCGCCGACAACCTCACCGTGCTGGAGAACGTCGTCCTCGGCAGCGAGCCGCGCAAAGGCGTGCGCCTGGACTTCCCCGAGGCTCGGCGGCGCATCCTCGAGATCTCCGACCGCTACGGCCTCGACGCGCGTCCCGACGTCCTCGTGGAGGAGCTCGGGGTCGGGGAGCGTCAGCGGGTGGAGATCCTCAAGGTCCTCTACCGGGGCGCGCGGACCCTCATCCTCGATGAGCCCACGGCCGTCCTCGTCCCCCAGGAGGTCGACGAGCTCTTCGACGCCCTGCGCGAGCTCAAGTCCGAGGGCCTGGCCATCATCTTCATCTCGCACAAGCTCGACGAGGTGCTCAAGGTCGCCGACGAGATCACCGTGATCCGCCGCGGGTCCACGGTCGCCACCGTCCTGCCCGGGGAGGTCACCTCGCGCGAGCTAGCCGAGCTCATGGTCGGCAGCGAGCTGCCGACCGCGGAGACCCGAGAGTCCACGGTCACCGACGTCGCGGAGCTCACGGTCAGCGACCTGAGCCTCGTCGACCGGACGGGGCGAACGCTGCTCGACGACGTGAGCTTCACCATCCACCGCGGCGAGGTGCTCGGGATCGCGGGCGTGGAGGGCAACGGCCAGGCGGAGCTGGTCGAGTCCCTCATGGGCATGCGCCACGTCTCCGCGGGCACGGTGCGCCTCGGGGAGATCGACGTCACGGACTGGTCCACGCGTCGTCGGCGCGAGGGCGGCATGGCCTACATCGCCGAGGACCGCATCCGGCACGGCCTGCTGCTGGAGTCACCGCTGTGGGAGAACCGCATGCTCGGTCACCAGACCGTGCCGCCCAACAGCAAGGGCGCCCTGCTCGACATCCGCGGGGCCAAGCGCGACACCGAGCGCATCGTGACCGACTACGACGTCCGCACCCCGTCCATCGACGTGCTCGCCTCCGCGCTCTCCGGCGGCAACCAGCAGAAGCTCATCGTCGGCCGGGAGATGAGCGGGGACCCGACGATGCTCATCGCGTCCCACCCCACCCGCGGAGTGGACGTCGGGGCACAGGCGGCGATCTGGGACCTGCTGCGCGACGCGCGGGCCAAGGGGCTCGCCGTGCTGCTCATCTCGGCCGACCTCGACGAGCTCATCGGGCTGTCCGACTCCATCAAGGTGATCCTGCGCGGCCGGCTGGTGGCCGATGCGGATCCCGCCACGGTGACACCCGAACAGCTCGGCTCGGCCATGACGGGCGCGGAGGGTGCTGCCTGATGAGCGGACGATTCGACCTGCGCCGCATCGCCCTGGCGGTGGCCGCACCCGTCCTCGCGATCCTGTTCGCGATGCTCGTCACGTCCGTGGTGCTGATCGTGTCGGGCAACGACCCGATCGTCGCCTACGTGACGATGTTCGAGCAGCTCGGCAAGCCGCGGATCCAGGTGAACATCCTCAACTCGGCGACCACGTACTACCTGTCGGCCGTGGCCGTCGCTGTCGGCTTCCGGATGAACCTGTTCAACATCGGTGTCGACGGCCAGTACCGCCTCGCGGCCATGCTGGCCGCGGCCTTCGCGGGCACCGTCACGCTGCCGCCGGTGCTGCACGTCGGCCTCACCATCGTCGTGGCGATGATGGTCGGCGCCTTCTGGGCGGGCATCGCCGGGATCCTGCGCACGACGCGGGGCGTCAGCGAGGTCATCTCGACGATCATGCTGAACTTCATCGCGACCGGGGTCGTGGCCTACCTGCTGACCCCGGGTCGGCTGGCGGTGACGACGCAGGGCTCCAACAACATCGGGACGGCGCCGATCCCGCCCAGCGGGCAGGTCCCGGGCCTGTCGATCATCCCCGGCACCACGAACCTCGTCTTCGGGCTCATCATCCTGGCGATCGTGATCGGCATCGCGTACTGGTTCCTCATGGGCCGGACCCGGTTCGGCTTCGACCTGCGCGCGGCGGGCGCGTCCGAGCCGGCCGCGGTCGCGAGTGGCGTCGACGTCAAGCGCATGATCGTCTACGCGATGCTGCTGTCCGGGGCGGTCGCCGGG
This sequence comes from Micrococcales bacterium, assembly GCA_024641605.1. Classification (GTDB taxonomy): domain Bacteria; phylum Actinomycetota; class Actinomycetes; order S36-B12; family CAIYMF01; genus Longivirga. The sequence goes on from JAHECT010000132.1 coordinate 2,549, forward strand.
CTCGTGGGCATGCCGCAGCTGCTCGGCTCGTCCTACTCCTACGGCCTGGACTTCCCGACCGGGCTCGGCTTCACCGGCATCGCGATCGCGCTGCTGGGGCGCAACTCCCCTGTGGGCATCGCCTTCGCCGCCCTGCTCTGGTCCTTCCTGGACAACAGCTCCAACAGCCTGGAGTTCGAGGGGGTCCCCAAGCAGGCGGTCCTGATCATGCAGGGCGTGATCGTCCTGTCTGTGGTCATCGCCTACGAGATCGTGCGTCGCTACCGCATCCGCATCGTCGCCCGTGACGTCGGTCGCCGGCTCGCGGCCGCCACCTCGGACAAGGAGGTCGTGGCATGAGCACGACCGTCGCGCAGGCAGGCGCCCCCGCCCCCGACCGTGCTCCCCGCCGACCCGGGTCCGCCAAGATGTGGCGGCTGATCTACCTCGGCACGCTCCTGCTCCTCCTGCTGTCCGTGGTCCGCGCCCTCACCGGCGTGGCCAACCTGACGGCCGCGGGCACGGTGGCCGCCGCCCTGGGGCTCTCGGTGCCGATCGCCATGGCCGGGCTGGGCGGCCTGTGGGCCGAGCGCGCGGGCGTGGTCAACATCGGCCTCGAAGGCATGATGATCCTCGGCACCTTCGGCGCCGGCTGGGCCGGCTACCAGTGGGGCCCGTGGGTCGGGCTCCTCGTCGCGGTCATGGCCGGCGCCCTGGGCGGGCTGCTCCACGCGCTCGCCACCGTGACGTTCGCGGTCGACCAGATCGTGTCCGGTGTGGCGATCAACATCCTCGCTGTCGGGCTCACCCAGTTCCTCGCCGCGGAGCTGTTCACCGGCGTCCCCGGCGGTGGCGGCACGCAGTCGCCGCGTATCGACACGATGGGGTCGGTGACGCTGCCGTTCGTCTCCTCCGCGGCGGAGTCGGTGGCCTCGCAGGGCTGGTTCTTCATCAGCGACGTCGCGGGCGTGATCGCCGGGCTCACCACCAACGTCAGCTACATCACCATCATCGCCCTGCTCTGCCTGGTCGGGTCCTGGTGGGTGCTCTGGCGCACGGCGTTCGGCCTGCGGCTGCGCTCCTGCGGCGAGGCCCCCTACGCGGCGGCCACGCTGGGTGTGCGCGTCATGCGGTACAAGTACATCGCCGTCGTGATGTCCGGAGCCCTCGCCGGCCTCGGTGGGGCTTACCTCGCCATCGTCGCGGCGCAGATCTACCGCGAGGGCCAGACGGCCGGACGCGGCTACATCGGTCTGGCCGCCATGATCTTCGGCAACTGGCGCCCGGGGGGCCTTGCCGCGGGTGCCGGGCTGTTCGGCTACATGGACGCGCTGCAGCTGCGCGGTGGCGGCGCCGTCCACGCGCTGCTGCTGCTCACGGCGATCCTGCTCGCCGCGTATGCGGGCTGGTTGTTCTACAAGCGCAAGCCGGTGTCCGCAGCCATTGCGCTGGCCATCGGGATCGCCGTGTGGTTCTGGTACGCGTCCACCGAGGACGTCCCGCCGCAGGTGGCCTTCGTGACGCCGTATGTCGCAACGCTCCTCGTGCTGTCGCTGGCATCGCAACGACTACGCATGCCGGCTGCGGACGGGAAGCCGTACCTCAAGGGCGAGGACCACTGAGCCGTGCCCGACGTCGACTGGGCCTCGCTCACCGCATCCGCGGTGGAGGTCATGCAGCGCGCCTACGCCCCCTACAGCCGGTTCCGGGTGGGCGTCGCGGGACTCGTCGACGACGGACGGGTGGTCGCGGGCTGCAACGTGGAGAACGCCGCCTACGGCGTGGGGCTGTGCGCCGAGTGCGGCATGGTCTCCCAGCTGCACGCCACCGGGGGCGGACGCCTGGTCGCGGTCGCCTGCGTGGATGCCGAAGGTGCACCGCTCATGCCCTGCGGACGCTGCCGGCAGCTGCTGTGGGAGAACGGCGGTCCGGACTGCGCGGTCATGACCGCGCAGGGGGTGCTCACCATGCGCGAGGTCCTGCCCCTCGCCTTCGACGTCGCCGACCTGGAGCACATCACGAAGGAGTCCCATGGCTGATCGCTTCGCCGCCCGAGACGTCATCATCGCCAAGCGCGACGGGATGGAGCTGAGCGACGCCCAGATCGACTGGGTCATCGACGCCTACAGCCGCGGGGCAGTGGCCGACGAGCAGATGTCGGCGCTGGCCATGGCGATCGTGCTCAACGGGATGAACCGTCGCGAGATCTCACGCTGGACCGATGCGATGATCCGAAGCGGCGAGCGGATGGACTTCACGGGGCTGGCGCGACCCACCGTCGACAAGCACTCGACCGGTGGGGTGGGGGACAAGATCACCCTGCCGTTGGCCCCGCTGGTCGCGGCGTGCGGGGCTGGCGTGCCCCAGCTCTCCGGCCGAGGACTGGGGCACACGGGTGGCACCCTCGACAAGCTCGAGTCGATCCCCGGATGGCGCGGCGGGCTGTCCCCGGACGAGATCCTGGACGTGCTCGGCCGCGCGGGTGCGGTGATCTGCGAGACCGGTGACGAACTGGCCCGAGCCGACAAGAAGCTCTACGCCCTGCGTGACGTGACCGGCACGGTCGAGTCGATCGCGCTCATCGCGTCGAGCATCATGTGCAAGAAGATCGCCGAGGGCGTCGGGGCGGTCGTGCTCGACGTCAAGACCGGTTCCGGTGCCTTCATGAAGGAACCCGAGCAGGCGCGCGAGCTGGCCCAGATCATGGTGACCCTCGGACTCGACGCGGGGGTGCCGACCACGGCACTCATCACGCGCATGGACGTGCCTCTGGGGCGCACCGCGGGCAACTCGGTGGAGGTGACCGAGTCGGTGGAGGTGCTCGCCGGCGGAGGTCCCGACGACGTGCGCGAGCTGACCCTCGTGCTTGCCCGCGAGATGCTCGCGGCCGTCGGCATGGACGCGGTCGATCCCGCCGACGTGCTCGACGACGGCCGGGCCATGGATTCGTGGCGGAGACTCATCCGGGCGCAGGGCGGCGACCCCGACGCGCCGCTGCCGCTGGGTCGGGAGTCCCAGGACCTGCTCGCGCCGCGCGACGGCGTGATCACCCGGCTCGACGCCTATGGGGTGGGGGTCGCCGCCTGGCGCCTCGGCGCCGGCCGAGCCCGCAAGGAGGACCCCGTGCAGGCCGGGGCCGGGGTGCGCTGGTACGTGAGCCAGGGCGACGAGGTCCGCGAGGGCCAGCCGCTCGCCACCATGTACACCGACACCCCGTTCCGCTTCGGCGCTGCTCTGGCGGACCTGGAGCACGCGATCAGCGTGGGCGACCCTGCCGATGCCGCCGAGCCGATGCCCCTGGTGCTGGACCGGATCGGGGCCTGACATGCCGCGCCTCGTCCCCGCGCCCACCCGCATCCCCGTCCCGGGCGGCAAGACGATCGACGAGTACGTCGGCCGGGTGAGCACCGGGGAGGCCGGGGTGTCGGTGGCGCACATGGTGGCGCCGCCAGGCTGGGACGAGCCCGCGCAGACCCCGGAGTTCGACGAGGTCACCGTCGTGCTCCGCGGCGTGGTCCGGGTCGAGCACGCGGACGGGGTCATGGAGGTCGCCGCCGGCCAGGCCGTGGTCACGGGGGTCGGGGAGCGGGTCCGCTACTCGACCGGACCGGAGGGGGCCGAGTACGTCGCCGTCTGCCTGCCCGCGTTCGGACCCGATCTCGTCCACCGGGAGGACTGAGCCCCGTCCGGGCTCAGGCCGTGCTGCGGCGGCGGAAGGGGTCGGCCTTGGGCACGCTCGGCATCTCCGCGCGGGGGCACGAGGCGAGGGTGAGCCCGGTGCCCCGGAGCG
>JAHECT010000133.1 GCA_024641605.1 Micrococcales bacterium
TACGAACAGCCGTTCCCGGTCGTGGACGCCGCCTCGGCCCGCCGGCTCGCGGCGCTGGTCGAGGACCGGTTGGCCGGCCAGTGGGCCGGGCTCGCGGCCGCCTCGACCCGGCAGGCACGTGCCTCGGCGGCCCTGCGCGCGCAGGAGTCCCTCGTCCGGTCGGTCACGTGGTCGGGTGTCGCTCCGGTGTGGGCCGGCGCGGGATGAGCGCAGGCCCGTTCCTGGTCTGGCTCGGGGAGATCGGGTCGGCCATCGAGGGCCGCCGCGAGGCCGACGTCGCGTGCGGCGGCTGCACCGCCTGCTGCCGTTCCGGGCAGTTCGTCCTGGTCGGGCCGGACGAGACCGAGGCGCTGGCCCACATCCCGCCGGCGCTGCTGTTCCCCGCCCCGCACCTCCCGGGTCACCACGTCCTCGGCTACGACGCCGATGGGTGCTGTCCGCTGCTGGGTCCCGGCGGCTGCACGGTCTACGAGCACCGGCCGTGGACCTGCCGCACCTACGACTGCCGGATCTTCGCCGCGGCTGAGGTGCCCTGCGACAAGCCGCTCGTCGCGGAGCGGGTCACCGGGTGGGCCTTCGAGCACCCGACCGACGCGGACCGGACCACCCACGACGCCGTACGCCGCGCCGCCCTCTGGCTGGAGGCCCACGCGGGCGACCTGCCGGAACGGGTGCGCCCCCCGCACCCGACGGCCCTGGCGGTCCTCGCGGTCCAGGTGCACGAGGTCTTCCTCGAGGCGACCCCCTCCGTCGACACCGTCGTGGCCTCCGCGCTGCGCGCCCGGAGTCAGCCGCGGAGGACGTCGTAGCCGAGCCGGACCAGCAGGACGGCCACGACGACGAGGAACACCACGCGCACGAAGCCCGATCCCCGCCGCACGGCTGTGCGCGCACCGACGATCCCGCCGACGAGGTTGGCCGCCCCCATCGCCAGCCCGAGGGCCCAGAGCACGTGGCCGCCCAGGCCGAACACGATGAGCGCAGCGAGGTTCGTCGCCACGTTGACGACCTTCGCGATGGCCGAGGCGTTGAGGAAGGAATAGCCGAGCAGACCCACGAGGGCGAACACCAGGAAGCTGCCGGTCCCCGGCCCGAAGACCCCGTCGTAGGCGCCGATGATCAGACCCAGGGCGACCGCGGCCATGCCGTGGCGGGCGTGCGCCTCGGTCCCGTGCCATCGCAGGTCCTGCGTCGTGCCCAGGTCAGGCCGCAGCAGGGTCCAGGCCCCGACGACGAGCAGGAGCACGAACGCGGCCGGCCGGAAGACCTGCGCCGGGACGGACGTGGCGAGGACCGCTCCGAGTGCCGAGCCCGCGAAGGCGGCGCTCGCCATGGGGACGGCCGTGGTCAGGTCGGTCACCGCGGCGCGACCGTAGGTCAGCGCCGCGGCGGAGGTCCCCACGATCGAGGAGGCCTTGTTGGTGCCGAGGACCGTGGCCGGCTCCGCGCCGGGGAGGGCCACGAGCAGCGCCGGGAGCTGCACCAGTCCCCCGCCGCCGCTCACGGCGTCGACCCACCCGGCCAGGAGGGCGGCGGCCAGCAGCCCCAGGAGCACCAGCGGCGGAACGCCGAGCAGCGTCGCGTCCACGGCGTCAGCCGGCGGCGACCCAGCCGCGGACGACGTGCAGCACGTCACCGAGACGGGCCACGACCGCGTCGGGAGTCACCTCGACCGGGACCTGCTGGTGCTCGGGGATCTCGGAGTGCGGGACGAGGATCGCCCGCATCCCGGCAGCCTGGGCCCCGTGGATGTCGTCCCAGGGACGGTCGCCCACGAACACCGCCCGAGCCGGGTCGGTGACCCCGACGGCGGCGAGCGCGGCGTGGAAGGCGTCGGCGTGCGGCTTCCCCACCGGGGTCTCGCTGGTGTAGACCGCGCCGTCGATGAGGTCCAGCAGACCGTCGCGGGCGAAGACCGCCTCGTGCTGGATTCGCGGCCACATCGTGTTGGACAGCACCCCGACGCGCAGACCGTCGGCCCGCAGCGCCTCCAGCAGCGGCCGGGCGTCCGGGTCGGCGTACGTGTGGGGGTCCCACCCCTCCAGGTAGGCCTCCATCGCCTCCACGTGGCGCCACGAGCCGGTGTCGATACCGGCCTGCGCGAACACGTGGTCGAGGTGACCGGTCCCGGCGGCGCCCCCGGTCTCGCGCTGACGCCGCCAGAGCGACTCCTCCGCGTCGAAGAGACGCCGGGCGAGCTCGGCCGCGCCGGCCGGGTCGTAGACCTGGGCGTACGGGTACCACTGCGCGACGAGGTCGACGGAGTGCCAGGGCGTGAGGGTGCCGCCCCAGTCGAAGACGACCGCCTCGACGCCTCCGCTCATGCCCGGCAGACCGAGACGATGCGATCGAGCGCCTCGCCGATCGCGACCTCCGTGCGCTCGCCGGTGGCTCGGTCCTTGATCTCCAGGACACCGTCGGCCAGCCCCTTGCCGACCACGACGATCGTCGGGACGCCGACCAGCTCGGAGTCCTTGAACTTCACCCCGGGCGAGGCCTGCCTGCGGTCGTCGTAGATGACGCGCACGCCTGCGGCGACGAGCTCCCCGGCGAGCCGCTCGGCGTGCGCGTAGACGGCGTCGTCCTTGCCGGTGGCCACGAGGTGGACGTCGGCCGGTGCGACCTCGCGCGGCCAGCGCAGGCCGAGCTCGTCGTGGCACTGCTCGGCCACCGCCGCCACCGCACGCGACACGCCGATGCCGTAGGAACCCATGGTGACGGTCACGAGCCTGCCGTTCTCGTCGAGGACCTTCAGCTCGAGCGCCTCGGCGTACTTGCGGCCGAGCTGGAAGATGTGGCCGATCTCGATGCCCTTGGCCAGCTCGAGCGGGGAACCGCAGCGCGGGCACACGTCGCCGGCGACGATCTCGGCCGCCTCGATCGTGCCGTCGGCGCCGAAGTCGCGACCCATCACGAGGTCGAACACGTGACGGCCGTGCTCGTTCGCCCCGGTGATCCAGCGCGTGCCCTCGACGACGCGCGGGTCCACGAGGTAGCGGATGCCCGAGGCCGACTCCTCGCCGAGGACCTGCGGCCCGATGTAGCCCTTGACCAGCTGCGGGTGCTTGCGCAGCTGGTCCTCGTCCATCGGCGCGGGGACGTCGGAGCCCAGCTGCGCCTCGAGCCGCTTGAGGTCCACCTCGCGGTCGCCCGGCAGGCCCACCACGAGCGGGTAGGTGGTCCCGTCCGGGCGGGTGACGAGCAGCACGACGTTCTTGAGGGTGTCCCCCGCGGTCCACGCCCGGTCCGGGCGCGGCTGGTGGGCGTTCGCGTGGTCGACGAGGGTCTCGATCGTGGGTGTGTCCGGGGTGTCCTCGACGTGGGCGGCCGGCGCATCGTCGTGGGACAGCGCATCCGGCGCCGGCGTGACGACGGCCTCGACGTTGGCGGCGTAGTCGCATCCGGTGCACCGGACGTAGGTGTCCTCGCCGTTGTCCGTCGTCGCGAGGAACTCCTCGCTCGCGCTGCCGCCCATGGCGCCCGACATCGCCGAGACGACGACGTAGTCCAGACCGAGCCGGTCGAAGGTCCGGATGTAGGCCGCACGGTGCTTGTCGTAGGAGACCTGAAGACCGTCGTCGTCGACGTCGAAGGAGTAGGAGTCCTTCATGACGAACTCGCGTCCGCGCAGGATGCCGGCACGCGGACGGGCCTCGTCGCGGTACTTGGTCTGGATCTGGTACAGCGAGAGCGGCAGGTCTTTGTAGGAGGAGTACTCGCCCTTGACCATGAGCGTGAACATCTCTTCGTGCGTCGGGCCGAGGAGGTAGTCGTTGCCCTTGCGGTCCTTGAGCCGGAAGATCCCGTCGCCGTACTCGGTCCACCGACCCGTCGCCTCGTACGGCTCGCGCGGCAGCAGCGCCGGGAAGTGCACCTCCTGGAAGCCGGCCGCGTCCATCTCCTCGCGCACGATGCGCTCGACGTTGCGGTAGACGTGGTAGCCGAGCGGGAGCCAGGAGAAGACGCCCGGGGCCACCCGCCGGACGTAGCCGGCGCGCACGAGGAGCCGGTGGCTGGGCACCTCGGCGTCGGCCGGGTCCTCACGCAGGGTGCGCAGGAACAGCGACGACATGCGGAGCAGCACGGGGATCTCCTCGGGGTACGGCGGACCCGCAGGATATCGGCCGCGGCCCGCCGACCCCGATCGAGTTCCGGCGCAGCGGTCCCGGGAGCGGCGTCCCGGAGACGGCTCAGAACAGCACGGTGGCGAGCAGGCCCACGTCGTGGAAGCCGACCCGGTCGTAGACCCGACGCGCGGCGCTGTTGTAGTCGTTGACGTAGAGGCTCACCACGGGTGCGATCTCGCGCTGGGCGAGGAGGGTGACCGCGGCCATGCCGGGCGCAGCCAGACCGCGGCCGCGCTCGGCCGGGTCGACCCACACCCCCTGGACCTGGCAGGCGCCGTCGCCGACCGCGCCGACCTCGGCCTTGAACACCACACGGCCGCCCTCGATGCGGGCGAACGCGCGGCCCGTCCGGACGAGCTCGGCGATCCGGGCCCGATAGGCGTAGGCGGCGCCGCCGGCCAGGGGCGAGACGCCGACCTCCTCGGTGAACATCGCGACACAGGCCGGGAGCAGGATGTCGACCTCGTCCTCGCGGACCAGACGGACACCCGGGTCGGCCCCCACCTGCGGCGGCCCGGAGAGGGCCATCAGCGGCTGGCGGGGCCGGACCTCGCGCGCCGGACCCCACGAGTCGACGAGGGCGGACCACAGAGCGAGGACATCGTCTGCCGGGCCCACGATCGAGGACGAGCGGCGGCCGATCCGTCGGCAGCGGTCCACGAAGGCGGCACGCGCCTGAGATGTGGTCTCGACCGGGACGAGGTTGGCGCCGACGTAGAGCAGCGAGGTGAGCGTGCCGTCCTCGGCCCAGCCCCACAGCTCCCCGCCGAGCCGCCAGCTGTCGAGCCCGGAGTCGAGCACCCGGGCTGCCACGAAGCAGTGGGCGACGGGGTCGCGGGCCAGGAGGTCGCGCACCTCGGAGAGGTCCCGGGGTCCCAGGACGCGCAGGACGCCCGTGGTCGCCGTCGTCACACGCTCATCCTGCCCGATCCAGGGCGCCGACACCGCGCGTCGGGACACGTGCCGCGTGGAGACTCAGGGGACGGGGACGACGAGCGGCCCCGCGTCGGTGGCGTTTCCGGACTCAGGGTCGACCCCCATCTCCTCGGCCATCTCGAGAGCCATCTCCACGAGCGTCTCGACGATCTTGGACTCCGGCACGGTCGTGATGACCTCGCCCCGCTTGAAGATCTGTCCCTTGCCGTTGCCGGAGGCGACGCCCAGGTCGGCCTCGCGGGCCTCGCCGGGACCGTTGACGACGCAGCCCATCACGGCGACCCGCAGCGGCACGGCCAGGCCCTCGAGCCCTGCGGTCACCTGCTCCGCGAGGGTGTACACGTCGACCTGCGCGCGTCCGCACGAGGGGCAGGAAACGATCTCGAGACCGCGCTTGCGGAGGTTGAGCGACTCCAGGATCTGGTTGCCCACCTTCACCTCCTCGACCGGGGGCGCGGACAGCGACACCCGGATCGTGTCGCCGATGCCCTGGCTGAGCAAGGCCCCGAACGCCACGGAGGACTTGATCGTGCCCTGGAAGGCGGGACCGGCCTCGGTGACCCCGAGGTGGAGCGGATAGTCGCAGCGCGCGGCCAGCAGCCGGTACGCCGACACCATGACGACGGGATCGTTGTGCTTGACCGAGATCTTGAAGTCGTGGAAGTCGTGCTCCTCGAAGAGCCCGGCCTCCCAGACCGCCGACTCGACGAGCGCCTCGGGGGTCGCCTTGCCGTACTTCTCGAGAAGCCGCTTGTCGAGCGACCCGGCGTTGACCCCGATCCGGATCGGGATGCCCGCATCCTTCGCTGCCTTGGCGATCTCGCCCACCTTGTCGTCGAACTGCTTGATGTTGCCCGGGTTGACCCGGACCCCGGCGCATCCGGCGTCGATCGCCGCGAAGACGTACTTGGGCTGGAAGTGGATGTCGGCGATGACGGGGATGCCGGACTTCCGCGCGATCTGGGGCAGCGCCTCGGCGTCGTCGTTGCTCGGCACTGCGACGCGGACGATCTGGCAGCCGGCGGCGGTGAGCTCGGCGATCTGCTGCAGCGTCGCGTTCACGTCGGAGGTGAGCGTGGTGGTCATCGACTGCACGGAGATCGGCGCGTCACCGCCGATCTGCACCGGGTGGGTGGGGTGCTGCAGCGTGATCTGACGGGTCTTGCGCCGGGGCGCGAGCACGGGGGCCGGGAGCGCGGGCATGCCGAGGGCGACGTCCATGC
>JAHECT010000134.1 GCA_024641605.1 Micrococcales bacterium
TCGCACTGTGTTGGCGTCGATGACGAAGTTCTGGCCCTTCTGCTTCGTGGGCCGCACGCCGAGACGGTCGGCGAGCTCGCGCACCTCGGCCGGGCCGAGCAGCCCGTCGCTCACCGCGACCTCCGGCCGAAACGGGCCGCAGCGCTCACCATGGGCCGAAGACGTGCTCGGAGTTGTCCGACAGGGCCTGCGACAGCGTGTCCTCCTCGACGCCGGCCGCGGCGGCCATGGCCCGGACCGTGAGCGGCACGAGGTAGCTGGCGTTGGGCCGACCGCGGTAGGGCATCGGCGTGAGGTACGGCGCGTCCGTCTCGACCAGCAGGCGCTGCAGCGGCGCGGCGGCGACGGCCTCGCGCAGCGCCGAGGCGTTCTTGAACGACACCGTCCCCGCGAAGGACAGGTACCACCCGCGTTCCGCGCAGTAGCGCGCCATCGCCGCGTCTCCGGAGAAGCAGTGGAAGACCACGTGCTCGGGGGCGCCCTCGTCCTCGAGCACCCTGATCACGTCCTCGTGGGCGTCCCGGTCGTGGATCACGACGGGTTTGGCGAGCTCCTTGGCCCACGAGATGTGCCGGCGGAACGACTCCTCCTGCACGGCACGCCCGTCCTCGCCCGTGCGGAAGAAGTCCAGTCCGGTCTCGCCGATCGCGCGGACCCGCGGGTGCTCGGCGAGGCGGCGGATCTCGGCGTAGGCGTCCTCGAGGGCGCCCCGACCGCCCTCGGCCTCGATCCGCGGAGCCTCGTTGGGGTGCAGCGCGACCGTGGCCACCACCGCCGGGTGCGACTCGGCGGCCTGCACGGACCAGCGGGCGCTGGGCAGGTCGCACCCCACCTGCACGATCCGCGTGACGCCGACGGCGCTCGCCCGCTCGACGGCCGCGTCCACCCCGAGCCAGTCCGCGCCCACGTCGCCGTCGTGGATGTCGAGGTGGCAGTGCGTGTCGACGACGGGTACCCGCAGCGGCTCGGGTGCCGGGGGCCGCTCGAGCTGGCGCGAGTGGCCCGACTCCTGGGTGGCCGCGCGCGCCCGAACCGGCTCCTCGACGCTCACCGCGCCGTCACTCCACCGGGTCCTCGAGGCGCGGGAACAGGATCGCTCCCTTGGTCACCCGGGCACCCGCTGGCAGCCGGCCCCACTCCCCGGCGGTCTGCACCGGCTGCTCACCGATCGGGCCGAGCGCCACGTCGGCACCGAGCTGCTCCCACAATGAGGCGGTCGCCTTCGGCATGAGCGGGTGGTAGAGGACCGCGATGGCCCGCAACGACTCGCAGATCGTGTAGAGCACGGTCGAGAGCCGCTGCGCGTTCGCCTCGTCCTTGGCCAGGGCCCAGGGCTCCTGCTCGGTCACGTAGAGGTTGACCGCATCGATGAAGGCCTTGACCGCGGCGATCCCGCCGGCGAAGTCCAGGCGCAGTACGCACTCGTCGGCCGTCGCGGCCGTCTCCGCGAGGAGGGACTGCAGGGTCAGCTCCGCGTCGGAGTACGCCGTCGCCTCGGGCAGCGCACCGTCGCGGTACTTGCCCACCATCGCCGCGGCCCTCGACGCGAGGTTGCCCAGCCCGTTGGCGAGCTCGGCCGTGTAGCGCGCGCTCATGTCCTCCCAGGAGAAGGAGCCGTCGCTGCCGAACTGGATCGCCCGCAGGAAGTAGTAGCGGAAGGCGTCGGAGCCGACGTGGTCGACGATCTGGTCCGGGGAGATGCCGGTCAGCTTGGTCTTGCTCATCTTCTCGCCACCGACGAGAAGCCAGCCGTGCGCGAACACCTGGCCCGGCAGCGGAAGGCCCGCGGCCATGAGCATGGCCGGCCAGATCACGGCGTGGAAGCGGAGGATGTCCTTGCCGACGAGGTGCACGTCGGCGGGCCACGTCGAGGCGAACTGCTCCGCGCCCGGCGTGCCCTCCTCGTCGCCGAGGCCCACGGCGGTGGCGTAGTTGAGCAGGGCGTCGAACCAGACGTAGACCACCTGCGACGGGTCCCACGGGACGGGGATGCCCCAGTCGAAGGTCGACCGCGAGATCGACAGGTCCTGCAGCCCCCCGCGCAGGAACGACACCACCTCGTTGTACGCCGACAGCGGCGCGACCGCCGTGGGGTTGTCCTCGTAGTGGCGCAGCAGCGGCTCGGCATAGGCGGAGAGCCGGAAGAACCAGTTGGTCTCGCTGACCTGCTCCACGGGTCGGCCGTGGATCGGGCAGACCTTCTGGCCCGCGTGCTCGCCCTCGCCGTCGACCAGGTCGCCGGGGAGCTTGAACTCCTCGCACGCCACGCAGTAGGGGCCGTCGTAGGTCCCCTCGTAGATCTCGCCCGCGTCCTTGAGCCGCTGCAGGAACCCCTGGACGCGCTCGGTGTGACGGGTCGAGGTCGTGCGGATGAAGTCGTCGTTGGCGGCGTCGATGGTCTCCAGCACGGGCAGCCACGCCGACTCGACGAGCCGGTCGGCCCACTCCTGCGGCGCGACCCCGTTGGCCTCCGCGGTCCGCATGACCTTCTGGCCGTGCTCGTCGACACCGGTGAGGAACCACACCCGCTCGCCGCGCTGGCGGTGCCACCGGGTCAGCACGTCCCCGGCCGTCGTCGTGTACGCGTGCCCGATGTGCGGGGCATCGTTCACGTAGTAGATCGGCGTCGTGAGGTAGAAGGCCTTGTCGCGGGACACGACGGTGATCCTACGGGCGCGGAGGCGTCGCCCTTCCCGGCGTATCCGCCGCCGCCGCCTTCTTGGCTGCGACGACCGCGTCGTAGACGGCCTTGCGGTCCAGCCCATAGGCGGCCGCCACCGCCGCCAGGGCGGCCTTGCGGGGGTCGGCATCCGGGTCGGCGACCACGGGAGCGGCTCCCGGTGCCGCGCCGGCGACGACGACGGTGATCTCCCCGCGCACTCCCTCGGCCGCCCAGGCCGCGAGCTCGTCCAACGTGCCCCGCCGCACCTGCTCGTACGTCTTGGTCAGCTCCCGGCACACGGCGGCGCTGCGGTCCGGGCCCAGCACCTCGGCCATCGTCGCCAGGGACTCCGCGATCCGGTGGGGCGCCTCGAACCAGACGAGCGTGCGCGGGTCGTGCGCCACCGCGGCGAGCGCGCGACGGCGCTCCCCCGCCCTGCGCGGGAGGAACCCCTCGAAGGCGAAGCGGTCCACCGGCAGGCCGGAGAGGGCCAGCGCGGTGAGCACGGCCGAAGGGCCCGGGACGGCGGTCACGGGGATGTCGGCGGCCACGCACGCCGCGACGAGTCGGTACCCCGGATCGCTCACACTGGGCATCCCGGCGTCGGTCACGAGCACGACGCGCGACCCGGACTCGAGGGCCGCGACGAGCTCGGGCAGACGCTCGCGCTCCACCGCGTCGTAGTAGGACACCACGCGGCCGGTCAGGCGCACCCCGAGGTCGTCGGCCAGGCGCCGCGCTCGGCGCGTGTCCTCCGCGGCGACGACGTCGGCACCGGCGAGCTCGGCGGCCAGCCGCGCGGAGGCGTCGCGCACGTCGCCGATGGGCGTCCCCGCGAGGACGAGCACCCCGGTCCCCGCAGCGTCGTCCACGGGCGTCAGCCTGCCACGTCCTTATGCTGGTCCGGTGACGGCGACCCTGGTCGAGGAGAGCGCGCCCGAGGCCGGGAGTCCGGCCTCGACCGGGCGCACCTCGGAGCTGGCCGCGCGCCTGTTCCCCGCGCTCCCCGCCGATCGCCTCACCTCGTGGCTGGTCACCCTGGGCATCACGCTGCTGGCCGGATGGCTGCGGTTCGCCGAGCTGGCCCGGCCCAACGCCGTGGTCTTCGACGAGACCTACTACATGAAGGACTCGTTCTCGCTGCTGCGCTGGCTCTATGAGCGCGGCTTCGTGGAGGGCGCGGACCAGAAGATCCTCGACAGCGACGGCGACTGGCGCGCGCTGGACGTGTTCACCGACGCCCCCGCGTTCATCGTCCACCCGCCGGTGGGCAAGTGGACCATCGCCGTCGGCGAGTACGCGTTCGGCCTGACCCCGTTCGGCTGGCGGGTCGCCACCGCGCTGCTCGGCACGCTGGCCGTCCTGCTCACGGTGCGCATCGCGCGCCGGCTCACCCGGTCGACCCTGGTGGGCGCCATCGCCGGTTTCCTGCTGGCGATCGACGGCATGGCGATCGTCATGTCCCGCACCGCCCTGCTCGACCTCACCCTCATGTTCTGGGTGCTCGCGGCCTTCGGCTTCCTCCTGCTCGACCGCGACCGCACCCGGCGGCGGCTCGCGCAGGTGGTCCTCGCCTACCCCGACGACCGCACGGCGCTCGACGACCTGGGCCGCGGCATGGGCCCGGGCACCGGCTGGCGGCCGTGGCGCTGGGCGGCGGGCTTCGCCCTCGGGATGGCCTGCGCCACCAAATGGTCGGGCCTGTGGTTCGTGGTCGCGTTCGGTCTCATGACGGTGATCTGGGACATCGGCATGCGTCGTCGTGTGGGGGTGCGCACGGCCCGGGCCACGTACGGCGCCGCACTCGAGGGCGTGCTCGCGCTCGTCGCCATCGTCGGCACGGCCGTGGTGGTCTACCTCGTGTCGTGGACCGGCTGGCTGGTCAGTGACGGCGGCTACGCGCGCAGCTGGGCCACGGACAACCCAGCGTCGACGGGCTGGGGCTGGATACCCGACGCGCTGCGGTCTCTGTGGCACTACCACGCGGAGATGCTCGGCTTCCACACCAACCTGACCTCCGACCACTCGTACCAGAGCAACGCCTGGGGCTGGCTGCTCCAGGCCAGGCCGACGAGCTTCTACTACGAGTCGTGGGAGCAGGGCACGAACGGCTGCACCGCCCCCACCTGCTCGGTCGAGGTGCTCGCCCTGGGCAACCCGCTCATCTGGTGGGCCGGGACCGCCGCCCTCGTGCACCAGTCGTGGCGCTGGTTCGCGCGGCGGGACTGGCGCTCGGGCGCCGTCGTGCTCGCCGTGCTCGCGGGATGGCTGCCGTGGCTCGCGTTCCAGGACCGCACGATCTTCACCTTCTACGCCGTGGTGTTCGTGCCGTTCCTGTGCATGGCCCTGGCGATGACGCTCGGCACCGTCCTCGGCAAGGCGGACGCCTCGCCGCGGCGGCGCACCGTCGGCGCTGCCGTCGTCGGATCGGTGCTGCTCCTGGCGGTCACGCTGTCGTGGTTCTTCTACCCGATCTGGACAGCCGAGCCGATCCCGTACACCGCCTGGCAGATGCGCATGTGGTTCCCCACCTGGGTGTGAGCGCTCACCCGGACGTGGCGGGCACCTCGATCTCGAACACGCAGCCCGGCCCCTCGTTGCGCACCCGGACCTCGCCGCCCAGCGAGGCGAGCACGCCGCGGACGACTGCGAGGCCGAGCCCCGCACCG
Source organism: Micrococcales bacterium (assembly GCA_024641605.1). Classification (GTDB taxonomy): domain Bacteria; phylum Actinomycetota; class Actinomycetes; order S36-B12; family CAIYMF01; genus Longivirga. Next base: position 5,332 of record JAHECT010000134.1, read on the forward strand.
GCGTCGGCGCCGGGGGTGCGCGCGGCGCTGCCCCGCCAGCCCGCCTCGAACACCCGCGGCAGGTCCTCCGACGGGATGCCGCCGCACGAGTCGGCCACCCGCACGAGCGCCGAGCCGCCGGCGCGGACGGCGTGCACCTCCACGGTGCCGTCGGGCGGGGTGTAGCGGACCGCGTTGGTCACCAGGTTGGTCAGCGCCCGCCCGAGCGCGGCCTCGTCGACGAAGGCGGTCACGTCCTCGGCGCAGTCGCCGTGGAGCACGACGCGGCGCTCCCGCGCGAGCGGGGCGGCGCTGGCGAGGGTGTCGGACACGAGCTCGCGCAGCGGCACCTGTTCCAGGGTCAGGCTGAGCTGGCCGGACTGCAGACGCGAGAGGGACAGCAGGTCCTCGACCATCGCGGCGAGCCGGTCCACCTCCTCGCGGATGCGCCGGTGGTACGTGGCCGGGTCCGGCGCCACGTCGTCCTCCAGCGCCTCCGCCATGGCGCGGATGCCGGCCAGGGGGGTGCGCAGGTCGTGCGAGACCCAGGCGACGAGCTCGCGGCGTCGGGCCTCGACCTCGGCGTCGCGCTGGCGCTCCATGGCCTCGCGCTCGGCGTCGCGCTGCAGGGCGGTCGTCCGTCGGGCGAGGAGCAGCCCGACCACGAGGGCCACGGGCACGGTGGCGAGCAGGACGGTCACGACCACGGCCAGGTCGGTGCCCTCGAGCACCATCGCCCGTGCCCCCGCGAGCACGCCCGCGGCGACGGCGAGCACGACCGTGACCGGCGTGAGCGCAGCGGCGAGCGCGGGGCTGCGGCGCGCGACGAGGCTCACGCCCGCGGCGCC
>JAHECT010000135.1 GCA_024641605.1 Micrococcales bacterium
AGCGGTCGAGCAGGCCGCGCGCGGTCCCCGGGGACGCCCCGTTGTCGCGGTCGGCGGCGGCGAGCTCGTCACCCACGCGGTCGGCCACGAGCAGGTGCGTGGGCTCCTGCGGCACCAGACCCACGTGCTGCACCAGGTCGCGTCCCCGGAGCCGGGCCGGGTCCGCCCCGCCGACGGTGGCCCGACCGCTCGCCGGGGAGTGCAGGCCCACGAGGGTGGAGAGCAGGGTCGTCTTGCCGGCGCCGTTGCGGCCCATGAGGGCGACGATCTCGCCGGAGCCGGCCGTGAGGTCCACGCCCCGCAGCGCCGGCACCGAGCCGTGACGCACGACCACGTCGCGCAGCAGGAAGGCGGGGTCGGCGTACGACGGCGTGACGCCATGGACCAGCGGCGCGGTCGCGGCGAGGCGCTCGAGCAGGGGCCCGGCGGCGCGGCGCGCGTCCCGGACCGAGAGCGGCAGCGGGGACCAGCCGGCGAGCCGGCCGAGCTCGACGACCGGGGGGACGACGGGGGTCAGGGCCATCACCTCCGCAGGCGTGCCCACCACGACGGGGGCCCCACCGCCTGGGACCCACACGACCCGGTCGGCGTACTGGACGACGCGCTCGAGCCGGTGCTCGGCCAGCAGGACCGTGATCCCCAGGTCGTGGACGAGCCGCTGCAGGGCGGCCAGGACCTCCTCCGCCGCGCCCGGGTCCAGCGCCGAGGTCGGCTCGTCGAGCACGAGCACCTGCGGGTGGGTGGTGAGGACGGCGCCGATCGCCACGCGCTGGCGCTGACCCCCCGACAGCGACAGCAGCGGGCGGTGGCGCAGGTCGGCCAGGCCGAGCAGGTCGAGGGTCTCCTCCACGCGTCGACGCATGACGTCGGGCGCGATGCCGATCGACTCCATGCCGTAGGCCAGCTCGTCCTCGACCACGTCGGTCACGAACCCGGCGAGCGGGTCCTGGGGGACGATGCCGACCACGTCGGCGAGCTCGCGCGGCGGATGGAGGCGGGTGTCGCGGCCCGCGACCGTCACCCGGCCCGACAGCGTGCCGCCGGTGAAGTGCGGCACGAGGCCGTTGACGCAGCGCAGCAGCGTGGACTTCCCGCTGCCCGTGCGTCCGACGACGAGCACCAGCTCGCCCGCGGGCACGTGCAGGTCCACGTGCGAGAGCACCGGGGTCTCGGCCCCGGAGTAGGTGACCGACACGTCCTCGAAGCGGATCACGCGGCCACCTCCTCGAGCGGGCGGTCGGCGACGGGCCGGGGCTCCGGCTCGACGGAGCCGGGCGGCGGCGGGGCGACCGCGCCGGGCAGGGCGGCCAGGAGCACCGCCAGCGCGGGCAGGACCGGCAGCGTCGGCCAGGTGGGCGGGGCGGTGTCCGCCGCGAGAGACCCGGGGTAGAGCACGGAGGCGGCGACGAACACGGCCGCGGCGACGACGCCGCTGAGGGCGACCAGCCACTCGGGAAGCGCCCACGGGTCGGGGCGGTAGCGGGTGCGGATGCTGCGCCGTCCCGCCAGGAGCATCCCGGTCACACCAGCAGCCAGGCCGAGCACCAGCACGGGCAGTCCGAGAGCGCCGGGGGAGCCGGCGTCGAGCAGGCCGTAGACGCCGAGGCACACGCCGACGAGCCCCACGAGCAGCAGGGCCCCGGACATCCGTCGCGTCGAGGCGGGCACGGGCCCGGTCCGGCCGTAGCCGCGCGAGTCCATCGCGGCGGCCAGCGACACGGCCCGCTCGAGCGCACCCTCGAGCACCGGCATCACCGACCCTGCGAGCGCGCGGACACCGCGCTCGGGTCGGCCGCGCAGACGCCGAGCGGTGCGGACCCGGCCGACGTCGGCCACCATCTGCGGAGCGAACGTCATGGCCACGACGACGGCGACGCCCACCTCGTACAGCGCGGCGGGGACGCTCGCGAGCAGCCGCGCGGGTGAGGCCAGCGAGTTGGCCGCTCCCACGCACGCCAGCATCGTGGCCAGGACCATCCCGGTGTAGACCGCGAGGAGGACCTCCTCGAGCGTGACCGGACCCCCGAGGCTCACGCCGGCCGCCCAGTCGGGCAGCGGCAGCTCGGGCAGCCGCACGAGCACGATCGAGCCCGTCCCGGCGCCGAACACGATCGTGAACGCGACCCGAACGGCGATGACGAGCAGGCCGAGCTTGAGGAACACGGCGTACGAACGGGCCCACGGGGCGTCGGGGCGTCGACGGCTCACGACCCAGCCAGCCACGGCGACGATGAGGCCTAGCAGCAGCGGGTTCGTCGTGCGGCTCGCGGCGGTCGCGAGGCCGATCGCCCACACCCACCACGCTCCCGGGTGCAGCCAGCGCGCGACCGCGCGGTCGCCGAGGACGTTCTGGGGCCTCATGCGCCACCACCGCGCCGACTCGCCGTCCACGCCGCGGCGGAGACGGCGACGACGGCCAGGGCGCCGAGGGCGAACCCGGCGGGGCTTCCCGTGTCGGGGCGCGCGGGCGACCCGCTGGCCGCCGGCAGCGTCTCCTCGGGGGTGACGCCCTCCTCGGGGGCGACCGCGAGGTCGCCGGGTGCGGCGCTCCTGGTGCCGGACGAGGTCGTCGCCGTGGTCGACGACGAGGACGACGAGGACGGGGCGGGCGTGCCGGCGCCCGATGCCGTGCGGCCGGCCGCCGTGCCGGTCGCACGGGGGCTCGTCGTCGTCGGGGTCGAGGCGGTCGCCGGGGAGTCGCTCCGCGACGGTGCCGGTGCGGCGGTGCGGGTCCGCGTGGGCGTCGTCGTCGGGGAGGTCGTCGTGGGGGCCGGCGCCACCAGCGGGGCGCACTCGCCCTTCGGGTAGCCGTCGAGGGCGCACACGAGGCCGGCCTCGGTCCGAACCGCCACCCCGGCCGCGGCGAGCACGGTCGATCCGGTCACCCGGGACGTCGTCGGCAGGGTGAGGCACTCCACCCGGACCGACGAGCTCGTGGGCGGGGTCTGCCCGGGCGGCGCGTCCGACGCCGAGCCGTAGTCCACGACGAGCGCCACGCGCACCGATCCGACCACGGGCGTGTCCAGGCCGGGGCACAGGTCGGTGAAGCGCGCGGACTGCCGGGGCGGGGAGGCGCCGTTCTCCGGTGCGGTCGCGAACCTCCAGCCGAGCACCCACGTGTCGGCGACGGTGTGGGTGGCCGGGCCCTGGGAGGCGTACTGCCAGGTCGCCGACCGGTCGGGCCGCTCACCCCACCAGTAGCTCCAGTAGCGGTAGGTCGACGCCTCGGCCGCGGGCGCGAGGACGACGGCGAGGGCCAGGGTGACGGGCACGCCGAGGACGGCGACCGCGAGCGCGGCCGCCGTCACCCGACGCGGGGTCCTCATGCCGGCTCGTCACCGTCCCGCGAGCCGGTGACGGCGAGGGCGCCGCCCACCAGGAGGGCGAGACCGGCCAGGGCCAGGTACGGCGTGAGCGGGGTCGCGCCGGAGTCGGCGAGCTGGCCGCCCGTGGACGGCGTGGTCCCGTCGTTGTCGTCGGTCGCGGTGGGGCTCGGGGTCGGTGCCGGGCTCCCCGTCGTCGACGGTGACGGGGACGGGGACGCCGTCGGCGTCGTGGTGAGGGTGGCGGACAGGCGGGACATGAGCGCGCTGACCGTCGCCTGGTCAGCACCGGGCTGCGCGGTCGTGGCGAGCACTGTCAGCCCCAGCAGCCCGGGCTGGTCGGCGTCGAGCGCCGCGGCCGCACGGCCCGCTGCGAGCGCGCCGGCGGTCTCCCGCTCGAGAACGGCGAGTCCGTCGGAGATCTGAGCGGAGCCGTACCCGGCCGCCGCGAGCGAGAGCACGGCCCAGGCCGTGTCGCCGGGCGAGACGCTGCCGGCGACCCGCTCGCCGGTGCCGTAATCGAACGTGGGGACCGCACCGTCGTAGGCGTCCAGGAGGCGGCCGAGGTAGCCGGCCGCGTCCGCCGCGCTGGCTCCCGTCCGCACCCCCGGGCAGGTCAGTCGGGGCAGGTCGGCCGCCGCGGCGGACGCCGTGAAGGGCAGGGCCCGGCCCGTGAGCGCGAGCGTGGCCTGGACCGAGGCGATGTCGTTGGCCACGAGGCCCGCGCCGTAGTCCTGGAAGGCGAACCCGCCGTCCTCGCCGAAGGCGATCGGTGCGGAGTCGCACCCGGTCTGCAGCCCGGCGAGGTAGTCGACGGCGGAGTCGCCGGACCCGCGGACGGAGGCGGGGTCGAGACCGGCGGCGTTCGTGGCGAGCAGCGCGGCCGCGGTGGAGTTCGCGTCGGAGTCGCCCCCGGCGTAGTAGGGGAACCCGCCGTCGGCGTTCTGCGTGGCGCGCAGCCAGGAGAGCGCGTCCTGGGCGGCTGCGGTCTCGCCCAGCGCGGTGAGCGCCGCCGCGGCGAGCCCGGTGGAGTTCGTCTCGGGACCGCTGTAGGCCGCGGGATCCGACGGGGGGCAGGCGGTCGTGGTGTCGGCACGGAAGGCCTGGAACCCGCCGTCGGCGCACTGCTGGCCCACCAGCCAGGCGACCGCCTCGGCCGGCGGTGGCGTGTCGGTGGCGACGTAGGCGAGCAGGGACAGCGACTGGCGGAACACGCCGTCGTAGGTGGGATCGGCGCTGCCGAAGAGCCCGGACGTGCCGGACGCGGCGGACGCCGACGGAGCGAGCACGGCGGTCGCGGCGAGCGCGACCCCCGCCAGGGCGGTGACGGCGCCGGTACGGCGCCGTCGGGTGGTGGTGACCACGGGTGGTCCTTTCGAGGAGCGGTCTCGCCGCACGTGGACCGGACCGTGCCCCGGAACGACTGCACCCCCCGGCCGGCGGTCCGTGCGGACCGTGGACGAGGGGCGCGAGAAAGGGCCGGGTGGCCCGGGCTCGTAGTCCGTAGACCTCGACGGATGAGCCTCTCGCGCCCGCCAGGTGCTCCGGCTCACCGTCTCCCACGTGGGGTGAGGGACGGCCTACGGTTGCGGGTCAGCGCCGGATTCGGACCGGCTTCCCCTGGACGTCGAACGCGTGATGTTCAGTTGAGGGCGCTCACGCTACACCTCGAGCCACCCGGTCCGGTCGCGGGTCGCGCCGGACTTGGTACGCCCGCCTGTGCGGGCCCACACTGGTGGGGTCCCCAGGTCTGCGGAGGCCCGATGTCCCGGACGCGCACGGTCAGCCTGCCGGTCGCCGGCATGACCTGCGACGCCTGCGAGCGTCGGGTGGTGTCCTCGGTCGGCGCCGTCCCCGGCGTCCGCTCCGCGCGCGCTTCGGCGCGACGGGCCAGGGTCGACGTCGACCTCGACACCGAGGTGGACCGGGCGCAGATCGCGGAGGCGGTGCACCGGGCCGGGTACGCCGTCGGTCGCTCCGCGTGGCTCTCCCGCGACCGCGCCGCCTGGCAGCGCGCCGGCGTCGCCTCGCTCCTCGTCGCCGTCGCGGCCATCGTGCTCTGGCGCAGCGGCGGGATCCGGATCGCCGGCGTGGACGAGGTGGCGGCGGGCGGGCTGGGAGTCGTGCTCCTCCTGGGCCTCGTGGCCGGGTTCTCCACCTGCGTGGCGCTCGTGGGCGGCCTGGTGCTGGCGGTGACGGCGTCGGCCCGTGACGCCGGGCGCCCGATCGGGCCGCCCCTGGTCGCCTTCCAGGTCGGGCGGATCGTGGGCTTCGCCGTCCTCGGGGCCCTGCTCGGTGCCCTCGGTGCACGGCTGTCGGTCCCGCCCCAGGTGCAGGCGCTCCTGCTGGTTGCGGTGGCCGCGGCGCTCGTCGTGCTGGGCGTCCGGCTGCTGGGGGTCTCGCCGCGGGTCGCGGCCTGGTCCCCGCGCCTGCCCGCCCGGTTCGGTCGCGTCCTGCGCGTGGACGAGTCGAGAGCCACCGGGTCTCCGGTGCGGGCGGCCCTGCTGGGCGCGGGCACCTTCGTCCTCCCGTGCGGCTTCACCCAGGTCGTCCAGCTCTACGCCCTGGCCACCGGCGACCCGGTCGTGGCGGGGACCGCGCTCGCGGTCTTCGCGATCGGCACGGTGCCGGGGCTGTCCCTGGTCGGCGGTGCGGCGGGTCTGGGTCGATCCCGCCAGGGATACGTGCTGGCCGGGGTGGGTGCGGCCCTCGTCATCTTCGCCGGGCTCAACCTCGCCTCAGCGGCCGGCTTGCTCGGGCTGACCCCGCTCCCTCCGGCCGCGGTAGCGGCGACGGGGGTCTCTCCCAACGTGACCCTGGGG
>JAHECT010000136.1 GCA_024641605.1 Micrococcales bacterium
CCGTCAGCTCGCGGTGGTACGGGCCCTGTGGCAGCGCCGCGACGAGATCGCCCGCCGGCGCGACACCTCGCCCGGGCGCGTGCTCCCCGACTCGGCGATCGTGGCGGCAGCCCTCGCGACTGCCCAGGGGCAGCCCCTCGAGGACGTGCCGGCGTTCGCCGGTCGTGGCGCCCGGCGACACCTGCGCGACTGGCAGGCCGCGGTCGCGCAGGCCATGGAGCTGCGCGAGTCCGAGCTCCCGCCGTCCACCCTTCCCTCGGACGCCCCGCCGCCCCCCCGCGCGTGGCCCGACCGCGACCCCGACGCGGCCGCCCGGCTCCAGTCGGTGCGCGCGGACCTGACCGCCCTCTCCGAGCAGCACTCGCTGCCGCTCGAGAACCTGCTCACGCCCGACCTCGTCCGGCGTCTCGCCTGGCGCCCGCCGGACCCGCTCGACGAACCGAGCCTGGCGCAGGCGCTGACCCGTGGCGGCGCGCGCTCCTGGCAGATCGACCTGGTGCGCGAGCCGCTGCTGCGGGGACTCGCCCTGACCGCGGCGGACCTTCCGCCGTCGGACCCCTCGGCCGAGCCGGCCGACGCGGGTGCTGCCCCCGGCGGTGCGTGAGCAGGGCCACGTCCACCCCCCTTCGGAACTCAGGCCGAGTATGGTTAGGTAAGGCTTACTTGAGTTCCTGGGAGGGTCGGTGTTCGCCAACTACCTCATCGGCCTGCGCGAGGGCCTGGAGGCCGCGCTGGTCGTGGGCATCCTCGTGGCCTACCTCGTGCGCACGGGCCACCGTGCCGGGGTCCGGGCCGTCTGGCTCGGTGTCGGCCTCGCCGTCGCCGTCTCCCTCGCCTTCGGCGCCTTCCTGACCTTCACGGCCGCGCGGATGTCGTTCACCGCGCAGGAGATCTTCGGCGGGCTGATGTCCCTGCTCGCCGTCGGGTTCGTCACCTGGATGGTCTTCTGGATGCGTAAGGCCTCCCGCAACCTCCGCGGTGAGCTGGAGGGTCGCCTCGACGGGGCGCTGTCGGTGGGATTCACCGCGCTCGTCGTCGTCGCCTTCGTGGCCGTGGCCCGAGAGGGGCTGGAGACCGCGCTGTTCCTCTGGTCCTCCATCCAGTCGACGTCGGAGGGCACGTCCGCCACCCTCGCCACGCTCGGCGCGGTGCTCGGCCTCGCCACCGCCGTGCTGCTGGGCTGGATGTTCTACCGGGGCGCGCTCTCGCTCAACCTCGCGGTCTTCTTCCGCTGGACCGGAGCCGCGCTCATCGTGGTGGCGGCGGGCGTCCTCGCCTACGGCATCCACGACCTGCAGGAGGCCGGCGTCCTCCCGGGCCTGGACAACCTGGCCTTCGACGTCTCCGCCGTCATCGTCCCCGGCACGATCATCGCCACGCTGCTCAAGGGGATCCTCAACATCTCCCCAGCGATGACCCAGCTCGAGGTCGTGGCCTGGTTCGCCTACCTCGTGCCCACGATGATCCTGTACTTCCGCCCGGTCGCCCGGCCCGCCGCCGTGACCGCCCAGCCGCACGAGGAGCCGACGCCGGCTCCCTCGGGCAAACCCGCACCCTGATCCGCACCACCCCCGTATCCGTCACGCTCCCGTTTCGAGGTCCCATGTTCCGCGCCCCGCTCCGTCCGCTCGCGCTCGCCGCCCCGCTCGTCCTGGCGGCCGGCCTCGCCGCGTGCTCCTCCGCCGAGGTCACCGCGACGGTCACCGTCACCGCCGGCACCGGCACCTGCGAGGTCAGCCCGACCAGCGTCGCGGCCGGGACGTTGCAGGTGACCGCGACCTACACCGGCGAGGGCACCGGCGAGGTGTACCTCTACGGCAAGGACGGCGAGGAGTTCACGAAGATCCTCGGCGAGGTCGAGGACCTCACGACAACGGCGAAGTCCTTCACCGCCGACGTGTCCGCCGGCACCTACGAGATCAAGTGCGAGGGTGGCGGCCAGGAGCAGCGGGTCCCGCTCACCGTCACCGGCTGACGGCGCCCGCCTCGCGCCCGCAGGATGGGGGCGTGGCGACTCCCGCGACACCCGACCGGGCCCTTGTCGACGCCGTCCGCGCCGCGCTCGGCACGGCCGCCGACCCGGGTCGTGCCCCCGCGATGACGGCGTACATGAAGTCCGACCTGCCCTTCCTGGGGGTCACCGCGCCGCGTCGCGCGTCGGCCCTACGGCCGGTCCTCGCCGCACACCCCCCGACGGACCGCGCCCGCTGGGAGGCCACGGTCCGCGCGCTGTGGGACGAGGCCACCCATCGCGAGGAGCGCTACGCAGCGCTCGCGCTCCTCGAGGTCCGCACCGCCCGGAGCTGGCTCGACCCGGGCCTGGTCCCGCTGGTCGAGCACCTCGTCGTCACGGGTGCGTGGTGGGACCTGGTCGACCAGGTGGCCGGTCGCACCGTCGCTCCGCTGCACCGGCTCCACCCCGACGCGCTGCGGCCGGTCGTGCTCCGCTGGGCCGGTGACGACGACATCTGGCTGCGCCGGACCGCGGTGCTGAGCCAGCTCGGCTCCGGGCAGTCCACGGACCGGGACCTCCTCGCCGAGGTGGCACTCGCCAACGCCGACCGGCCCGAGTTCTGGCTCCGCAAGGCCATCGGCTGGGCGCTGCGCGATCTCGCCCGCAGCGACCCCGCGTGGGTCGCCGGCTTCCTGGCCGCCCAGGGCGAGCACCTCTCGCCGTTGTCGCGGCGCGAAGCGGCCAAGCACCTCGGACCCGGAGATGACGCGGGAGTTACCGGCCAGTAGCATCGAGGACCACCGGCAGGTAGCCGCCCCGACGTCAGGAGCCCCCCGTGTCCCAGCGTGCCGTGCGCGACGTGGTCCTCGTCGACGCTGTCCGCACCCCCTTCGGCAAGGCCGGCCCCAAGGGCATGTACGCCGAGACCCGTGCCGACGACCTTGTCGTGTCCGTCTTCCGCGAGCTCCTGCGCCGCAACCCGGCGCTGCCGGCCGAGCGCATCGACGACGTGGCGGTGGCGGCGACCACGCAGATGGGCGACCAGGGCCTCACGCTCGGGCGGACCGCCGGGATCCTCGCCGGCTTCCCCGCCTCGGTGCCCGGCCAGAGCGTCGACCGCATGTGCGCCGGGGCCATGACGGCGGTCACGAACCTCTCCAGCGGCATCGGCGTGGGTGCCTACGACGTCGTGGTCGCGGGCGGCGTCGAGCACATGGGGCGCCACCCCATGGGCGAGGGCATGGACCCCAACCCCCGGCTCATCGCCGAGAAGCTCGTCGACCCGGAGGCCCTGTTCATGGGCAAGACCGCGGAGAACCTGCACGACCGGTTCCCGCACCTGACGAAGGAACGGGCCGACGAGTACGCGGTGCGCAGCCAGGAGAAGACCGCGAAGGCCTACGCCGACGGCGTCATCCAGGCCGACCTCGTCCCGGTGAGCACGCGCAGCGCGACCCTCGGCTACGGCCTGGCCACCGTCGACGAGCCGCCCCGCGAGACGACCGTGGAGGCGCTCGCCGGGCTCAAGACCCCGTTCCGTGCGCACGGGCGGGTCACCGCGGGCAACAGCTCAGGGCTCAACGACGGCGCCACGGCGGCGCTGCTCGTCGCCGAGGACGTCGCCGACGAGCTCGGTCTGACGAAGAAGGCCCGCCTGGTCTCCTTCGCGTTCGCCGGCGTCGCCCCGGAGGTCATGGGCGTCGGTCCGGTGCCCTCCACCGAGAAGGCGCTCGCCAGGGCCGGGCTCTCCATCGCCGACATCGGTCTGTTCGAGATCAACGAGGCCTTCGCCGTGCAGGTGCTGGCCTTCCTCGACCACTTCGGCATCGCCGACGACGACCCCCGGGTCAACCCCTACGGCGGGGCGATCGCGGTGGGCCACCCGCTCGCCAGCTCCGGCATCCGACTCATGGCCTACCTCGCGCGCTCGTTCGAGGCGCACCCCGAGGTCCGCTACGGCCTCACCACCATGTGCATCGGACTCGGCATGGGCGGCACGGTCATCTGGGAGAACCCGCACTTCGACGGCAAGGACGCGTGAGCACATGAGCAGCGAGACCACCACCGCCGGCGCCCCCGACGAGCTCGTCACCGAGGCCAAGTACCGCCTCGTGGACCTGCCTGGCGGGGTCGGCCGGGCGGCGCTCATCACCCTCGACAACGGCAAGGACCACACGAAGCCGAGCACCTTCGGCCTCGCGGGCCTGGCCTCCCTCGCCGCCGCGCTGGACCAGGCCGAGACGGCCGCCGCGGCCGGGGAGATCGTGGCCGTCGCCGTCACGGGCAAGCCGTTCATCTTCGCGGTGGGCGCCGATCTCACCGGCGTCGCGCACCTCACCGGCCGGGAGCAGGCCGAGGAGACCGGCCGCACCGGGCACGCGGTCTTCCGCCGCCTCGGCGAGCTGCCCGTGCCGTCCTTCGCCTTCGTCAACGGCGCGGCGATGGGCGGCGGCCTCGAGGTCGCCCTGCACTGCACGTACCGGACGCTGTCGTCGGGCGCGGGCATGCTCGCCCTGCCCGAGGTCTTCCTGGGCCTGGTGCCCGGGTGGGGCGGCGCCTACCTCCTCCCCCGGCTGATCGGCCCTGCCCCGGCCGTGAAGGCCATCGTCGAGAACCCGCTGTCCCAGAACCGCATGCTCAAGCCCGCAGAGGCGGCCGGACTGGGGATCGCCGACGTGCTCCTCGAGCCCGCCGACTTCCTCGTGCAGTCGCTTCGCTGGGCCGCCGAGGTGATCTCGGGAGCGGTCACGGTCGAGCGCACCGACCACACCGCCGACGCCGACGGCTGGGCCGCCGCGGTCGCCGGAGGGCGTGCCTTCGCCGACCTCAAGGTCCGCGGCGCGGCACCGGCCCCCTACCGGGCGCTCGAGCTCATCGAGGGCGCCCGGACCCGCACCCGGGACGAGGGGTTCGCCGCGGAGGACGAGGCGCTCACCGACCTCGTCATGAGCGACGAGCTGCGGGCCGGTCTCTACTCCTTCGACCTCGTCCAGCGCCGGGCGAAGCGTCCGGCGGGCGCACCGGACAAGGCGCTCGCGCGCGCCATCACCAAGGTCGGCGTGGTCGGTGCCGGCCTCATGGCGAGCCAGCTGGCGCTGCTCTTCGTGCAGCGTCTCGAGGTCCCCGTCGTCCTGACCGACCTCGACCAGGAGCGTGTCGACAAGGGCGTCGCCTACGTGCACGGCGAGATCGACAAGCAGCTGGCCAAGGGACGGCTCAACCAGGACAAGGCCAACCGGCTCAAGGCCCTGGTCACCGGGTCCACGAGCAAGGACGGCTTCGCCGACGCCTCCGTCGTCATCGAAGCCGTATTCGAGGACCTCAAGGTCAAGCAGCAGGTGTTCGCCGAGGTCGAGACGGTGGTCTCGCCCGAGTGCGTGCTGCTCACCAACACGAGCTCCCTGTCGGTCTCGGCCATGGCCGAGAACCTGCAGCACCCCGAGCGGGTCGTGGGCTTCCACTTCTTCAACCCGGTCGCGCTCATGCCGCTGCTGGAGATCGCCCGCGCGGAGAAGACCGACGACGCGTCCCTCGCCACCGCATTCGCGCTCGGCAAGGCGCTCCGGAAGTCGTGCGTGCTCGTCTCGGACGCGCCCGCCTTCGTGGTGAACCGTCTCCTCACACGGTTCCTCGGTGAGGTGACCGCAGCGTTCGACGAGGGCACCCCGTTCGAGGTCACCGAGTCCGCCCTCGACCCCATGGGCCTGCCGATGTCGCCCTTCGTGCTCCTGCAGCTCGTGGGGCCGGCCGTCGCGTTCCACACCGCGGAGACCATGCATCAGGCCTTCCCCGAGCGCTACGGCATCTCGGAGAACCAGCGCCGCATCGTCGAGGCCGGGAAGTCGAGCCTCCTCGCGTGGGACGGGTCCACGCCCCGCATCGCCGACGACGTCGCCGAGCTGCTCGTCCTCGGCGACACCCCGTCGAGCGCCGATGAGGTGCGCCAGCGCGCCCTCGACGCGATCGCCGAGGAGATCCGGCTCATGCTCGACGAGGGCGTCGTGGCCGAGCCCCAGGACATCGACCTGTGCATGCTGCTCGGCGCTGGGTGGCCCTTCCACCTCGGCGGGATCACGCCCTA
>JAHECT010000137.1 GCA_024641605.1 Micrococcales bacterium
ATCCCGCTCAAGGCGGTCCGGGCGGTCATGGAGGGCGACGGGACGGCGGCGTCGTTGTCGGACAAGCTCGCCGAGACACCCGGTGGCGCGGAGGCCCTCGCGGCCGTGTCGGCCGATCTCGAGCGGCTGCACGTCCTGCGGGCCGGCATCGACACCGGGGTGAGCGACATCGCGCGGGCGGTGAAGCTTGCCTCGGTCGAGGGGCACGGCGCCCCGCTGGTCGTCGTCGACTACGTGCAGAAGGTTGCCGCGGCGGTCGTCACCGCCGACGAGGAGGCGCGCATGTTGCGCGTGGCGGGTGAGCTCAAGGACATGGCGCTGTCCCTCGAGGTCCCCGTCCTCGCGATCTCGGCGTCCGACGCCGCCGGCATCGCCGACGGCACGCGGCTGCGCACGCAGAACCTCCGCGGCGCCTCGGCGCTCGCCTACGAGGCCGACGTCGTGCTCGTGCTCAACGAGAAGTACGACGTCGTCGCACGCCACCACCTCGTCTACGGTGCCGCCAACGCCGAGCGGTTCCGCAACTACGCCGTGCTCACGATCGAGAAGAACCGAGGCGGTCTCGCCGGCGTGGACATGGAGTTCCGCAAGCGGTTCGAGCAGGCTCGCTACGAGCGGGTCGGCGCGCTGGTCAAGGAGCAGCTGGTCGACTCGCGCCTGTTCACCGAGTGACGCGACCCGGTCAGGTGAGGCTGAAGGCGTCGATGATCCGAATGACTGCTGGGCCGAGGATGATGATGAACAGCGACGGCAGGATGCAGAAGATGAGCGGGAAGAGGATCTTCACCGGCACCTTCTGCGCAGCCTCCTCGGCGCGCTGAGAGCGGCGGACGCGCATCTCCTTCGCCTGGATCCGCAGCACGTTGGCGACGGGGATTCCGAACGAGTCGGCCTGGATCATCGCCGTGATGAAGCCCCGCAGGTCCGCCACGTCAGTGCGCTCGCCGAGGGCGCGCATCGCGTCGCTGCGGCCGGTGCCCAGCTGCATCTCCTGCAGCACGCGGAAGAACTCCTCCGCCAGAGGTCCCTGGGTGTTGCGGGCGACCTGGGAGAGGGCGGCGTCGAAGCCCAGACCGGACTCGACCGAGATGACGAGCAGGTCGAGCGCATCGGGCAGCTCCCGCTGGATCTGCTCCGATCGGTTGTAGGCGGTCTGGTAGAGCACGATGTTGGGGAGGAAGAACCCCAGGGCAGCCAGGCCGATCCCGAACAGGATCGCCCAGGGCACGTTGCCCACCAGCAGCGGGAGGAAGAAGCCGAGGACGCCTCCCACCAGCAGGCCGAGCATCTTGAAGGCCAGCACGCGGTCGTTGTTCCACCCCGGCGGGTTGCCCGCCAGGTCGAGGCGCCGGCGCAGACGACTCGCCTGGTCGCTCGGGGTGAGCCGACGACCCCACGAGGTGAGCCGTTGCGCGGCCGGCCCCGTGACGCGCTCGCCGAAGGGCTTGTTCAACTCCTCGCGCATGGGGTCGGGTGCGGTCCGCAGTGCCTCGACGGCGGCCAGGGAACGGGCCACGCCTCCCTCGCGCGCCGGGGTTGTCGCGGCGGCCGCGATCGCGACCACGATGCCGACGAAGACGGCGGCCAGTCCGAACCAGAGCAGGACGTCGCTCATGCTCAGACCTCCACCTTGACGACACGGTTGAGCCAGAACGCCCCGGCCAGGAGGAGCACGACACCGCCGACGAGCATGACGATGCCGAGCGGGGTCGTGATGAGCAGCGACAGGTACTCGGGCCGGGTGACGGCGAGATAGAGGCCGAACACGATCGGGAGAGCGCCGAGGATGATGGCGGAGAGGCGCCCCTCGGCGGAGAGGACCTGCACCTGGCGGCGCAGGCGCTCGCGCTCGCGCATCGTGGCGGCCACGTTGCTGAGCACCTCGGCGAGGTTGCCCCCCACCTCGCGCTGGATCCGGATCGCCATGACGACCCAGGCGAAGTCGACCGAGCGCATGCGGCGGGCGACGGTGTCCAGCGCGTCCTCCATCGGGACGCCCAGGCGCGCCTCGACGAGGGCTCGGTTGAGCTCGGCGGCCATGGGGGCCCCGGACTCGCGGACCACCGTGTCGACGGCCTGGGGCAGCGAGTATCCGGCGGCGAGAGAGCCGGAGAGCAGCTGGAGGGTGTCGGGCAGCTGCGCCGAGAAGGCGGCCTTGCGCCGGTCCTCCTTGATGGCCAGGTACGCGTAGGGCAGCCCGATCCCCAGGACGAGCCCGGCGAGGGTGGCGATGAGGCTGAACCGCGACAGCAGGGTGAACGCGAGCGCGACGACGACGGCGAAGCCGATGTGCAGGAGCATCCACTCGGGTGGCCGGAGGGGCACGCCTGCCGCGTCGAGCTTGGCGGCCAGCCCCGTGTCGAGGTCGCGGCGCTGGACGACGCGGCCGGCGAGCTCGACGGCGGAGCGGGCGACCTGGCTCTGGCCCAGGGCACCCGAGGTCGGGGGGGTCGCACTGTCCTCGCGGCGCGAGTTCAGCGAGTAGCGGGCGAGGCGGCGTCGCACCCGTCCGCTCGTCTGGCTCTCCCGGTCCGCGGACAGGAAGCCGATCACGAGCAGGACCGCGAGGCCGACGGCGACGGCGGCGAGCGCGAGCGGCAGGAACCAGGACTGCTGGGTCAGCGAGGGACCGCTCGCCTCGACGGGCACAGGACCGAACGCGTCGGTGATCTCCTCCGGAGGTGCGGTCGCGGCCGCGGGGAGCACATAGGCGCCCTCCGCCCCGATCGTCTCCGAGCCGGCCCGCGCCTGGACGACGACCCGCTGGGTCGTGCCGGCGACATCGGCGGGCACCTCGGCCGTGATGACCAGTTGGGACGCCTGCTGGGCCGCCTGCGCCTCGAACCGCGCGGTGAGCTGCGCGGCGTTCACGGCGGCTGTCACCTGCCCGTTGCCGGCTTCGGCGAGCACCTGGAGCTGGCGGTTGGCCGCAGCGGCCGGACCCAGGGCGATCGCGTCGAGGGTGGACGCCGAGTCCGTGACCGCCTTGGCCGCCTGGGCGGTCGTGGTGGCGGTCCCGCGGTGCTCCCCGTCGGAGAGCACGATCTGGCCGCGCACCCCGTCCTTCGGCAGCTGGCGGGTCGCCAGGATGACGGCGTCGTTGAGGGCGGTGTCGCCGCCGGAGGTCAGGCCGTCGACGGCCCGGCGCACCTGGCCACGGTCGGTCGTCGGGGCGACGACGACCTTCGCCGCGTCGGCGAAGGTGATGAGGCCGACGGCGACGTCGGCGGGCACCGACTGCAGGTAGCTGCGCGCGGCGTCCTGGGCGGCACGCAGCCGCGTGGGGCCGTCCGGAGTCGGTTCGCCCATGCTGCCGGAGATGTCCATGACGAGGAACGTGGAGCGCGCGACCTGGGTCTTGGCCCCCTCGACCGGCTCGGCGGTGCTCGGCACCACCTGCCCGTTGATGCGCACCTCGACGCTCTGCGTGTCGATCGTGGTGCCGGACGGGACGTCGACCCCGGAGAACACGAGCTGGATGTTGCCCGCCGGCGTCGCCTCGAGGCTGTCGATGCGCCCGGTCGCGGCAGCCGCCGGGCCGGCCGACCACATCAGCAGGGCCCCAGCGGCGAGCAGCGCCGCACCTGCCCGGCGGGTCAACCCCCTGGCGCGCATGTCAGGCCCCGAACCGCTCGAACGCGAAGATGCTCGTGTCGACGTGGATGCCCGAGGCCTCGAGCTTGTCGAGGAACTTGGGCCGCAGGCCCGTGGAGCGCAGCGTCCCGAGCGGGACGCCGTTCTCGTCGTACCCGGCGGCGTAGTCGAAGAGGAAGATGTCCTGGAGCGTGATGACGTCGCCCTCCATGCCGACGACCTCGGTCACGTGCGTGACGCGGCGGGAGCCGTCACGGAACCGGGACTGGTGCACGATCATGTCCAGCGCACCGGCCATCTGCTCGCGGATGGCGCGCAGGGGCAGGTCGGCGCCGGCCATGAGCACCATCGTCTCGATGCGGGCGAGGGTGTCGCGGGGACCGTTGGAGTGGGCGGTGCAGATCGAGCCGTCGTGTCCGGTGTTCATCGCCTGAAGCATGTCGAGCGCCGCGGCGTCGCGGACCTCGCCGACCACGATCCGGTCGGGCCGCATGCGCAGCGAGTTGCGGACGAGGTCGCGGATGGTGATCTCGCCCTTGCCCTCGATGTTGGGCGGGCGCGCCTCGAGCCGGACGACGTGCTCCTGGTGGAGCTGGAGCTCGGCGGCGTCCTCGATGGTGATGATGCGCTCGGTCGTGGGGATGAACGAGCTGAGCACGTTGAGCGTGGTCGTCTTCCCGGCGCCGGTACCCCCCGAGACCATGATGTTGAGGCGGCCGCGTACGCAGTCGGAGAGGAACTCGGTCACGGTCGTGGTCAGCGTCCCGAACGTGACGAGGTCCTCGGCCTCGTAGGGGTCCGCGGAGAACTTGCGGATGGTGAGCGTCGGGCCGTCGATCGAGAGCGGTGGGACGACCGCGTTGACGCGGCTGCCGTCAGGGAGGCGGGCGTCGACCATGGGGGAGGACTCGTCGACGCGGCGCCCGACCCGGGCCACGATCTTCTCGATCGTGCGGCGCAGGTGGGCGTCGTCGGTGAAACGGCCCTCGGCCGGGTGGAGGCGTCCGGCGCGCTCGATGTAGATCGTCGTCGCGCCGTTGACCATGACCTCGGTGACCTCGGGGTCCCGGAGGAAGGGCTCGAGCGGG
Source organism: Micrococcales bacterium (assembly GCA_024641605.1). GTDB lineage: Bacteria > Actinomycetota > Actinomycetes > S36-B12 > CAIYMF01 > Longivirga. Next base: position 4,683 of record JAHECT010000137.1, read on the forward strand.
CCGTAGCCGAGGATGTCGTCGGCGATCTCCTGGGCCAGCCGGGCCCGGTCGGTCACGGTGAGCGGGGTCTCCTCCTGGGCGAGGACCTCCTGCAGCGTGGTGCGGACCTTCCCGGCCAGCTCGTCCTCGGTGAGGCGGGAGTCGTAGAGCTGCGGCCCGAGGCTCTCGAGCAGGCTGGCGTGGACGGACGCCTTGAGGTCGGCGAGCGGGTCGGCCGAGGTCTGCCGCCGCTGCCGCATCGACGTGCCGGCGTCGGGCGCCGCCTCGGGTGCCGTGCCCTCGCGCCCTCGGCGGGCCTGGGCGAGTCGGTCGGAGAGACTCATGTGTGCTTCCTCCACAGCCGGGCCGTGCGTCGGTCGGTCCGCATCTGCGGCGGGATCGCGCTCTCCGCCGCCTGACCGGCGATCTGGTCGTCGATGAAGGCACGGATGGCGATGCTCACCGGGCTCTTCGGGTCGTCGCTGACGATGGCCACGCCGCGGTTGGTCGAGGCGGGGACGTCGCGGCTGGACGGGATCTGGGCCACGATCGGGGCCTTGAGGGTCTTCTCCACCTCGGCGAGGGCCAGCCCCACCTTGGAGTCCGCCCGGTTGAGCACCACCTTGAGCCGGTCCCTGGGGTAGCCGATGAGGTCGAGCGTCTCCAGGGTCAGCTTGAGGTTCTTGAGCGCCGGGATGTCCAGGGTGGCCAGCAGGGCGACGATGTCGCTGCGGTCGAAGGCGGCGAGCACGTGGTCGTCGAGCGCCGGCGGGGTGTCCACGACCACGAAGTCGAACTCCGCCCGCAGCAGGTCGAGCACCCGGGTGACGAGGTCGGTGTCGACCGCGTCACCCCCGCTGGGCTCCATCGGGGCGACCAGCGCCTGCAGCCCGGACCGGTGCGAAGTGAGCAGCGATCGCAGCGCCGGGCCGTCGAGCTCGGCCCCGATGTGGACGGCGTCGGCGATGGTGTGGGACGGGAAGAGCTGAAGGGCGATGGCGACGTCGCCGAACGCGAGGTCGAGGTCGACCAGCGCCACGCTGCCGCGGCCGGACTCGGCGAGAGCCACGGCGAGGTTGGTCGCGAGGGTCGTCTTGCCGCACCCGCCCTTGGCCGAGAAGACGGTGACGACCCGCCCTCGGGATCGGTTGCCCGGTTCCTCGCCGGCCCCGGTGGCGACCTCGCGGAGGCGGAGCGCGATCTCGCGCTGGCGCCGGACGGCGCCCGAGAGCCCGGAGAGGTCGCGCTCCTGGACGACCTCCCGGACCCCTGCGCGCAGGGCGTCCTGGAGCACGGCCGTGTCGATGCG
>JAHECT010000019.1 GCA_024641605.1 Micrococcales bacterium
CTCCGGGCGTCACCGCGGACGACATGGCGCGGGCCGCTCGCGCGCTCGCCGAGGCGCACGACGAGACGGGCATCAGCGTCGCCCACCTGCTCGACCGCGTGGAGGACCGAGCCGTCGCCGACGCCGTGCGCGCGCGCATCGAGGTCTCCTGCGCCTGGTCGGCCGACGACCTCGCGGCGAGCGTGATCGACCACGTCGCCTCGTTCGAGGCGCTCCCCAGCCACCGGGTGGCCGGGGGCAACCAGCGTCTGGCCACGGCCCTCGCCGACCTGCTCGGCGACCGGGTGCGGCTCTCGAGCGCCGTGCGCACGGTCGAGCACAGCGACCAAGGTGTGCTGCTCAGCGGGTCCTTCCGCACCGAGCTGCACGACGCGGTCGTCATCTCCGTCCCGCTGCCGGTCCTGCGTCGGCTCGAGATCACCCCACCGCTCCCCTACGACGTGCGCACCGCACTCGACCGCATGACGATGGGCGACGCGGCCAAGGCGCACGTCGCCCTGCGCTCGCCCGCCCCGACGAGCGCGGTGCTCTCGGTCCCCGACCGGTTCTGGTGCTGGACGGCGACCGGGCCCGACGGCCAGGTGGCTCCGGTCCTCAACGCCTTCGCGGGGTCCCCGCGGGCGGTGGTGGACCTGCAGGCCGAGTCCGGCCCCGGCACCTGGATCGAGCGGCTCGCCGCCGTGCGGCCCGACCTCGACCTCGACCCCTCGACCGCCGTCGTGACGACCTGGCACGACGACCCCTGGGCCGGCGGCGCCTACTCCGCGGAGAGCCTGCGCAGCCGCCCGGAGGACCACGACGTCCTCGCCAGGCCGGTCGGGCGCGTGGTGCTGGCGGGCGAGCACACGGCCGGTGAGTGGAGCGGGCTCATGGAGGGCGCGTTGCGCTCGGGCGTGCGCGCCGCGGACGACGTACGCCGGGTCCTGGGCCGGGCCTAGCCACGCGAGGAGGGGCGGACCTCGTCGGGTCCGCCCCTCCTCGTGCGCTCGCGCCGATCAGCGCGGAGTCGATCAGCCCTTGGGCGTCTCGGGCGCCTTGTCGCGACCAGTGGCCTTGCGGAAGAGCGAGGAGACCGAGAACAGCGGGTCGTACTTCTTGTCGGCGACGCGCTCCTTGAGCGGGATGAGCGCGTTGTCGGTGATGTGGATGTGCTCGGGGCACACCTCGGTGCAGCACTTGGTGATGTTGCAGTAGCCGAGGCCGTGGTCCTCGACCGCCACGTCACGACGGTCGACGGTGTCCAGCGGGTGCATGTCGAGCTCGGCGATGCGCATGAGGAAGCGCGGACCCGAGAAGCCGTCCTTGTTGTCCTCGTGGTCGCGCACCGCGTGGCAGGTGTTGTTGCACAGGAAGCACTCGATGCACTTGCGGAACTCCTGCGAGCGCTCGACGTCGACCTGGGCCATGCGGTAGTCGCCGGGCTCGAGGTCCGCGGGCGGCGCGAACGCCGGGACCATGCGGGCCTTCGTGTAGTTGTAGGACACGTCGGTCACGAGGTCGCGGATCACCGGGAACGTGCGCATCGGCGTGATCGTGATCGTCTCGGCCGGGTCGAAGGTGCTCATGCGGGTCATGCACATGAGGCGCGGCTTGCCGTTGACCTCGGCGCTGCAGGAGCCGCACTTGCCGGCCTTGCAGTTCCAACGGACCGCGAGGTCCGGTGCCTGGGTCGCCTGCAGGCGGTGGACGATGTCGAGCACGACCTCGCCCTCGTTGACATCGACGTCGAAGTCCTCGAGGGCGCCGCCCTCGTCGTCGCCGCGCCAGACCTTGAACTTGGCGGAGTAGCCCATCAGTGCTCACCCTTCGGCAGCTCGGACTCGGTCAGGTACTTGCTGAGCTCGGACACCTCGAACAGATCGAGCAGGTCCCCGCGCATGGGTGAGAGCGGCTGACGGGTGAGCTCCACCGCGTCCCCCGTCGAGCGGCAGATCAGGTTGACCTGGCGCCACTCGGGACTCATGGCCGGGTAGTCGTCGCGGGTGTGCCCGCCCCGGCTCTCCTGCCGCTCGAGCGCGGCCTTGGCCACGGCCTCCGCGACGAGGAGCATGTTCTTGAGGTCGAGCGCGAGGTGCCAGCCCGGGTTGAACGCCCGGCCGCCCTGCACCCCGACGCTGCGGATGCGCTCCTTGTAGCCCTCGATCTTCGCCAGGGCCTCCTGCATCTCCGACTCCGTGCGGATGATTCCGACGAGGTCGTTCATCGTCTCCTGGAGCTCCGAGTGGATCGTGTACGGGTTCTCCCCGCCCTCCACGCCGAACGGGGCGAGCGCCTCGGCCTCGGCCTCGGCGATCATCTCGTCGGTCACGGCGGGGGCCGCGCCGCCGACGCGATCGACGTACTCCGAGGCGCCGAGCCCGGCCCGCCGGCCGAACACGAGCAGGTCGGAGAGCGAGTTGCCGCCGAGGCGGTTCGACCCGTGCAGACCACCGGCCACCTCGCCGGCTGCGAACAGACCCGGGAGTCGGGTCTCCTCGGTGTCGGGCTCGACCTCCACGCCGCCCATGACGTAGTGGCAGGTCGGGCCGACCTCCATCGGCTCGGCGGTGATGTCGACGTCGGCGAGCTCCTTGAACTGGTGGTACATCGAGGGGAGCTTCTTGCGGATGACGTCGGCGGGCAGGCGGCTCGACACGTCGAGGAAGACCCCGCCGTGCGGGGTCCCGCGACCGGCCTTCACCTCGGAGTTGATGGCGCGGGCGACCTCGTCGCGCGGGAGCAGCTCCGGGGGCCGGCGGTTGTTGTCGGGGTCGGTGTACCAGCGGTCGCCCTCCTCGGGCGTCGTGGCGTACTTCTCCTTGAACACGTCCGGGATGTAGTCGAACATGAACCGCTTGCCCTCGGAGTTGGTGAGGATCCCTCCGTCACCGCGCACCGACTCGGTCACCAGGATCCCCTTGACCGACGGGGGCCACACCATGCCGGTCGGGTGGAACTGGATGAACTCCATGTTGACCGTGGTGGCGCCGGCGCGCATGGCCAGCGCGTGACCGTCGCCGGTGTACTCCCACGAGCCGCTGGTCACCTTGAACGTCTTGCCGATGCCACCCGTGGCGAGCACCACGGCCGGGGACTGGAAGAGCACGAGGTCGCCGGTCTCGCGGTGGTAGCCGAAGGCGCCCGCCATGTGGCCCTCGTTGGTGAGGAGCCGGGTGATCGTCAGCTCGGAGAAGACCCGGATGTGGGACTCGTAGTCGCCCGAGGCTCGGAAGTCCTCCTGCTGCAGCGAGACGATCTTCTGCTGGAGCGTGCGGATCAGCTCGAGGCCGGACCGGTCGCCGACGTGGGCGAGGCGGGGGTACTCGTGACCGCCGAAGTTGCGCTGGCTGATCTTGCCGTCCTTGGTGCGGTCGAACAGCGCACCGTAGGTCTCCAGCTCCCAGACGCGCTGCGGCGCCTCCTTGGCGTGCAGCTCGGCCATCCGCCAGGAGTTGAGGAACTTGCCGCCGCGCATCGTGTCGCGGAAGTGGACCTGCCAGTTGTCGTTGCTGTTGACGTTGCCCATGGCCGCGGCGATGCCGCCCTCGGCCATGACGGTGTGGGCCTTGCCGAACAGCGACTTGCAGATGATGGCGACGCGCTTGCCGTTCTCGCGGGCCTCGATGGCCGCGCGCAGACCCGCACCGCCGGCACCGATGACGATGACGTCGTAGGAGTGGCGCTCGAGCTCGGTCATGGGTATCCCTCTACGGACGAGTCGTCGGTCAGACGGTGAAGAAGACGAAGTCGGTGATCCGGCCCGAAGCCAGCAGGTAGACGTAGAAGTCGGCGAGCACGACGGTGCCCAGGGAGATCCAGGCCCACATCATGTGGTGCGCATTGAGCTTGGACACCACCGTCCACATCTTGTAGCGGACCGGGTGCTTCGAGAAGTGGGTGATCCGACCGCCCACCGCGTTGCGGCACGAGTGGCACGACAGCGTGTAGAACCAGAGGCACACGGCGTTCGCCGTGAGGATCAGCGTGCCGACCCCGACGTAGCCCCACTGGTAGTCGTTCGGGGTGCGGAAGGCCAGCACCGCGTCGATGGTCAGCATGATGTTGAGCAGCAGCGCCAGGTAGAACGTGTAGCGGTGCAGGTTGTTCATGATCAGCGGGAGACGACGCTCGCCGGTGTACTTGCCGTGGGGCTCGGACACCGCGCACGCGGGCGGCGACATCCAGAACGACCGGTAGTACGCCTTGCGGTAGTAGTAGCAGCTGAACCGGAACGTCAGCGGGATCCAGGCGGTGAGCAGGGCCGGGGACAGCCACCACCACGAGATCGGGCCACCGGGCAGCGCGCCCTCGGCGCAGTCGGTCGCGAGGCAGGGAGAGAAGTACACCGACACGTACGGCGACGCGTAGTAGTACTGCCCGCTGAACACCCGCCACGCGGAGTAGACGACGAAGGCCGTCAGCACCCCGAACGTGAACGCTGGCTGGATCCACCAGCGGTCGGTCCGGAGCGTGCTCGCCCCGATCTGCGCGCGTCCAGGTGCATCGACACCGGTCGTAGCCATGCGGCTTCCCCTGCCCGTATCCCGAGGGTCTGAACAAATCCCGGGCCGAGTGTGCCACCAACCATCGGGTCACCTGACCCGACCCGGCCGACTGGGGTCGGGGCGTGACCCAGGCCACATCGCGACCCCGCACCGGCAGGGCGGCCGGCTCCCGAGCGCCGCCGAGGCCGGGGCACCGCCCGGCTCATCGGTAGCGTGCTCCCGTGCCGAGCGACCTGCCACCCGACGAGCCCTCCGCCGAGCGTGACCTGCGCCACGCCGAGTCGGTGGCGCTCGCCCGCGACCTGATCCGGATCGACTCCACCAACGGCAACGAGACCCCCGTCGCGGAGCTGCTGGCCGACCGGCTCGCGTCCGCGGGGGTCGAGGTCGAGCTCGTGGCACGGGACCCGGCCCGGGCCAACCTCATCGCGCGCATCCCCGGCACCGGCGCAGGCCCCTCCCTCGCCCTGGTCGGCCACAGCGACGTGGTCCCCGCGGACCCGCGGGACTGGACCCATCCCCCCTTCGCCGGAGTCCTGGACGACGCCGGTTACCTCTGGGGGCGAGGTGCGGTCGACATGAAGAACGAGGTCGCGGCGCGCGCGGCCGCGATGGCCTCCCTCGCCCGCTCAGGCTGGCGAGGGAGGGGCGACCTGCTCCTCGTGATCGTCGCCGACGAGGAGGACGGCGCTGCAGAGGTCGGGATGAACTGGCTCGTCACGCAGCGACCCGACATCGCCACGACGTACGCGCTCAACGAGGGCGGCGGCTTCGGCTTCCGACTCGCGGACGGGCGCCACATGGTCGAGGTGTCGGTCGGCGAGAAGGGCACGTGCCCCGTCCGGGTGGACGCGCTCGGCGAGGCCGGGCACGCCTCGACCCCCACGGTCGGCGACAACGCCGTCCCCCGTCTCGGTGAGCTCCTGCGGCGTATCGGCCGGGGGGAGCCCGAGCCGCAGGACCACCCGGCCGTACGCACGATGCTCGACGCGCTGCTCGGAGACGGCTCCGTCGACCGCCTCGGGCTGGCCGGTGCCATCGACTCCGCGTCGCGCCTCCACCCGGTGCTGCGCGACAGCCTGCCGTCCGTCGCCGGTACGACGATGGCGCCCACCGTCCTGCACGGCTCGACGGCCCGCAACGTCATGCCGGCGCGGGCCGGTGTCGAGCTCGACTGCCGCATCCTGCCCGGCACCACCGAGGACGAGGTGATCGCCGCCGTCCGCCGCCGGCTCGGTGACGACCTGCCCTACGAGGTGTACCTCGCCGAGCCGGCCGTCCACGGGAACGCCTCCGGGGCGAGCGGCGCGCTGTGGGACCTGGTGAGCACCTGGTGCGCCGAGCACCTGGGGGCGGCACCGATGCCCACGCTGTGCTCCGGCTTCACGGACTCCGTCTACCTGCGCCGCGCGTTCGGGACGGTCGCGTACGGCTTCAGCCCGTTCCTCACCACGCCCACCGAGGTGGTCGAGGCGGGCTACCACAACCGGGACGAACGCATCCACGTCGACGACATCGCGCTCTCGGCCGACTTCCACGCGTTCGCAGCGCGACACCTGCTGGGCGGCTGAGCCCTGGGGATGGAGAGGTGTCGCGTCCGGGGTCAGTGGAGCGGGTGGACCACCAGGCCGCTGCCGAGCTTGGGCTCGAACCAGGTCGACTTCGGCGGCATCACCTGACCGGTGTCGGCCACGGCCACGAGCTCGGCGGGCGAGGTGGGGTGCAGGACGAGGCCGACCGCCGCCCGCCCGTCGTCCACGAGGCGCGCGACCTCGCCCGGTCCGCGGATGCCGCCGACGAAGGCGATCCGCGGGTCGGTCCGCGGATCGTCGATCCCCAGGACGGGCGCGAGCAGCCGTTCCTGCAGGACCGTGACGTCGAGACGGGCGAGCGCGTCGGCCTCGCCCACCTCGTCGCGGGGGCGCAGGCTCCACCACCGTCCGTCGACGTACATGCCGAACGTGTGCCGCGCGGGCGCGGTCGCCGCCACGTCGTCGGGCTCGAGCTGGAAGCTCTCGCCGACGGACTCGAGGAAGGCGGACGGGTCGCGGCCACCGAGGTCGGCGACGACGCGGTGGTAGGCCATCACGTGCACGTCGTCGAGAGGGAAGATCACCGCGAGGAACGCGTCGTGCTCCCCCGGGCTCCCCGCCCGGTCCGCGTGCACGCGGGAGGCCGCGGCGCTGCGATGGTGGCCGTCGGCCACGTACAGGTCCCCGGCTCGCGCCAGCGCCAGCCGCAGGGCGTCCACCTCGGCCGGATCGTCCACCACCCAGACCGTGTGCCCGACACCGTCACGGGACACCAGGTCGACCGCCGGTTCGCGCCCGACGACGCGGGACACCACCGCGTCGAGGTCCGCGCTGCGCCGCGACAGCAGGAAGACCGGCTCGTCGTGCGCGTCGAGCGCATCGATGTGACGGACCCGGTCGAGCTCCTTGTCCGGTCGGGTGTGCTCGTGCGTGCGGACCCGGCCGGCGTCGTAGTCGGCCACCGACACCGCGGCGACCACCCCGGTCTGCACGATGTCGCCCATGCGCTGGCGGTAGACCGACATCGTGGGGACGGCGTCCCGCACGAGGACCCCGCGCTCGACCGCGTCGTCGAGGTTGCGACGGCCGAGGGCGTACACCTCGTCGCTGTGCGGGTCGACCCCGTCGTCGAGGTCGACCTCCGGGCGCGAGATCCGCAGGAACGAGTCGTGCTCCCCGGCGACCCACGCGCGGGCCTCGGCCACGTCGACGACGTCGTACGGCGGGGACAGCACACGAGCGGCCGCGCCGGGTGCGGGGCGAAGTGCTCGGAAGGGTCGTACGTCGACCACGGGGGCTCCTGCGTCTCGGGTGCTCGTGACGCTAGCGCGCCGGCACCGACGGCGTGCTCTGGGAGACGCGATCGACCCAGCCGGTCGCGATGAGGTACTGCGCCGCCAGGTAGGTGGTCATGACGAGGACCCCGGACGCCGGGACCTCCGCGCCGGCGGCCCGGAGCCCGATGAGCAGGTCGGAGACGAGGAACAGCACACCGCCGGTGCCGATCCTCCGGTCTCCCGTGGCGACCGCAGCCGCGGCCATCGCCGTGAGCGCCACCGAGTAGAAGAGGATCGGCCAGCGGAGCTCGCCGAGCTGGGGACCCACCACGAGGTTGAGGACGAGCCAGAGGGCCGCCCACCCGAGCACCGCCGCCGGACGGCTGCGCAGACCCCGGAGCGCGCCGAGGCGGGCGAACCCGACGAGGTAGCAGAGCTGCATCACCAGGAACAACGCCATGCCGAGCAGGAACCACAGCGTCCCGGGCAGCTGGAGCGCGACGTCGCCGAGGAACGCGAACCCCAGCCCGACCGCTAGCCAGGACGGCGGACGACCGGAGGTCGCGACCAGGACCCAGGCCAGGAGCAGCGGCACGAGCAACGGCTTGGTGAGGTCGGCGACGAGGTCGGCTCCGGCTCCGTCGGCGACGATGTGCGTCACGGACACCGCGAGGAACGCCACGATGACGCCGCGCCCACGCTGCGGCAGCAGGTCTGCCACGTCGTCACCTCCGGGTCGGCGCCACGCTACGCCGCCGCCGGCCCGGCCCCGCGTTGCCACGAGTCAGCGCGTGCGTGCCGCCTTCGCCGCTGCGACGAAGTCCTCCACGCTGCACCCGGCGAGGACCTCGCGGACGAGCCCCTGGTCGAGATCGACCGCGGTCCGGAAGCGCACGCACGACTTGCCCATGTCCAGCCGACGGGGTCCGGACCAGCGGGCCCGGAACTCCTCCTCCCCCATGCGTCCGGCGCTCGAGTAGACGGTCATGAGGTAGAGCGAGTTGTAGTTCTTCTGCGCCGCGAGGGCGGCGAAGGCGAGCGGTTGGCCGTTGTAGGTGTCGGGGTAGGTCGCGAGCGGCACGGCCCAGGTGATCATCCCGTAGAGCATCATCTCCTCGAGCCCGTCGGGCGCCGCGTCGTTGACGAGGTCACGGACAGCGGCGATCTCCGCGGCGCGGTCGGGCGCGAGCTCGGCCAGGTAGGTCTGGGGATCGGGAGCCGACGAGGACGCCATGCGGTGACCCTAGGTCGCCCGGGTCCCCGGTGCCAGGCCTGCGCAGGACGGTGGTCAGGGGCGCAGGTTCCAGGCCCGGACGCCGCCGACGATCCCGGCCGAGTTGGGCACGACGACCACGTCGTCGCCCAGCGCCGCGATCACCTCGGGGCTGAGCACGCGCGCGTTGCCGCCACCGAGGTAGAGCCGGTCCCAGACGAACACCGGGCGCAGCGCGTCCACCACCCGGCGCACCCGCCGCGACCAGAACGCCGGCCCGAGCCGCTTGCGCTCCTTGTCCCCGATGTAGGTGTCGTAGGACAGTCCCCAGCGCACCGGGGCCTGCGACAGCTCGAGGTGCGGGGCGAGGCGGCCGCCGTCGAACAGCGCGCAGCCCAGGCCGGTGCCGAGGGTGAGCACGAGCTCGAGGCCCACCCCGGTGACGACACCGGCCGCATGGACCTCCGCGTCGTTGAGGACGAGAGTCGGCACCCCGAGGCGCTGCGCCAGCGCCGCCTGCGCGTCGAACCCCGTCCACTCCTCCACGAGGCCCGGGTCCGGCTTGCTGCGCGGCCCGGACTCGGTCACGTAGTGGGGGGTGGTGATGACCACGCCGTGGCGGATCATCCCCGGCACGCCCACGGTCGCGCGCTCGTACGCCGGCAGCCCGGCCGCGACCTCGGCCACCGTGTCGAGGAAGCGGGTCACGGGCAGCGGGTAGGGCGTCGGCACCCGCACGGGCTTCGCGTGCAGGGTCCCGCCCTCGTCCAGCACCGAGGCCTTGATCCCGGTGCCGCCGCAGTCCACGGCCAGCGTCATCCCCATCCCGGCAGTCTGGCCCGCACCCCCGGGCGGCTGCGGCGACACGCCGCAGGTCACGCGTCTCGAACACCTGTACGATGCGCGTGCTAGCGTCCCCGCATGGCCCTGCTGGTCCAGTCGTCCCTCCTCGACCTCGACGACGAGGTCGGGCTCGGCGCGCTGTCCGGCCGGGTCCGCCGCACCGACCTCGGATCTGGCGCGTGGGTGGACCACCGGCCGTCCTGGATCGAGGGGTCCGACGCGGTGCTCGACACCCTGCTGCACGCGGTGCCCTGGCGCGCCGAACGGCGCCGGATGTACGACCGCGTGGTGGACGTGCCCCGTCTCGTCGCTTGGTACTCCAGCGGGACGGCTCTCCCGCACCCGGTGCTCGCCGACGCCCGGGCGGCGCTGTCCGCCTACTACCTCCCCGAGCTGGGCGAGCCGTTCGTCAGCGCCGGGCTGTGCCTCTACCGCGACGGGCGGGACTCGGTGGCCTGGCACGGGGACACGATCGGCCGCGGCGCCACCGAGGACACCGTCGTGGCCCTGCTCTCGTTCGGTTCCCCGCGCACGCTCGCCCTGCGACCGCGCGGCGGCGGCCCGGGGCTGGGCTTCCGAATCGGCCACGGCGACCTGCTCGTCATGGGCGGGTCCTGCCAGCGGACGTGGGAGCACGCGGTCCCCAAGACGGCAGCGGCGGTCGGCCCGCGGGTCAGCGTGCAGCTGCGCCCGGCCGGGGTCGCGTGATCAGGGCCGCGTGATCAGGGGCGCGTGCACTCGATGAACCGCGGGGTCGGCCCAGCCAGGTCGATCGTCGCCTGTGACCCGCCGTCCCACCGGACGAGCCCGCGGTACTCGTCTTCGACCCGTGCGCCCGTCGCAGCAGCACGCTTGTTCTTGATCTCCACCACCGACACCTGGACCGGGCCGCTCTCCGGCAGCTGCGCCGGGATCCCCGAGATCACCAGGTCGTACCCGGCGAACGGCCCGGCTTCGGCCGCCAGCGTGCTCGACACCGTCAAGGTCGCGTCCTTGAAGGACCACACACCCCGGTCGTACACCTCCCCGTTCCGGGTCAGCGTCCACCCGTCCTCGGTGAACTCCAACGACCCGTCCGCCCGGGAGCCCTGGTCGGTGAAGGTCACGCCGCAGTCCCATCCCGCGGCCAGGACCGAGCGCAGCAGCGCATCCTGCGCGACCTGGCTCACCTCGTCCGTGGCCTGCTCCACCGTGGAGCACCCGGCCACGGACACCGCGAGCACCAGCATCAGGGCCGCCCCGGCCCGGCACAGGCGGCTGCTCAGCACAGCGTCGCCCTGGTGAACCGGGTCAGGTACGTCCGCGAGTCAGCACGATCGACCGTCACCGCGACCACGTGGACCGTGGTCGCTCACTGACGCCCGCCAACGTGTCGTCCCCCGTGCTCACCGCCATCAGCCCCATCCTGGTCTCGACTCCCAGGGGGCAGTGTGCCACCCGTTCGCTCCAGCGCAGTCGAGCTCGTCGAGCCACCACGACACGCCAGCACGTGTGCCACGCAACCCCTCACCTGGTGCCGTCATGGACCGCCACGGGGCAGGGCGGGGCCCTCCCGCTAGGGTGAACGACATGGACTCCCACGACGCCCACGAGGCGCACCGCGACTCGCCGGTGATCGCCACGATCGTCGCCCTCCTCCTGGTGGCGGCGTTCTCCTACGGTTTCGGGATTCTCGACGGCGGCGGCGTCACGACGACCATCTACGTGATCGCGGCGCTCATCGGCGGCTGGTCCCTGTTCGCCGTCTGGGTCCTCGACCGCCGCGACTGACCTCAGCGGCCGCGGTCTCGCTCCGCCAGCGAGCCGAGGTAGGCGTTGTAGTCGGCGAGCTCGTCGGCCCCCGCACCCGTCCGTTCAGCACGCGCCTGACGTCGGTCCGTGCGCCGCGCCTCCCGGTCATCGGCCCGCACCCACTGCACAAACAGCGCGATCATCACGATGACGATGGGGATCTCGCCGGTGGCCCATCCCAGTGATGCGCCGTAGTGCTGGTCGGCAAGCAGGTCGGTCGCGTAGGGCCGCCCCAGCAACGAGTAGTACGACTCCGCCAGCACCGCCTCGGTCATCATGAGGGCGATCGAGAAGAACGAGTGCAGCGGCATGACGATGAGCATGAGCCCGACGCGCGCGATGTAGGGCGGCCGCCGCGGGCCAGGGTCGACGCCGACCATCACCCAGAAGAACAGCGCGCCGGCGAGCAGGAAGTGCACCCCCATGAGGATGTGCCCCCAGTGGCTCTGCATCAGCCAGGGGAACAGCGCGCTGAAGTAGAGCACGTAGAAGCCGGCCACGAAGATGACCGAGGCCACGACGGGGTGGGAGATGACCGCCACATAGCGCGAGTGGACGACCGCGGTCAGCCACTCGCGCGGACCCACCTGGCCCGACCCGCGCGGCAGCGTCCGCAGGGCGAGGGTGATGGGCGCACCCAGCACCAGGAAGATCGGCACGATCATGCTCAGGAGCATGTGCTGCACCATGTGAGCGCTGAAGGTCACGTGGGCGTAGGTCGCCAGGCCCGAGCTCGTCGCCGCCACGAGCAGGACGACGCCGCCGAACCAGGAGATCGTCCTGCCCACCGGCCACCGGTCCCCCGACCGGTGCAGGACGCGCAGCCCCACGACGTAGAGGGCCGCGAGCAGCACGCAGACGGTCAGCCAGAAGCCGTCCAGCCGGGCCTGGCCCCACAGCAGCTCGGCGGCCGTCGGCGGGGGCGGCAGGTCGAAGCCGAGCAGCAGCCGCGCGACCCCCACCGACTCGAGCCCCACGTCGTCGGGCACGGGCGGAGGAGTGCGCGACAGGGCGACCGCGACCCCGACCGTAGCGGCCATCACGAGGACCTCGACGGCGGCCACGCGAGCGAACACGCGCCGCCCGGAGTCCACGGACAGGCGCGGCAGGCTCCGTCGCCGGTGCCACACGCCGAAGCCGGCCAGGACGGTGATGAGGACGGCCTTGAGCACGACGATGCGGCCGTAGGACGTGCTCACCAGGTCGGAGGGCGTCTCCAGGCGGACCGCCGCGCTGACCACGCCGCTGACGGCCACGGCCACGGCGCTCCACAGCGCGAGCCGGCTGAAGCGCGGCACCGCCACCGGGAACGACTTGCGGTCGGCACTGCCGAGCAGGACGAGCGCGACCACCCCGCCCGTCCACAGCGCCATCGCGATGACGTGGACCATGAGGCTGGTCACGGCGACGGTGTGGTCCTCGCTGCCGCCCGAGTGCGCGGTCAGCGTGGGCGGCACGAGCGCCGCGACGGCGAGGAGCGCCACGAGCGCGGCGCCCGTCGTGGTCCGGATCCACCAGGCGCACGCCGCGACGAGCGCAGCCAGGATCGCCTGGACGAGCAGCGCCCGGCCCACGTCGATGTCGACGAGGAAGCTCCACACCAGCGCCGGCTCGAGCACGTCGCCGACAGGTTCGGCGAGCACGGACGAGAGGGTGAGCACCGCCTGCACGAGCGCGGCGCCCGCCCACGCCACGGCGCTCCACCGCGCGGCCCTGGTGAAGCGCAGCCGTGCGCCCTTGAGCTCACCGTCCCGTGCGGGGACGAGCACGGCGCCCAGGACGAGCAGGCCCACAGTGAGAACCGCCGCGAGATCGGTGAGGACCCGGGCCGCCGGGAGCGCCCAGCCGGTCCCCAGACCGGCGTCGGGCAGGCCGTCGATCGCGGGGACCGGCCGTCCGTCCCCCGCCCACAGGAGAGCGGCCATCGCGAGGATCCCCACGACCACGGCTCCGGCCAGCAGCACGGCGGGACGCACGAGCACCCGGTCCTCGCCCGGGGCGCGGACCTCAGCGGGGGCGGTGGCGGTCATGCGGACCTGGACCGGGCGACGGCCACCGCGATCAGCGCAGCGACGACGACGACACCGCCGACGGCCACCCAGGTCCACGGCGGGCTCGACCCCGGGTCGCCGGTCCCGGACGGGGCGACGGCGGCGGCCGACGACGGCGGGGCCGAGGGCTGGGCCGAAGGCGTCGCCGGCTCGGACTCGGGGGGCAGGTCGAGCGTGAACGACGTACGGCCCTGGATCGGATGCCCGTCGGAGGACACGACCCGGTAGGCGACGGTGTAGCCCCCCGGTTCGGTGAGCGGGAGGAGCTCCGCGACGACCTCACGGCCCTCGGCCAGGACGGGCCCGTCGGTCACGCGCAGGCCGGACGGCGCCGTGACGACCACGGCCAGCCCGAGATCCTGGACCTCGTCGCTGAAGGTGAGCACCACGCGCTCGGGCGCCTCGACCAGGACGGCCCCGTCCTCCGGAGCCGCCGCCACGAGGGAGTCGTGCGCGGCCGCGGGCGGGGCGCCCATGACGAGCACCACCGCTCCGAGGAGGATCCCTGAGACCGGCGCAACGACACGGCCGAGGGCGCGCGCGGACGACGGGAGCACCCGCCCATCGTAGGCGGCGGCTCAGGGCCGCCCCGCCCCCGCTCCGGCTCGCCCGACCGCTCACGATCACCCGTCGGCGGGGACCGCGGGATCCTCCTCGTCGTCGTAGCGAGGGGCGTAGGTCTCGACGAGGGCCATGATCATGGCGGCGACCGGGACCGCCAGGAGGGCGCCCGCCACCCCGAACAGGGACGCGCCGAGGATGACCGCC
Source organism: Micrococcales bacterium (assembly GCA_024641605.1). Taxonomy (GTDB): domain Bacteria; phylum Actinomycetota; class Actinomycetes; order S36-B12; family CAIYMF01; genus Longivirga. The sequence continues at coordinate 13,960 of JAHECT010000019.1, forward strand.
CCGAAGGACACGGCAGGGTGCAGGTCGACGGCCTTGGCGCTGATGCGGGGCTCGATGGTGAGGTTCTCCACCTGCTGGTAGCCCACGCCCCACGCCAGGGCCAGGACGCCGTCGATCGGCTGGGCGCTGAGCAGCCCGATGAGCACCGGCAGGGCGATGGCGATGTACGTGCCGATCGTGGGGACGAACTGCGCCACGACCCCCGTCCAGATGCCGAGCGGCAACCAGTAGTCCATCCCGATGATCCAGAGGAAGATCGCCGTCGTCCCGCCATTGATGACCGCGAGGACGACACGTGCCGCCACGTAGCCGCCTGCCTTCTGCACGGCGAGGTCCCACACGCTCTCGTTGAGCTGGCGCGCCGGACGCGGGAGGAAGCTGTCTACCCAGCGGCGCAGCCGCGGCGCGTCCGCGGAGAGGTAGAAGGTGAACAGCCCGAGAGTGAACAGGCCGAACACCGACCCGACGAAGCCGATGAGCACGTTGAGCAGACCACCCGCGACCGTGGCGGCCCACGCAGCGATGTCCCCGGCCTGGAGCCCGAGGAGCTCCAGCGCCTTGCTCGGGTCGAGGTCGAGGCCGAACTGGGTGTTGGCCCAGGCGAACGTCGAGTCCACCAGGTCCGGCACCGCCTTGATGAGCTCGATGAGCTGCTCGACGAGCAGCTGGCCGAAGAGGGCGAAGAAGATGACGGTGGCCACGACCGCGCTCACCATGACGAGACCGGTGGCCGCGCCACGACGCACACCCCGGCTGGCCAGGCGGCTCACGATGGGTTCCATCGCGACGGCCAGCGCCCAGCCCATGATGAGCTGGAAGACCAGCCCGCCGGCGTCCTCGAGCACGAACTGGACGGTCAGGACGATGGCGACGGCTCCGACGAGCAGCACCAGGACGCGGCGCACGCTCGTCAGGTCGAACACGACCCGGGTCACCTGCGCCGGGGGGTCGTCAGTGACGGCGACGGGCGACGGCGACGCGCCGCCTGCGGGCACGTCGGGGTCCGGACGGCCCTCGGGCCGGTCGTCGTCGGTGTCCATGAGGCCTCCTCGGCACGGGACTCTACGCACGTGGGCGCCCACGATCGGTGAGCCGCACCACCGTTGCCGGCTTCCGCCTGTCGCCGCGTCCGCGGGTCGGTAGCGTCACGACCTAGCCGGACGACCCAGGACGAGGACCCATGCGCATCGTGACGCTCGACTCGCTCGCCAGCGCGCTCCCGCCGCTCCCCGAGGAGCCGAGGCTGGTCGTGAGCGGCAACTTCGCGGCGCCGTACGCGACGCTCGAGGTGCTGGACCGGGCCCTGCCCGCGTATCGGCTGCACGCCCTCAACGCGCAGCCGGGCCTGCCCGACCGGGAGGGCGTCACCTACGAGACCGCCTTCGTGGGTCCGGGCATGCGGCGCAGCCCCCGGCTGCGCTACATCCCCTCACGGCTGTCCCAGGTGCCTCGCCTCTACACCGCGACGTGCCCGCCGGACGTGGTCGTCGTCCACACCACCGTCCCCCACGACGGCATGGTGTCCCTCGGCGTGGAGGTCAACGTCCTCCCGGCCGCGATCGAGGCCGCGCGCGAGCGCGGCGCCACGGTCATCGCCCAGCTCAACCCCCGGATGCCGTACACGTACGGCGACGCCGAGGTGTCGGTCGAGGCGATCGACCTCGGGGTGGAGGTCGACGCGTCCCTGCCCTCGCCCACTCCCCTCCCCATCGACGACGTGTCGGCGAGCATCGGGGACCGGGTGGCCGCGCGCGTGGGCGACGGGGCGACCCTGCAGCTCGGGATCGGAGCCGTCCCCGACGCCGTGCTCTCCGGGCTGGCCGGTCGGCGAGGGCTGCGCATCTGGAGCGAGATGTTCTCCGACGGGGTGCTCGAGCTCGAGCGCGCAGGAGCGCTGGACCCCGAGGCGCTGCTCACGTCGTCGTTCCTGTTCGGCTCGCCCGAGCTCTACTCCTGGGTGGACCGCAACCCGCGGGTCTCCATGCGCCGCACCGAGACCACCAACGAGCCCGCCCTCATCGCCCGCAACGACCTCATGACCTCGGTCAACACCGCGATCCAGGTCGATCTGTACGCCCAGGCCAACGCGTCGCGGGTTCGCGGCCAGATCTTCTCGGGCTTCGGCGGGCAGACCGACTTCATCGTCGGCGCGCTGCACTCGAACGGGGGGCAGGCGATCCTCGCCCTGCGGTCCTGGCACCCCAAGGCCGACGTCTCGACCATCGTCCCCCTCATCGAGGAGCCCGTGACCTCGTTCCAGGCCTCGGCGATCGTGACCGAGAACGGGCAGGCGTGGATCTGGGGCTACGACCAGGAGTCGCAGGCGCGGCACCTCATCCGCGACGCGGCTCATCCCGACGTTCGCGAGGAGCTGTGGGAGGAGGCCCGGGCGCTCGGTCTCGTCCGTTGATGCCATGACCCCCGACACGTTGGCGATGGTGGTGGAGTTCCGGGCCCGGCCGGGCCGCGGGGACGACCTGCGCGCCGCGCTGCTCGCGCTCGTCGAGCCCACCCGGGCCGAGGAGGGCTGCCTGCGCTACGACCTCCACGACGACCCGGAGGATCCGGCGCGGTTCGCGTTCTACGAGGTGTGGGCCAGCGCCAAGCACCACCGGGCGCACGATGCGACTCCCCACGTGGCCACCATCGTGGCGGCCCTGCCCGAGCTCACCGCGGCCGGCCGCCCCGAGCGGGTGACTCGCTGGAGGCCGATCGAGCCCGGGTGAGCTCAGGCGGGCGTCGCCGAGACGAAGGCGACGTCGAACGCGCGGCACCACACGGCCACGGTCGCGTAGCGCGACAGGTCCGTCCCCGCCGGGATGACGTACTGCTGATCGCCCTTGTTGCCCTTGAGGCGTCCGAGATCGACGTACTCCCCGATCCCGCCTCCGGCAGCCGGGTCCTCGGTCGTGAGGTAGACGAACAGGTCCGGTCCCGGATCGGTCGAGAAGCCCGTGAAGGTGACCACGGTCGTGCCGTCCTCGCGCGTGACGAACGTGGCGGTGCCCTCGCCCGCGTGCGCCACCTCCACGAACGGGGCGGAGCCGAGGATCGTGGCGCCCGGGCTCGCCGCCGTGACGACCTGCTCGGACACGGTGGTGCTCCGCAGCATCGGGATGCCCACGAGCACCGTCACCGCGAGCGCGGACAGGGCGAACGCAGCACCGAGGGGCACGAGCAGCTCCCGACGCCGGAGCGCGAGCACGGCCACCAGGACGAGGACCGCGCCGAACAGCAGCGCCGTGAGCACCAGAGCAGCCGTGTCGTTGGGAGCCAGCCGGCCGAGGACCAGCGTGCCCACGGCGAGCACGACCACGACGCCCACAGCGCCGAGCAGCCGGAGCCACCATGGGGTGCGTCGGGCTTCCTGGGTGGCCGGGGTCGTGGCCGCGGTTCCGGTGTCCATGTCGTCCTCCTCGTCGGTCCCCCCAGTGGACCAGGTCGGGACGTGGGCCTGCAGCGCCAGCGGCTTACGGATCGGTGACGCGACGCCGCCACGGACGCCGACCGGACGCCGACCGGACGCCGATGCTCCGAACCGTCGTGTCCCCCTCCGCCCGCTGTCCCTACGCTGGGCGCGGCTGCCACCGCGGCCCACCCGACCGGACGGACGCCATGACCTTCGAGCTCGATGTCTTCCCCCGACCCTCGATCGACGAGGCGGCTGCCGCCGCGCTCGCGCGGACGGTCTTCGGCGTCGAGGGCCCCGTCCGCGAGCTGGGCAGCCACCAGGACCGCAACTTCCGGATCGACACCGACGGTGGCCGGCGCGTGCTCAAGGTCCCCAACGCGTCATGGGGGCGCGCGGCGCTCGAGGCGCAGAACGCTGCGCTCGCGCACCTGGTCGCCGCCGACGTCCCGTTCGGGGTGCCGGTCCCGGTCGACTCCCTCGACGGCGCGACGGTCATCGACTCGGAGATCGACGGTCGGCCCACCCCGGTGCGTCTGCTCACCTACGTCGAGGGGACCCCGCTGTCCGTGGCCGGCTACCTCGCCGACCCGGTGGTGGCCGACCTCGGTCGGCTCTCGGCATCCACGTGCTCGGCGCTCGCCGACTTCGACCACCCCGGGCTGGACCGCACGGTGCAGTGGGACCTGCGTCTCGCGGGAGAGGTGGTCTCGGCGCTGGCGCCGTCGGTCGCCGACCCCGGTCTGCGCTCGACGATCCTCGACGCCGCCCGGCGCTGCCGCGAGGCGCTGGACGGCCTCGATCTACGCACCCAGGCCATCCACGGGGACATCACCGACGACAACGTGGTCGGCGACCGCGACGACGCCGCCCGTCTTCGCCCGCACGGGATCATCGACTTCGGCGACCTCATGCGCAGCTGGCTGGTGGCCGACCTCGCGGTCACCTGCGCATCCGTCCTCCGGCACCTGCCGGAGGACCCGATGGCCGTCCTCGCGGCGGTCCGCGCCTTCGACGAGATCGTCCCGCTCACCGACGACGAGATCGCAGCGCTCTGGCCGCTCGTGGTGCTCCGCGGCGCCGTGCTCGTCGCCGCCGGCGAGCACCAGGCCTCGCTCGACCCCGACAACGAGTCGGCCACCGGTCCGCTGGAGTCCGAGCGCCTCATCTTCTCCGTGGCCGTGAGCGTGCCGACCGCCGTCGCCGAGGAGGCAGTGCGTGATGCCCTGGGGCGGCCCCCTGCCGCTGCACGCGCGGCGCGTGCCGCCACCGCGGCCGTGGCCCGGCCGATGCTCGCGACACCGCCGGCCGTGGTCGACCTCTCCGTCCTCGCCGACGACCTGGGTGACGGCGTCTTCCTCGACGCGGACGCCGAGGCCCGGATCCTGCGGGCCGCCCGTCAGGAGCACGGGGCGGCCGTCACCCGCCACGGCGAGGCACGGCTCACGCGGACCGTCCTCGGCGCCGCCGCCGCTCCCGCCACGGTCGCCCTCGGCGCGGAGCTCGACCTGGACCCGGGGACGCCCGTCACCGCACCGTGGGCCGGCGACGTTGCCACGTCGCCGGAGGGCACCGTGATCCTGCGCAGCCAGGAGCTCACGCTCCACGTGACGGGGCTGACGGACCCGCCCGCGGGCCCCGTCGCGGCGGGCGCGCTGCTGGGCACCGCCGGGGAGCGCGTCGTGCGCGTTGTCGCCTGCACCGAGCCCGAGCTGGTGCCGCCGCCCGTCGTCGCACCCGCCGAGGCACCGGGCTGGCTCCGGGTGTGCCCCGACCCCTCTCCCCTCCTGGGCGTGGTCGTCGCGGCGACCGGCACGGACGCGCCGGGGCTGCTCGAACGGCGTCTGACGTCCTTCGCCCAGGTCCAGGAGCACTACTACGAGTCGCCCATGCGGATCGAGCGCGGCTGGCGTCACCACCTGATCGATACCGACGGCCGCGCCTACGTCGACATGGTGAACAACGTGGCCGCCGTCGGGCACGCGCACCCCCGGCTCACCTCCGCGGTGACCCGCCAGATGCGCCGGCTCAACACCAACTCGCGCTTCCACTACGCCGCCGTCACCGAGCTCTCGGAGCGGCTGGCTGCCCTCGCCCCCGAGGGCCTCGACACCGTCCTGCTCGTCAACAGCGGCTCCGAGGCGGTCGACCTCGCGCTGCGGATGGCGCAGGTGGTCACCGGCCGGTGGGACGTCCTCGCCGTGCGCGAGGCCTATCACGGCTGGACGCTCCTGTCGGACGCCGTCACGACGTCCCTCTACGACAACCCGGCGGCCCTGGAGACGAGGCCGGACTGGATCCATCTCGCCTCGGCCCCCAACACGTTCCGCGGGAGGTTCCGCGGACCCGGAAGCGGTCCCGACTACGCCGACGAGGTGCGCGGCATCGTGGCAACGATGGTGGCCGAGGGCCGCCCGCCCGCAGCCTTCATCGGCGAGCCGCTGTTCGGCAACGCCGGCGGGGTCGTGCTCCCGCAGGGCTACCTGGGCGAGGTCTACGACGCCGTCCGCGCCGTCGGCGGCCTGGCCATCGCCGATGAGGTCCAGGTCGGCTACGGCCGGACCGGCCACCACTGGTGGGCCTTCGAGGAGCACGGTGTCGTGCCCGACGTCATCACCGTGGCCAAGGCGATGGGCAACGGTCATCCCCTCGGTGCCGTCATCACGCGGCGCGACATCGCCGATTCCTTCGCGGCCCAGGGGTCGTTCTTCTCCTCGGCCGGCGGCAGCCCTGTCTCGTGCGTCGTCGGGCTGACGGTGCTCGACATCATCGAGGACGAGGGGCTGCAGGCCAACGCCCGCGTCGTCGGTGACCACATCGTCGAGCGGTGCACCGCGCTCATGGAGCAGCACCCCCTCATCGGCGCCGTCCACGGACGTGGGCTGTACCTCGGAGTCGAGCTCGTCCGCGACCGGGACAGCCTGGAGCCCGCCACGGCCGAGTGCTACGCGATCTGCGAGCGGCTGCGCGAGCTCGGCGTCATCGTCCAGCCCACCGGGGAGCGCGCCAACGTGCTCAAGCTCAAGCCGCCCATGTGCCTGACGTCCGAGAGCGCGGACGTGGTGCTCGACCGGCTGGACCAGGTGCTGCGCGAGGGCTGGTAGGCACCTCGGCCGGCCCAGGCCGCGCCAGACCTCAGCGCAGCCGCGGCAGGAGGACGCCGGTGCGCGCGACGTAGGCCGCGAAGTCGGGATCCTCGCCGTAGCGCTGGGCCGCGGCCTGCTCGCCCCCAGTCGTCGCCGAGAGCATGAGGATGGCGATGTAGGTCGGCGCCAGGACCACCGCGAGCACGCCCCACACCCCGTCGGCCACCCCGAGGGCGCTCACGAGCACCCCGAGCTGGACCAGGATCTCGCCGAGGTAGTTCGGGTGGCGGCTGCGCGACCACAGCCCCGTCCGCGCCCACCCGGTGTCGCCGGAGCGCTTGTGCCGCTGCTTCTGGGTGTCGGCCGTGGCCTCGACGGCGATGCCCAGCACGAGCAGACCGGCGCCGACAGCCACGACCGGGGAGATCGCCGCGTCCGCACTCGCCAGCGTCCATGTCGCGAAGGCGTGGAACGTGAACAGCGTCGTGGTCTGCACCCACAGCAGGACCTTGATGGGCAGCGGCACCGACGTGTGGGCGGCCCGCAGGCCGGCGGCGCGCGCCGAGTAGCTCGGGTGGCGCATGCGCCGCACGACGAAGGACCCGAGCCGCAGCGCGTAGACGACGAGCAGACCGCCGACGAGGAGGGCGGCCGGCGGTGCGCCGACGAGCACCAGCACGAGGACGTTGAGCGCCGCGACGGACGCCGTGTACCCGAGGCTGAACACGAGGGCGAAGTTGACGAACACGATCAGGGTGAAGGCCGCGGCGACGGCGGCGAGCAGCCAGTTCGTGCCCGTCCATGCCCCCTGCGTGACCAGGAAGCCCGTGGTCACCCACATGAGCAGGACGAACAACGGGAAGATCCGGCGGATCTCGCCCTCGCCGACGGCGATGCCGTGACGCTGGCCGGTCCGGCCGTGGTGGTGGGTGGACTCCAGGGGCTCGCTCATGTCCGTCCTCGGTCGCGACGACGCCGGTCGAGGACCCGGGTGGACCGACAGCCCGAGACTACCGACCGCGGCCGCGCACCCGGCGCCACCCGGCCATCACGGGCGGGAGGCGTCGTCGCGGGCGCGGCTACCGCACCTCGTAGCGGCGCGGGACGAAGGTCTGGGTGTCCATCGGCGGGCGGACGTAGGCGCGCTCCTGCCGCGGCGGCAGGACGATCTCGTCGTGGTCGATGGGCTGGTAGGGCACCAGGGAGAGCAGGTGGGCGATGAGGTTGAGCCGCGCGGACTTCTTGACCTCCGCGTCCACGACGTACCAGGGGTTCTCCTTGGTGTCGGTGTAGGCGAACATCTGGTCCTTGGCCTCGGCGTAGTCGACCCAGCGCGCCTGGGCCTCGAGGTCCATCGGCGAGAGCTTCCAGCGCCGGGCAGGGTCGTCGATGCGGGACTGGAAGCGTCGACGCTGCTCCTCGTCGGAGATGGACAGCCAGTACTTCACGAGCATGATCCCGTCGCGGGTGAGCGCACGCTCGAGCATCGGGCCCACCCGCATGAAGTAGTCGTACTCCTCCTCGGTGCAGAACCCCATCACCTTCTCCACGCCGGCGCGGTTGTACCAGGACCGGTCGAAGATCACGATCTCGCCCGCGGCGGGCAGCTCGCGGATGTAGCGCTGGAAGTACCACTGGGTGCGCTGGCGCTCGGTGGGCGCAGGCAGGGCGACCACGCGGCAGTAGCGGGGGTTGAGCTGGTAGGTCATGCGCCGAATGACCCCGCCCTTGCCCGCGGTGTCCCTGCCCTCGAGGATCACGACGAGGCGCTGCCCGGATGCCCGGATCCACTCCTGCATCGCGACGAGCTCGGTCTGGAGTCGCTTGAGCTCTCGCTCGTACTCCTTCTTGGTCAGGACCGTGGTACCCGACGGCTGCTTGTCGCTCACGCCCGGCAACCTAGCCGCCAACGCCGTCGCGTGCGGCGCCAACGCCCACGACGACCGTCGAACCGGTCACACCGGGTGCGCGACGACCTCGTCGTCGTCGGGTCCGCTCCCCACCTCGACGGGGCGGTAGGTGTAGAAGAACTCGACTCCCTCGGGACCGACGTCGTCCACGGCGTGGGGCACCCCTGGCGGCACGTGGACGTACGACCCGGCCCCCACCCGCTGCCCGAGCATCACGCAGGAGCCACGGGTGATCAGCATGTGGTGGTGCGCGCCGTGGTGGGTGTGCTCGGGCTTGTGGTTGCCCGGCTCCACCCGGATCAACCCGATGGAGACATCGCCGGACTCCCACAGGACCTTGTGCGCCACGCCGTCGATGCCGCGCAGCTCGGTCCACGGTTCGGCGTCGAGCGCGGACGCCGTGGTGACGATGATCCGACCCAGGTCCTCGCGACCCGAGCCGATCGGCGACGGACTCATGGCTCCCCTCCCGACCTCGGTGTCTCCGCATATCGAGTCTCCGCATATCGAACCTAGCCCGCGCGCGCCCGCGTTGTCCCGCGCTCACCCGTTCGTGCGGCGGGGCCGCGCCGACGAGCGACGTAGACTGGCCGGGCGTCCGATCCGAGGCGCTCTCCGCGCCCTGGGGGATCTACCGTGCTCCGACCCGCCCGACTCCTCGTCGCCATGCCCGTCGCGGCCCTCGCGGTCGGGCTCGTGGCCCCGGCCCAGGC
>JAHECT010000138.1 GCA_024641605.1 Micrococcales bacterium
ACGGCGCTCGCGGCCGGCCGGGTCGTCGAGGTGGAGTGGCACGGCGCCCGCGCCTACGCGCTGCCGGACGTGGCCGACTCCGAGGAGATGCTCGCCGACGGTCTGGCCGGGCTGGCCGCGGAGAACCGCCTCGCTGTCGTGGTCGGCGCCGATCCGGCAGCACGCACGGCCGCCCTGGATCGCGCCCTCGACGGCCGCACGGACGCGGTGGTCCTCGACGAGGCCCACCTGCTGGACCAGGAGGCCGTGCTCGCGGCTGTGGACGACCTGCCCGAGCACGCCGTCCTGGCGCTCTCCCTCGACCCCGCGCTGCCGCTCGGCCCCGGCCCGGGCGCCGTGGCCCTGGACCTCGCGGCCGCGGGCACCTGCCCCGTGCTCGTGGCCGAACGCCCGGCCGATCGTCACGCGCTCGATGCGGCGCGACGCGACGTGGCCGCGGGTCAGGTGCCCCGGGCCGTCGCGGACGACCGGTCCTACGTCGAGGTCGTGGTCGACTCCCCCGACGAGGCGCTCGTCCGGGTCGGCCAGCTCGTCGGGACGTCCATCCCGCGCGCGTTCGGCAGATCGGGCGACGAGGTGGCCGTGCTCCTGGCCGACGGCTCGCTGGAACCCGCGGCGGTGGCGGCGGCGGTCCCGGCCGGGACCGCGGTCGAGCGGCTCGACGGGCCCCCGCGTCGCACCTGGCCCGCCGTGGTCGTCGTCCTCCCCGGGGGCGGAGCCCCGCCATCCACCCGAGCGCTGCTGTACGCCGCCCTGATGGGCGGCGCGGAGCACGTGTCGCTCGTGCACGGCTGCCGGGACGCGGATGACTTCCGCACGCACCTCGCGGTGGCGGACCGACCGCGGCGGACGCGTCTGCCGGCCCTGCTCCCGTCCGCCTGATCCGCGTGTCCGGGTGGGTCGCGCCCACGTGAGCCCGGATCGTGGCACAGAATGACGCATGGCCGTGACGCGTGCGTCGACCTGGGAGTACCGCGAGATCACCCTCCCGCGGGGGACCAAGCGCGACGTGGCACGGGCCGCGCTGACCGAGCTGGCCGAGCACGGGGCCTGGGAGCTGGCCCGCCTGCGGCTCTACCCCGACGGTCGGCGTCGCGTGTGGCTGCGCCGACGGGTCCAGCGCGCCGTCCGCACCGCCTGATCGCGCGGCCTCAGCAGGAACGCAGGAAGCGGCCCAGGACCCGCGTGCCGAAGCGCAGCGCGTCGACCGGCACGCGCTCGTCCACGCCATGGAAGAGCGACCCGAAGTCCAGAGCCGGCGGCAGCTGCAGCGGCGCGAAGCCGTAGCAGCGGATCCCCAGAAGGCTGAACGCCTTCGCGTCGGTGCCGCCGGAGAGCATGTAGGGCACGGCGACAGCGTGCTCGTCCTCGGCCCGCAGCGCCGCGGCCATGAGGTCGATGCTGGGCCCGTCGAACGTGGTCTCCAGCGCGATGTCGTGGTGGATGAACTCGCGGACCACCTTGTCGCCGAGCGCCTCGTCGATCAGGGCGAACGCCTCGTCCTCGTAGCCGGGCAGGAAGCGCATGTCGACGGACGCCTCCGCCGATCCGGGGATGACGTTGGCCTTGTAGCCGGCGGCGAGCATGGTCGGGTTCACGGTGTTGGCGAGCGTCGCACCGACGAGACGCGCCATCGGGCCGAGCTTGGCCAGCGTCGCGTCCATGTCGTCGGGATCGAGCTCGGCACCGGTCGCCTCGGACAGGACCGCGAGGAACTCCCGCACGGCAGGGGTGACGTGGACGGGGTAGCGGATCGCCCCGACACGGGCGACCGCTTCGCACAGCGCGGTGACCGCGTTGTCGTCGTTGAGCATCGATCCGTGGCCGGCGGTCCCCGCGGCTCGCAGGCGCAGCCAGCCGATGCCCTTCTCGGCCGTCTGGACGAGGTAGAGGCGCAGGTCGTCGCGGACGGTCATCGAGAACCCGCCGACCTCTCCCACCGCCTCCGTGACGCCGTCGAAGATGTCGGGACGGTTGTCCACGAGCCAGTGCGAGCCGATCAGGCCGCCGGCCTCCTCGTCGGGCAGCAGCAGCACGACGATGTCCCGCTCGGGCGAGACGCCACCACGGGCCCAGGACCGCACGGTGGCCAGGATCATGGCGTCCATGTCCTTCATGTCGACCGCGCCGCGGCCCCAGATCATGGGGACGCCGAGGTCATCGTCGATCTCGGCGGCGAACGGCGGCCGGGACCAGTCCTCCGCCCGGGCGGGGACGACGTCGAGGTGGCCGTGGACCAGCAGGGCTCCCCGGCTCCGGTCGCGGCCGGGGATCCGGACGACGACTCCCTCGCGCCCGGGCGCGCACGAGAAGCGCTCAGCATCGAGCCCGACCTCGCGCAGCCGCGCCTCGACGTACTCCGCGACCTCCGCCTCACCGGGTCCGCTCCCGTCGCCGAAGTTGGACGAGTCGATGCGGATGAGGTCCCGGCAGAGGTCCACCACCTCCGCCTCGGCGTCGGGCAGCGGATCGAGCAGGAGGCGCTCCGTGGTCTCGGTCACCCGACCATCCTGGCCCAGGTCCGCGTTTCGTGGCATCGTCCCGGCAGTTGTATAGTCGACCGGTCGCGCGGGGTTCCCGCACGACGCCACGTCCGGGTGGCGGAATAGGCAGACGCGCTAGCTTGAGGTGCTAGTGCCCGAAAGGGCATGGGGGTTCAAGTCCCCCCTCGGACACTCAGAATCCGACCCCTGACCTGCGGAGACGCGAGTCAGGGGTCGGTTGCATGAACCACCCTCCCGGCGCTCTCGGCGCCGATGCTCCCGGCTGGGTCATCGACGGGTCGACGTCGGCGGCTCAGCGCCTGCGGCTCACCGGAGGCGGGCTCCATCTCCCGTCCAGGATCTCCGGTCGCGGCCCACCGTCGTCCTCGTTCCGATCACGGCGAAGACGTCGGTCCACATGTCGAGCAGCGGGAGCATGTAGTAGCGGCCGGTGGTGTCGGGCACCTGAACCACGACGGGGCCACCACTGAGATCCAGCCACGCAGTCGAGTACAGCGTGTCGAAGTTGGGGCGCACGACTCCTCGGAAGTCGCCCGGCGGGAACTGCCTGAGATGGCTGAACGAGTTCTTGGCCGAACCGGTCCCGCCGCCGTCCGCGTCCGCGACCGCCGCTCGTCGCGTCGCATCCATGAGGACGAGCGGGAAGAGGTACGTATAGGCCTCGTGGACGACTGCACCAACATCGAGGTCGGACATGGCCACTCCTCCGAACTTCGCGGTCGGCGAACTCGCCGCACCACTACGTCCAGCGTCACACATCCGCGCAGCGCGTGCGGCCCGACGACGTGGATCGTCCAGGGACGGCCGTCACATCGCCGCGGCAGTCGGAGCACCGAACGCCGCACGCAGTCGACCACGGGCGCGTCGGTCGGACGCTGTCGCAGCCTCCGGTCAGCTCCTCGCCGTCACCACGCGTCGACCCAGCGAGACCAGGTTCCGTCCCGTGCTCAGTCCCAGTGCCACCCCGACCGCGATGGAGAGGGAGATGACACCGGCGGCCCCGAGGGCCGCCGTGGCATCGGAGGTCTGGCCCTGGGCGAGCGCCAGCATGCTGGTGTAGAGAGTGAACCCGGGGACCAGCGGGAGGATCGCGACACCGACGTACATGCTCGCGGGTGCGCTCTGCAGCAAGGACGCCCACATGCCCAGCACCCCGACCGCCGTGGACGCGATGCCGTACGCCAGCCAGTCCGCTGACGTGATGTCCGAACCGCCCAGTCCCACGATCAGCCAGCCGGCGATGGCGATCCCGGTCACCGGGAGGATCGACCGAAGCGGAGTCCCCCACGCGAGCCCGATGCCCACGACACCGAGGGCCACCCCCAGCACGGAGATCGGCACGGACACGGTGATCCGGCCCGGGTCGTAGCCCAGACCCAGACCCGCTCCCACCCGGCTGCCCAGCAGGATGCCCAGAGCGAGGAAGCTCGCGGTCAGCAGAGCCTCGGTGCCTCGCGCGATCGAGGACAGCGGCTGGCTCGCCAGCCCGTCGATGACCGACGAGACGAAGGCGCGACCCGGGAGGTAGTTGTAGAGGGCGGCGACGACGGCCGGCCCCACCAGCACACCGGCCCCGGCAGCCGACACGACGTTGGGCACGGCCGCCACGATCACGGCCACGAGGAACACCGACGCGAGTCGCGGTAGTCCGAATCGGGCGACCACCCGCTCCACGGGGAAGGTCAGTGCCGTGGCCGCCACTGCCACGAGCAGGGTCCACACTCCCCCGCCCCCGAGGAAGAACACCCACCCGACGACGGCGACCAGCAAGGCCAGACGGTTGAACCTCGGCGAGCGTCCGGGCACCGAGACGAGCGCGCGCAGCTCGTCGAGGGCACGGCCGACGCCGATCTCGCCCCGCTCGACCCGGTCCAGCAGCGCGGTGGTGCCGGCGAGGACCTCGAGGCGCGGCGAGGTGACCGAGACCTCGCGCATGACCGTCAGCGGCAACGGCTGATCGGCCCGCCAGTAGCTGAGGATGAGGAAGCCCATGGTCGCGTCGAGCTCGCATCCCTCGAGCCCCACCTGGGGGAGGAACTCGCGCAGGCGCGACAGAACCTCGCTGACCGACGTGCTCGACTCCAGCATCTGCTTGCCGGCCTCGGCCGCGAAGGTGATGGCCAGCACGTCCTGGGGATCTGCCGGAGGAGAACTCACCAGAACGTCCTTCCAGGGGCCTTCCACAGGAGCCGGACCACCATGGCCGCTGCGACCTCCGGTGAATCGCTCACCGGTCGGCCGCACGGGTCGCCGTCTTCACCGGCGCGGGGTCACGCCCACATCCACGCGAAAGGCTCCGCCGGAGCCATCCGGGCCGCCACGTCTCCGGCAAGGGCATCCGGGCCGTTCATGAGCAGCTGGGTCGGCGAGGCGCCTTCGGAGAAGTCGATCGCGTCGAGGTCGATCCAGACGACTGCCGGCTGCATCGTCGACTCGAAGTAGTAGCGCCGCGCCGAATGGTCGATGATGGTGCGCCACAGGGTGGCCGAGATGTTGGGATGGTCCGGGTCCTCCATGCCCAGCGGAACGCCGATCGCGCGCATGATCGAGAACACCGAGGCCACGGACATGCGCGGGTCGTCGAACTTCGGGCTGCTCTTGGTGAAGTAGCTGACCCGGACGTACCGGTCCGCGGGGTTGATCGTCCCTGGCAGCATGCGATCGCCGCCGATGAGCTCCCAGTAGGCGTTGATGGCCAGCTGCTGGTCGAAGACGGGCGAGTTCGTCATGACGGTGTAGTCGGAGCTGTGATGCATCACGAGGCGCCCGTCGAGGTACTCCAGGATCGCCGAGTCCCCCGTGGAATCCGAGAGCGACATGTGCACGGCCGCCGCCCTCCCGTTGGGGAGCACAGGGGCGACCACGTGGAAGGGCGGATCCTGCATAGCAGCGACCGCCGCAGCGACCGTGGGGAACAGGTCCAGGAAGTACTGCGCCCACGCGCCGATCGACAGCGGTGGCGTGTCCGAGGCGGCAGCGTCACCGAAGTCGGCCTCGGCCAGATACAGGACGTTGGCCACCAGGCCCTCTTCGTTCACCCCGTCCACTGTCGCACCGTCGTAGAAGGAGGTGATGACGGAGCCGTACGTCGACGTCCACGCCATGGCACCTTCGACCGGCGCGCCGACGCGCTCGAGGCCGCGAGGGAAGCTGTACAGACGCGTGACGGCCGTCGGATCGTTCCAGTCCATCCCCCGCCCGGTGATGTAGGTGCCGGTACCGGTCTCATGAATGATCCGTGTGCACATCGCTGCGTCCCTCTCCTCGGTAGACCTGGGCTCACTGCGGAGTATTGCGGCTCACGAGCCGACGTGCACGCCCTTCCCGCCTCGACGCATCGCCGTTCGCATCGCCGCGTGGCGGACATGCCGGAGGGGCGGATCCCCCCTCGCGGATCCGCCCCTCCGGGTGCCTGACT
>JAHECT010000020.1 GCA_024641605.1 Micrococcales bacterium
GGCGTCGAGCACGTCGCGATGGTCTACGGCGACATCGGCGACGGCACCGACCTGCTGGTCCGGGTGCACTCGGAGTGCCTCACCGGTGACGTCTTCGGGTCGCGCCGCTGCGACTGCGGCCCGCAGCTGCAGGCGGCCCTGCGTCGCGTCGCCGACGAGGGTCGGGGCGTGGTCCTCTACATGCGCGGCCACGAGGGGCGCGGCATCGGACTGCTGCACAAGCTGCGGGCGTACGAGCTTCAGGACGACGGCGCCGACACCGTCGACGCCAACCTCGAGCTCGGCCTGCCCGCCGACGCGCGCGACTACGGCACCGGCGCGCAGATCCTCGCGGACCTGGGCGTGCGCACGATGCGGCTGCTCACCAACAACCCGGCCAAGCGCGCCGGGCTGGAGGGCTACGGTCTGACCATCGTCGAGCGGGTCCCGCTCGAGATCGCACCCACGCGGGAGAACCTCGCGTACTTGCAGACCAAGCGTGACCGGATGGGTCACGACCTGCCGGACGACCTCGGGCTGGCCGAGGCCGAAGGGAGCCCGTCATGAGCGGTCCCGGAGCGCCCGCGCTCGACCTGCCCTCGTCCTCCGACATCCGCGTCGCGGTCGTAGCGGCGTCCTGGCACGAGAAGGTGATGGGAGGCCTCGTCGACGGCGCCGTGCGCGCTCTCGAGGAGCTCGGGGCCGGCTACGAGATCCTGCGGGTCCCCGGCGCGTTCGAGCTGCCGATCGTGGCCAAGGCCGCGTCCGCGTCGGGCTTCGACGCGATCGTCGCTCTCGGGGTGGTCATCCGCGGGGGCACGCCGCACTTCGAGTACGTCTGCCAGGCCGCGACGGACGGGCTGACCAGGGTGGCACTCGACAGCGGTGTTCCCGTCGGCTTCGGCGTCCTCACCTGCGACACCGAGGCCCAGGCCCTCGCCCGCGCCGGGTTCCCGGACTCGGCCGAGGACAAGGGCCGCGAGGCGGTCGAGGCGGCGGTGAGCACCGTGGTCACCCTGCGCTCGATGAACCGTCGCGGCTCGGCCGGCTTCGCCTCCTGAGCCGCCCCGTCCCCGCCGCCGCCCCTGCCTCACCAGCCACCGCCAGCCGGTGCGGGACCGGAGCCCTCTCCCGCCACCGAGGCTGTGCCGGCCTGGAGCCCTCTCCCGCCACCGAGGCTGTGCGGGACCGGAGCCCGGCCCGGCGTCACCCGCCGACCCGGCTGCGGCCCGGATTCCGTAGGCTGCGGGTTGTGAAGACCTTCGAGGAACTGCACTCCGAGCTGCTCACCAAGTGGCGCGAGCGGGACCGGACCTCCGGCACCGTCGTGCGCCTCGAGGAGGACGGCGTCCACGGCATCGGCAAGAAGGTCGTCGAGGAGGCCGCCGAGGCTTGGATGGCGGCCGAGTTCGAGGGCAAGGAACGGGCCGCCGAGGAGATCGCCCAGCTGATCTTCTTCACCCAGGTCCTCATGCTCGCCGCCGACGTCTCCCTCGAGGACGTCTACCGCCACCTCTGAGCACCGATGAAGGCGACCCTCATCCAATAGAGCCGTACGAACCGGGCCCTCATCGCTCCCCACTCCTCTGACCGTCCGACCCTGGAGCCACCCGTGCTGCGCGTCGCACTGCCCAACAAGGGACAGCTCGCCGAGCCCTCCCGCGAGATGCTTCGTGAGGCCGGCTACCCCGCGGCGCACGGCGCACGCGAGCTGGTCGTCCAGGACCCGGACAACGACGTCGAGTTCTTCTTCCTGCGCCCGCGCGACATCGCGACCTACGTCGCCAACGGTCAGCTCGACGTCGGCATCACGGGCCTGGACATGCTCCTCGACTCCGGCAACGAGTCCGACGTCCTCCTCGAGCTCGGTTTCGCCCGCTCGGCGTTCCGCTTCGCGGTCCCGAAGGCGGAGGCCGGCGACGTGTCCGTGCTGACGGGCAAGCGCATCGCCACGTCCTACGAGGGCCTCCTGCGTCGCCACCTCGACGAGATCGGGATCGAGGCCACGGTCGTCCGGCTCGACGGAGCGGTGGAGAACGCCGTCGCGCTTGGCGTGGCCGACGCCGTCGCGGACGTCGTCGAGACCGGTACGACACTCCGCCAGGCGGGGCTGGTCGTGATCGGCGACCCCATCCTGGTGAACCAGGCCGTGCTGGTCCGTCGGGCGGGCGCAGCCGAGGACTCCGCGGTCGACACCTTCGTCCGCCGCCTCCAGGGCGTGATCGTCGCCCGCGCCTACGTCCTCGTGGACTACGACGTCCGGGCCGAGCTGGTCGAGCAGGCCTGCGCCATCACGCCCGGCATCGAGTCGCCGACGGTGTCGCCCCTCCACGACGCCGGCTGGGTCGCGGTCCGCGCGATGGTTCCCAAGCGCGAGGTGCACCGGATCATGGACGAGCTGTACGACCTCGGCGGCCGAGGCATCCTGGTGACCGACATCCACGCCTGCCGTCTCTGACCGAGCCCACGGCGATGAGTCGCACCAGCGCCCGGACCCTCCTGGACCTCGTGTTCGACCCCGGCTCGTGGGTGTCGTGGGACGTCCCCGTCCTCGACCTGGCCGCGCCGGGGTCGTCGTACGCCGCGGAGCTCGCCGACGCACGAGCCCGGACGGGTCTCGACGAGGCGGTCATCACCGGGTCGGGCGAGATCGACGGTCGTCGGGTCGCGGCGGTGGTGTCCGAGTTCGGCTTCCTGGCCGGCTCGATCGGTGTCGCGGCGGCGGCACGCGTCATCTCCGCGGTCGAGCGCGCGACGGCCGAGCGCCTGCCGCTCGTGGCCTCGCCGTCCTCGGGCGGCACGCGCATGCAGGAAGGCACGGTCGCGTTCGTCCAGATGGTCGCGATCGGGGCCGCCGTCCAGGCGCACCGCGACGCCGGCCTGCCCTACCTCGTCTACCTGCGCCACCCGACCACGGGCGGCGTCTTCGCGTCCTGGGGCTCGCTGGGCCACCTCACCGCCGCCGAGCCGGGCGCGCTCGTGGGCTTCCTCGGTCCAAGGGTGAGCGAGGCGCTGACCGGGACGGCCTTCCCGGACGAGATCCAGCGGGCCGAGAACCTCTTCGCCCACGGCATCCTCGACGCGGTCGTCCCGCCGGAGGAGCTCGGCGTGGTGGCCGCGCGGGCCCTGGCGGTGCTCGACCAGCCTGAGCGACCCGATGCGCCAACCCCGGCGTCCCGGGAGCACGCCGTCGTCGATGTCGACGAGCAGCGTCCTCGGGTCGACGCCTGGACGGCGGTCCAGCGCAGCCGCCGTCCGGAGCGGCCGGGCGTGCGCGCGCTTCTGCGTCTGGCCGCCACGGACGTCACACCGCTCAACGGGACCGGCGAGGGGGACCGGGGTGCGGGGCTGCTGCTCGCGCTGGCCCGCGTCGGCGGCCGACCGTGCGTCGTGCTCGGTCAGGACCGCCGCGACGCCGCCCTGCGCCCGCTCGGTCCCGGCGCGCTGCGCACGGGACGCCGGGGCATGCGGATCGCCGCTGAGCTCGGTCTCCCGCTCGTGACGGTCATCGACACGGCGGGCGCCGAGCTCTCGCGCGAGGCGGAGGAGGGCGGGCTCGGCGGCGAGATCGCCCGGTCCCTCGTCGAGCTGGTCGGTCTGAGCGCGCCGACCGTCTGCGTCCTCCTGGGCCAGGGTGGGGGCGGCGGGGCTCTGGCGCTCGTCCCCGCCGACCGGGTGATCGCCGCGGAGAACGCCTGGCTCTCGCCGCTGCCGCCCGAGGGTGCCTCGGTCATCCGACACCGCACGAGCGAGCATGCGCCACGGCTCGCCCGCGAGCAGGGGATCACCGCCGCCGACCTGAAGACAGCGGGCATCGCCGACCGCGTCGTCGCCGAGTACCCGGATGCTGCCGACGAGCCGGAGGACTTCTGCCGCCGGCTGGGCGCTGTCCTCGCCGAGGAGCTCGACCTCGTTCACCGCCTCCCGGTGGCGGAGCGCGCCGCCAGGCGTACCGCCCGCTATCGCGAGGCCGGACGGTGAGCCGCTACCACGCGGCGGAGTCGCCGGGCGAGCGTCGTTTCGGCGGCCTGAGCGTCCCCGACCCCGCGTTCGCCGACGACGACGGATCTGTGACGCCGGCGGTCGTGGCCGCCCTCGATGCCGTCGCGACCGGGTCGGCGCCGACCACCTCCCTCGTGGGAGCGCTGGGCGGGCAGCGGCTCATGGTGCCGCTGGTCGCCGTGCTCGACGAGGTCGGGGAGGTGGACGGGCACCGGGTCGAGAAGTCGAGCCACATGGCGACGGTCACCCTCGTGGCCGGGGACGGTCGGCGCGGCCTGCTCGCGTTCACCTCCGTCTCCTCGATGGCGGCGTGGGACCCGTCGGCCCGCGGGATCCCGGCCCGCGCCGAGACAGTGGCGGCGGCCGCGCTCGAGGAGTCGGCCGACGCCGTGCTCCTGGACGTGGCCGGACCGCGTCCGACCGCCGTCGAGCGCGGGGTGCTCGTGGCGATCTGCGCCGCGGACCCCGCGACGGTGCGCGACCTCGTGACCCGGGCGGTCCCGACCCTGCCGGGTCTGCGCGGGTATCGGGTCGAGACCGGCGACGACGGCGCCGTCACGGTCCTGCTGAGCCTCGCGGAGGGCTACGACGCGGACGCGGTCACGATCGCGCGCGCCGTCGCGACCACGGTGTCGGCCGACCCCGCGGCTTCAGGCGTGCTCGGTCGCGGCCTCGCGGTCGGGCTGGAGGCCTCCGACCCGGAGTCCTGATCCGCGAGGGACTGTGCTGCGTGTCGCGACCCGAGGCGACCGTCGGGGTCCGTGATCCTTGACCTGACCCCCGTCAACTGCCCCAAGGAGACCCGTCTTGTCCCGCAAGCTCCTCGCCGAGTTCCTCGGTACGTTCCTCCTCGTCTTCCTCGCGGTCGGCGCCGCCGTGTCGGGCATCGCCGGCGCCGTCGGCGCGGGCGAACCGCTCGGCCCGGCCAGCGGTGTCGTGGGTGTCGCCCTCGCCTTCGGACTGGTCCTCGTGTTCGTCGCGTACGCCTTCGGCCCGGTCAGCGGTGCGCACGTGAACCCGGCCGTCACCCTGGCCATGGTGGTCGCGCGCAAGCAGCCGATCGGCGAGGCCGCGGCCTACTGGATCGCGCAGGTCCTGGGAGCGGTGACCGGCGCGTTCGTGCTCTGGCTGCTCACCAGCAGATTCGGCGTCACCGACCAGACCGGGGCGCTCGGGACCAACAGCTACGGGACGACGATCGACATGGGCGGAGCCTTCGTCCTCGAGACGCTGCTCACGTTCGCGTTCGTCCTGGTCATCCTGCTCGTCACCGACCGGGCCGCCAACGCCACGACCGCAGGCCTGGGCATCGGCGTGGCCCTCGTGGTGGTCCACCTGGTCGGTATCCCGTTGACCGGCACCTCGGTCAACCCGGCCCGCTCGATCGGCCCAGCGCTGTTCGAGGGCGGCGTCGCGCTCGAGCAGCTCTGGCTGTTCATCCTCGCCCCGCTGCTCGGCGGGCTCATCGCGGCGCTCGTGTACCCGTTCACCCGTGCGGGCGATGTGCGCTAGGGGGGCGGTCAGGCCGACGAGGCCTGAGCAGCCACGCACGCGTTTGGGCTCCGGCGGGTCGGCATCGTATGCTGTGCCCTGACCGGTCCTGCCCGAACGTGGGGGAGGACCACGCAAGCGGAGTTCTCGCTCCCACCCGCACCGGCCTCCGGGTCGTCGGGTCCGGTCGCGGCAGGCCCGACGGGGCCGGCCGATCGGTGCTGGTGCACCGACGACTGCGAGGCCTCGCGCGCGTGCGCGGGGCCTCGATCCATGTCGGGGGCCGCGACGGTGCGCCGCACACAGGACGACCCGAGGAGAGCACATCAGCGCCGAGCCCCGCATCAACGAGCGGATTCGTGTGCCCGAGGTCCGGCTGGTCGGACCCAACGGTGAACAGGTCGGCATCGTGCGCATCGACGATGCGCTTCGACTGGCCGCGGAGTCAGATCTCGACCTCGTCGAGGTGGCCCCGATGGCCAAGCCGCCGGTCTGCAAGCTCATGGACTACGGCAAGTTCAAGTACGAATCGGCGGTGAAGGCCCGCGAGGATCGCAAGAAGCAGGTCAACACCGTCATCAAGGAGATGAAGCTCCGCCCGAAGATCGACGCGCACGACTACGAGACCAAGAAGGGTCACGTCGTGCGGTTCCTCAAGGCGGGGGACAAGGTCAAGATCACGATCATGTTCCGCGGACGTGAGCAGTCCCGGCCCGAGCTGGGCTTCCGGCTGCTCAAGAAGCTCGCGGACGACGTCGCCGAGCACGGCTTCGTGGAGTACTCCCCGAAGCAGGACGGCCGCAACATGATCATGGTGCTCGGCCCGGTCCGGAAGAAGGCCGACGTGATGGTTCAGGCGGCAGCCGAGCGCGACGCGCGCAAGCGCGGCGACGCACCGGACGCGGTCGAGGCAGAGACCGAGGCACCGACCGAGGTCGACGTCGACGCCGTCGAGGCCTGACCCGAAGACCCGCACGACCCCGAAGGACCCGGATCCCCGGGGACGACCGACGTACGAGGAGAACGGCGACATGCCGAAGCAGAAGACCCACAGCGGCGCCAAGAAGCGCTTCAAGGTGACCGGCTCGGGCAAGCTCATGCACGAGCGCACCAACCGTCGCCACCTCCTCGAGGTGAAGCCGAGCACGCGCACGCGTCGCCTCAAGGGCGTGGCCGAGGTGGCCCCGGCCGACACCAAGAAGGTCAAGAAGCTGCTCGGCCGTTAGGCCGGCCGCACCACCCGACGACCCCTCGCCGGGCCGGTCCGGCCCGTTCGTGAAGCAGGAGATTCCCCATGGCACGCGTCAAGCGCTCCGTCAACGCCCACAAGAAGCGCCGCGAGGTCCTCGAGCAGGCCAGCGGCTACCGCGGGCAGCGCTCGCGGCTCTACCGCAAGGCGAAGGAGCAGCTGCTCCACTCCGAGACCTACGCCTTCAACGACCGGCGCAAGCGCAAGGGCGACTTCCGTCGCCTCTGGATCCAGCGCATCAACGCCGCGTCGCGCGCGCACGGCCTCACCTACAACCGCCTCATCCAGGGCCTCAAGGCCGCGGGTGTGGAGGTCGACCGTCGCATGCTCGCCGAGCTCGCCGTCAACGACGAGGCCGCCTTCGCCGCTCTCGTCGCCGTGGCCAAGGCGGCGCTGCCGGCCGACGTCAACGCGCCGGTCCCGGCCGCCTGACACCGATCGTCGAGACCGTCCCGGTCGCGACGCCCATGACCTCCATGGATGGCCCCCGAGCTGACAGCTCTGTCCGCTCGGGTCCGGTCCGCGGCGGCACCGAGCTCACGTCCACGCGCTCCCCGCGGGTGACGGCAGCCCGCCGCCTGGTCAAGCGGGCGTTCCGCGACCGGGACGGCCGCTTTCTGGCCGAGGGGCCCCAGGCCTGCCGTGAGGCTGCCGGGCGCCCGGGCGTGCTCCTCGAGCTCTACGTCACCGCTGACGCCGCCGCCCGCCACGCCGACGTGCTGGCCGCGGCCCGTGCCGCCGGCGCGGACGTCGTGCCCGCGTCGGGGGAGGTGGTCGCGAGCCTGTCGGGGACGGTCACGCCCCAGGGGATGGTCGGCGTGTGCGGCCTGCTCGGCTCCTCGCTGCCGGACCTGCTCGCCACCTCGCCGCGCCTGGTGACCGTGCTGGCCCACGCCCGCGACCCCGGCAACGTCGGGACCGTCATCCGCAGCTCGGACGCCGCGGGTGCCGACGGCGTCGTCATCACCGAGGCGAGCGTCGACCCGTACAACCCCAAGGCCGTGCGTGCCTCGGCCGGGTCGCTCTTCCACCTGCCGGTGGTGACCGGGCCCGAGGTCGGCGCCCTGGTCGCCGACCTGCGCCGTGCCGGCCTGCGGGTGCTGGCCGCCGACGGCGCAGGGGAGCGCGATCTCGACGACCTCCTGGACGAGGGCAGCCTGTCGGTCCCCACCGCGTGGGTGTTCGGCAACGAGGCCTGGGGGCTGCCGGCGGAGACCCGCGCGCTCGCCGACGAGGTCGTCCGGGTCCCCATCCACGGCCGGGCCGAGTCGCTCAACCTCGCCACGGCCGCCGCGGTCTGTCTCTACGCCAGCGCCCGCGCCCAGCGCTGACGCCTCCGCCGGTCACGCCCGGTACTCGGGGTTGGGACTGTCCGGGTCCTCGAGGTCCCAGTTCGTCGTCAGGTTCCCGTGAGCAGGGATCCCGCCCGCGTCGGCGAGGCGTCGCGCGGAATGGAGGATGTTCCAGGTGGCGAACACGGTGTTGCGGGTGGTCCAGTGGTTGCGGGCGCCGCGACCGTCGTCCCGGTAGGACGGTCCGGGGCCGGCCTCGCCCACCCAGTAGGCGTCGGACTGGGGCGGGATCGAGAACCCGATGTGGGCGAGGGCGTAGAGCATCTGAGCCGCGCAGTGCTTTCCGCCGTCCTCGTTGCCGGTGATGAGGACTCCTCCTGTCTTGCCGTAGTAGGACCACTGGCCGGCGGTGTTGAGCTCACCGGACCAGCCGTACAGCCGCTCGATGAGCAGCCTGGTCACCGACGACTGGTCGCCGAGCCAGATCGGTGTCGCCAGCACGACGATGTGCGCCGGGGCGATCAGCTCCCGGTAGAGGTCGGGGAAGTCGTCGCGGGCCCAGCCGTGCTCGCGCATGTCGGGGTACACGCCGGGAGGGATGACGTGGTCGAGCGCCCGCACCACGTCCACGCGCGCCCCCACCCCTCGCACGATGTGGGCGGAGATGTCGATGAGCGCGTCCGTGTGGCTCACCTCGGGGGAGCGTTTGAGCGAGCCGTTGAGGTAGACCGCACGGAGGTCGGTGTAGTCGGTCGTGCTGGCGGCGATCTCAGCGTCGATGAAGGCCTGGACGGGCGCGGGCAGCATGGCGGCTCCTCGGCTGGGCGACGCCGGTGCTCGTCGTCGCTCCCCGCATCCCAGCACCCGGTCCGGGTTCCGCACGAGCCCTGCGTGCTTACCGGGGGGTGACAGGGAGGGCCCGCGACGACCGGTCGCGCTTCGCGCCCTCCATCCGTCCGTCGGCCTCTGCGCGGCTGCGGCTCGGCGACGCAGCGTCGCTGAGCGCAGCCTCGCCTAACCAGGGTGTGTGACGGAATCCCCACGGCGACACAGGGTTGGGAGCACCCGCGGATCCACTCGCGAGAGCACACTGGACGACGGCGGCCGGTCCGGCGGTCGTCCATCCGCGCCAGAGAGGACGACCCCGCCATGGCCCGCGACCACCTGCACCTGCCGATCCTCGAGGAGACCGGGTACGTCGTCCTCGACAGCTACCAGCAGTCCATCGACCCGGCCGAGTGGCGGGACCTCGCCTACGTCGACTGGAAGTCCTCCGGGGACACCCGCTTCGCCCCGCTGGCGAGCGCCTACGGGGAGATCGAGTGCAACGGCTTCTGGCACTTCGACCCGCCCAAGGCCGACAAGGACGGCGTGTGGATCGAGAGCCAGACCTCGGTCGCGCCGACGCTGACCGCCCGGGTGCAGGGGATCGGCGCCGACGTCGGGCGCTGTCGGATCATCGAGCTGCAGCCCAACACCTACGCCGACGCGCTGTACAACTCCCACCTCGACGACAACAACCGCCTCAACCCCGAGGGGGAGGGCTGGGTGCTGCGGCTGTTCATGCAGCTGACCCACAACCCCGACTCGGTGATGGTGCTGCGCGAGGACATCGACGACCCCAGCACCGAGACGCGCATCTCCCTTCCCGCCGGCGCCCAGCTGCTCGTCGACTCCGAGCGCATGTGGCACTCGGTGTGGCACCAGGGCGACCAGCCCCGGCACTGCCTCATCACGTCGGTCGAGAGCGGCCCCGAGCTCGAGAAGTGGGTCTTCGAGCACAACCCCGCGCAGCTCGTGGAGTCCGCGCCCCTCGATCAGGGGCACGCCTACCGCAGCGAGGTCGAGGCCCAGGAGCGCCGCGCGGCACGCACGGCCTTCTACGGCTACGACCCCACCACGGTGATGAGCGAGGCGTGATCGGGCGCCGCCTGGCGTGAGCGTGGACACACCGTAAGTTAGGTATGCCTAAGTCGTGGGTCGCGTGCGGCATGATGGGGGCTACCCGGCACGACCGATCGGACGAAGGCGGACCCGCGCATGGCCCTGTACGAGGAGAACGGCTACACCAAGATCGAGGAGCTGCGCGAGAACGGCTACGTCGTCCTCGACATGTACTCCGGCGACATCGATCCGCAGGAGTGGCTCGGCGTCACCTACGTCGACTGGAAGTCCTCGGGGGAGACCCGCTTCGCCCCGCTGGCCTCGGCCTACGGGGACATCGAGTGCGACGGCTTCTGGAACCACACCCCGCCCAAGACCGACAAGGACGGCGTGTGGATCGACTCCCAGTCCGCGATCGCGCCCACGCTGACGGCGCGCGCGAAGGAGCCCGGCGCCAACGTCGGCCGCTGCCGGATCATCGAGCTGCTGCCCAACCAGTACGGCGAGACGCTCTACAACTTCCACCGTGACGACAACAACCGGCTCAACCCCGAGGGCACCGGCTGGATCATCCGCGGCTTCTTCAACCTCACCGACAACCCTGACTCGGTCATGGTGCTGCGCGCCGACAAGGACGACCCGTCGACCGAGACCCGCATCCCGCTGCCCGCGGGAGCGCAGCTCATCGTCGACACCCAGCGGCTCTACCACGCGGTGTGGCACCAGGGGGACGAGCCTCGCTACTGCCTCATCACCTCGTGGGAGTCCGGCCCGGAGCTCGACGCGTACATCGACGCCTACCACGG
Organism: Micrococcales bacterium; assembly: GCA_024641605.1. Taxonomy (GTDB): domain Bacteria; phylum Actinomycetota; class Actinomycetes; order S36-B12; family CAIYMF01; genus Longivirga. The sequence goes on from JAHECT010000020.1 coordinate 10,704, forward strand.
TGTCGGGTATGTCGAGTCCTATCCCATGACGGCCGAGCAGATCGCCGAGGGCGAGGCGCTCGCCCAGTCCAAGCGCGATGCCCGGGCCGCCGCCCTCGCCGCTCGCGGCGAGGACCCGCGCTTCGGCGACGGCACCCTGCGCGTGCTCGAGGAGTCGATGGGCATGGGCGCCATGGAGACCGAGCAGCTCAGCGAGGCATAACCCAGAGGTCACCTGCAGCCGGGGGATACGCCGTCGTCGGAGGACATCTCGGCGCTCGTGGGGCTCAGACCAGCTTGGGATAGAACAGCAGCAGTGATGCGGCAAGCACGAAGAGCACGAGACCGAGCACCAGCAGCAGCCACTGCGCCCGACGCGAGACCATGCGGCCGGACATGGCGGTGAAGAAGAGCACCGACGCGAAGGCGACGGTGAGCAGCGTGTAGTTGTCTCCGCGCTGATTGTTCTCGAGTGCCTCGGCGAACTTGGCGTCCGCCCGCGAGTCCGCCGCCGCCGAGGCTGCCTTCTCGGGGATCGCATACTCCGACATGACGAACGGCGAGGAGGGCGCGTCCGGGTTGGTGTCCGGCTCGGTGGCGATCCAGGCCGCGAACGCCGCGTCGAGCGGCTCCGGGAACCTCTCGGAGAGGTAGTCGGCGAGCTTCTTGTCGCCTGTGGCCTCGGCCTGAAGCCACTGGGTGTAGAGCGTGACCTGGATGGACTGGCGCCGGTTGGCGTCGCCGTCGAGGCGGGAGGCCTCGATGCGGGCCGAGCTGGCCTGGCTGAACGAGATCGACATCGCCCCGCCCCACTTGCTCGACTGGAAGCCGGACCAGGCGGTGACGATGGTGGTCACCGAGAGCAGCACGACGGCGACGAGCTCGCGCCAGTCCAGCTGGTGCCCGGCGTCCGGGGAGGTTGTGGCCACGCCCGGAGTATGGACGATCGGGGGCGGCGGCGCCTGAGCCTCGCCGAACGCGCGGGGACGGGTCTGATGGCGGCAGCCAAACCCGCGAGGGCCCTCGCCGGGTAGCCGCCTAGACTGCTCCGCGATCGTGCACGCGAGAGCGAGCGCCACCGACGTGAGGGAACGCATGTCCGCGCCGAACAAGTCCTTCGATCCGGTCGAGGTCGCCGTGCTGCGACCCGAGGCCGTCGAGGCCGCCGTCAGCGACGCGCTCGGCGCGATCGCAGCCGCCTCCGACCTCGACGACCTCAAGGAGGTCCGGCTCGCGCACGCGGGGGACCGCAGCCCGCTGGCCCTGGCCAACCGTGAGATCGGCGCGCTGCCCCCGCAGGCCAAGGCCGAGGCCGGCAAGCGCGTCGGCGAGGCGCGCGGCCGGGTGCGCACCGCGCTCGAGACCCGCCAGGTCGAGCTCGAGGCCGAGCGCGACGCGCGCGTCCTGGTCGAGGAGGCGGTCGACGTGACGCTCCCGTACTCGCGTCGCCCGGTCGGCGCACGCCACCCGCTGACGACGATCATGGAGCGCATCGAGGACGTGTTCGTCGCGATGGGCTGGGAGGTCGCGGAGGGCCCCGAGGTCGAGGCCGAGTGGACGAACTTCGACGCTCTCAACATCGGCCCTGACCATCCAGCTCGCACGATGCAGGACACCTTCTTCGTTGGCACGGAGGACAGCGGTGTGGTCCTCCGTACGCACACCTCTCCGGTGCAGATCCGAAGCATGATCGACCGGGAACCGCCCATCTACGTCATCTGCCCGGGCAAGGTCTTCCGCACCGACGAGCTCGACCAGACGCACACGCCGGTCTTCCACCAGGTGGAGGGTCTCGTGATCGACGAAGGCATCACCGTGGCCGACCTCAAGGGCACCCTCGATCACTTCGCGACGGCGATGTTCGGCCCCGAGACGCGTACGCGCTGGCGTCCGTCGTACTTCCCGTTCACCGAGCCCTCGCTCGAGTTCGACGTGTGGTTCACCGGGGCCAAGGGCGGCGCGCGCTGGATCGAGTGGGGTGGCTGCGGCATGGTCAACCCGCGCGTGCTGCGCGCCGCGGGCATCGACCCCGACCGCTACTCCGGCTTCGCGTTCGGCATCGGCATCGAGCGCACCCTCATGTTCCGTCACGACGTCACCGACATGCGCGAGATGGTCGAGGGCGACGTGCGGTTCACCACCCAGTTCGGCATGGAGGTCTGATGCGCGTCCCGCTGTCATGGGTGCGGGAGTACGTCGACCTCCCCAGCACCGAGACGCCCGAGTCCGTGGGCGAACGCCTCGTCACCGCGGGCCTCGAGCTCGAGGCCGTCCATCACGTCGGTGACGACGTCGCCGGCACGCTCGTCGTCGGGCGCGTGGGCGCGATCGAGGAGCTCACCGGCTTCAAGAAGCCGATCCGCTGGTGCCAGGTGGAGGTGGGCCCGGCCTACGGCCACCCCGACACCCCCGGTGTGCGCGGGATCATCTGCGGTGCTCGCAACTTCGCCGAGGGCGACCTCGTGGTGGTGGCACTCGCAGGCACCGTGCTGCCGGGCGGCTTCGAGATCGCGTCGCGGGAGACCTACGGCCACGTCTCTGACGGCATGATCTGCTCGGAGCGCGAGCTCGCCCTCGGCGACGACCACGACGGCATCATCGTGCTGCCCCCGGGCACCGCCGAGGTCGGTTTCGACGCCGGTCCCGTGCTCGGCATCGGCGACGCCGTCCTAGAGTTCTCGATCACGCCCGACATGGGCTTCTGCCTGTCGATGCGCGGCATCGCCCGCGAGCTGGCCCACCTCTACGACGCACCGCTGCGCGACCCGGGCCTCGAGCTCGTCGAGCTCCCCGCTCCCGTCGCTGGCACCCCGCACGAGTGCGCCGTCGACGACCTCGTGGGCTGCGACCTGTTCACGATGCGCACGATCGTGGGCTTCGACCCGAAGGCGCCGTCCCCTTACTGGATGAGGCGACGTCTCTCGATGGCGGGCATGCGTCCGGTCTCGCTCGCGGTTGATGTCACCAACTACGTCATGCTCGAGACCGGCCAGCCGCTGCACGCGTTCGATCGCGGCAAGCTGCGGGGTCCGATCGTCGTCCGCCGCGCTCTCACGGGGGAGACCCTCGAGACCCTGGACCACGTCGTGCGCGAGCTCGATGGGGCTGACCTGCTCATCACCGACGACCGCGGACCGATCGGCCTCGCGGGCACGATGGGTGGCCTCGACACCGAGATCGACGACGACACCAACGAGATAGCGCTCGAGGCCGCGCACTTCCTCGCGCCCGCGGTCGCGCACATGTCGCGCCGCCACAAGCTCTCGAGCGAGGCGGCCCGTCGCTTCGAGCGGGGCGTGGACCACGTGCTGGCGCCGTACGCTTCGGCGCGCGCTGCCGCGCTCCTTCTCGAGCACGGCGGGGGCACCTACGTCGGTATGACCGCGGTGGAGGCCGCCCACGAGCCGACGGTCGTCGAGATGGCGGTAGACCTGCCATCGCGCGTCGCCGGCATCGATGTCGGCCGCGTCACTGTGGTCCAGCGGCTCGAGGCGGTCGGCGCCGACGTGGCCGACGCCGGCGGCGACGTGCTTCGGGTGACGCCGCCGACGTGGCGCCCGGACCTGACCGACCCGGCCGACCTGGTCGAGGAGGTGCTGCGCCTCGGCGGCTACGACGCGATCCCGGCCACCCTGCCTGCCGCCCCGGCGGGCTTCGGCCTCACGGCAGCGCAGCGCGCCCGACGTCGGGTCGGCCGCGCGCTGGCCGCCGACGGCTACGTCGAGGCGCTGGCCTACCCGTTCGTCGGGCAAGCGGACCTCGACGCGCTGCGGTTCCCGGCCGACGACGCCCGCCGCAGGTTGCTGCTGCTGGCGAACCCGCTGTCCGACGAGCAGCCCGGGATGCGCACGACCCTGCTGCCCGGCCTGCTCGCGACGCTGCGCCGCAACGTGGGCCGCGGTACCACCGACGTCGCCCTCTTCGAGACCGGGGCGGTCGCTCTGCTGCGCGACGGTCAGGGCCCCCGAGGCGTCGCGGACCCGCCGCGACCCGCGGTCACCGCTCGGCCGGCCGACGAGGAGCTCGCCGCGCTCGAGTCGCTGCTACCCGCTCAGCCGCTGCACGTCGCGGTGGCCCTCGCCGGCTCACGCACGCCCTCGGGCTGGTGGGGCGAGGGCACGGATGCGTCCTGGGCCGACGCCGTCGAGGCTGCGCGGCTCGTCGCCGACGCGGTGGGCTCGGGGCTCGAGGTCCGTCGCGGTTCGGCCCCGGCTCCGTGGCACCCCGGGCGCTGCGCCGAGCTGGTGCTCGACGAACGTGTGATCGGGTACGCCGGCGAGGTGGCGCCCAAGGTGTGCGAGACCGCGGGCCTGCCCCGGCGGACCGCCGTCATGGAGCTCGACCTCGGCGCTCTCATCGACGCCGCGGTCGAGGTGGTGCCGGCTACGTCGATCTCGACGTTCCCGGTGGCCAAGGAGGACGTCGCGCTCGTGGTCGACGACTCCGTTGCGGCGGCCGACGTCGAGACGGCGCTGGCCGACGGAGCCGGACCGCTGCTCGAGTCGATCCGGCTCTTCGACGTGTACGTCGGCACGCAGGTCGGCGAGGGCAAGCGGTCCCTGGCCTACGCGCTGCGCTTCCGGGCGCCGGACCGCACCCTCACCGTCGACGAGGTCGCCGCCGCCCGCGACGCCGCCGTGGCCGCCGCTCACACGGCGGTCGGCGCGACGATGCGCTCCTGAGCGTCCACAACGGCCCGCCGGGCCACGACTGAGAGGCTCCACCCGTGCGCGCACTCGTCACCGGGGTCACCCGCGGCATCGGCCACGCGCTCGTCGGGCACCTCGTGGAGCGCGGAGCGGTCGTGGCCGCGGTCGCGCGCAACGAGGCGGCGCTCGCGCGCGAAGCGCAGCAGTGGGGCGGTGCGGTCCACCCCTACGTCGCCGACGTCAATGACTACGCGGCGGTGCAGGCTGTCGCCGACTCCTTCGGTCCCGTCGACCTCGCGGTGGCCAACGCCGGGGCGCTGGTCGGCACCGGTCCGCTGTGGGAGGCCGACCCGGACGAGTGGTGGGCCGGGGTCGAGGTCAACGTCCGCGGCGTCTTCCACACGCTGCGCGCGGTGCTGCCGGGGATGATCGCGCGGGGGAGCGGCCGGGTCGTCCTGCTCACCAGCGGCCTGGGCAACGCGCCCGGCTCCTACATCTCCGGCTATGCCGCCAGCAAGGCCGCCGTCACCACCCTCGGCGCGTCGCTCCAGCAGGAGCTCGCCGGCACCGGGGTGGGCTGCTTCCTGGTCAGCCCGGGCATGGTCCGCACGGACATGACGCGCTTCCCGGAGTCGCTCACCCGGCACAAGCCGTTCCTCGCCGACATCCCCGAGGAGCACTTCACCCCGGTTGAGCGCCTGCTCGAGCTCGTCGACGAGATCGCCGGCGGCGAGCTCGACGCCCTGACCGGCCGCTTCCTGCACGTCAGCGACGACCGGACCGCCCTCCTCGCCGGTGTCGATGCCGCCGACCCGCGCGCCCGCACCCTGCGTCTGGCGCCCGCGCACGAGGGCGATCCGCAGGCCCGTTGACCCCACGCCCGACCCATCGCGGACGCATATCCGCGTATGTGTATAGTCCGGCCATGATCACGTACACGGCCGCCGTGGTGGGCGCCTCGGGGTACGCAGGCGGTGAGCTCGTCCGGCTGCTGCTCGCCCACCCCCGGATGCAGGTGGGCGCCCTCGCGGCCGGGTCGAGCGCCGGGCAGCGGGTCACCGCCCTCCACCCCCACCTCACGGCGCTCGCCGACCGCACGTTCGTCGCCACCGAACCGGCTGCGCTCGCCGACGCGGACGTCGTCTTCCTCGCGCTCCCGCACGGCGAGTCGGGCGCCCTCGCCGCCCAGCTCGGCGCGGACACCCTCGTCGTGGATCTCGGTGCCGACCACCGCCTCGAGCGGGCCGACGCGTGGGCGGCGTACTACGGCGGCGTGCACGCGGGCACGTGGACGTACGGCATGCCCGAGCTCGGGGACCAGCGCGCGGCCGTCGCGGGCGCCCGACGGATCGCCAATCCGGGGTGCTACCCGACCGGCGTCATCCTCGGCCTCGCCCCGCTCCTGTCCGCCGGCCTCGTCGAGCCCGAGGACGTCGTGGTCGTCGCCGCGAGCGGCACCTCGGGCGCCGGTCGCCGGCCCAGCGACCCGCTGCTCGCCACCACGGTGATGGGGCAGCTCTCGGCCTACAAGGTCGGCGGCGCTCACCAGCACATCCCCGAGATGGAGCAGGCCCTCAGCGGCGCAGCGGGGGAGCCGGTCACCGTCTCGTTCACCCCCGTGCTGGCCCCGATGCCGCGCGGCATCCTCGCGACCACCACCGCTCGCCTCGCCCCCGGCGTGACCACCGAGCTGCTGCATGAGGCTCTGCACGCGACGTACGCAGACGAGCCGTTCGTCACCGTCCTGCCCAGCGGGAGCTGGCCGCAGACCGGCGCCACCCTCGGCGCGAACGCCGTGCACCTGCAGGTCGCGGCGGACGCCCATGCCGGTCGCGCCGTCGTCGTTTCGGCGATCGACAACCTGGTCAAGGGCGCCGCCGGCCAGGCTCTGCAGAACGCCAACATCGCCCTCGGTCTGCCCGAGACCTCGGGCCTCACCGCCATCGGAGTCGCGCCGTGAGCGTCACCGCCCCGCTCGGTTTCCGCGCCGCCGGCGTGGCAGCCGGTCTCAAGTCCAGCGGCGCACCCGATGTCGCCCTCGTGGTCAACGACGGCCCGCAGCACGCCGCCGCGGGGGTGTTCACCCGCAACCGGGTGAAGGCCGCCCCCGTCCTCTGGTCCCAGCAGGTCCTCAGCGCGGGCGTCGTGCGCGTCGTCGCGCTGAACTCCGGCGGCGCCAACGCGTGCACCGGGCCCGAGGGCTTCCTCGACACCCACCGCACCGCCGAGCACGCGGCGGCGCTGGCGGGCGTCGGCGCCGGCGACGTGGCGGTGTGCTCGACCGGGCTCATCGGCGTCCGGCTGCCGACCGAACTGCTCTTCGCCGGGTTCGACGCCGCGCACGCGGGCCTGTCGTCCGACGGCGGTGACGACGCCGCCCACGCGATCATGACGACCGACTCGGTGCCCAAGACCGCCGTCGCGGCCGGGGACGGCTTCACCGTCGGCGGCATGGCCAAGGGCGCGGGCATGCTGGCGCCGTCGTTGGCGACCATGCTCGTCGTGGTGACCACGGACGCGGTCGCCGACGCCGACACGCTGGACGCCGCGCTGCGCGCCGCCACCCGCGTCACCTTCGACCGCGTCGACTCCGACGGCTGCACCTCCACCAACGACACGGTCCTGCTGCTGGCCTCCGGAGCCTCGGGGGTGACCCCGTCGTACCGCGACCTCGTCGACGCCGTCTCGGCCGTGTGCGGGGACCTGGCCCGCCAGCTCGTGGCCGACGCCGAAGGCGCCAGCAAGGAGGTGCGCATCGACGTCGTCAACGCCGCGAGCGAGGACGACGCGGTCGAGGCCGCCCGTTCCGTGAGCCGCGCCAACCTCGTCAAGTGCGCGATCCACGGCGAGGACCCCAACTGGGGACGCATCCTGGCCGAGCTCGGCATGACGGACGCCGCCTTCGAGCCCGACGCGGTCGACGTGGCCATCAACGGCGTGTGGGTGTGCCGCGACGGGGCCGCGGGCGAGGACCGCGACCTCGTCGACATGTCCGGGCGGGAGGTCCTCGTCACCATCGACCTGCGGGTGGGCGACGCGAGCGCCACCGTCTGGACCAACGACCTGACCGCCGCCTACGTCCACGAGAACTCGGCCTACTCCACATGAGCAACCACCTGCGCACCGGCCACACCGACCGCGACGCGGCCCTCGCCAAGGCCGCCGTCCTCGCCGAGGCGATGCCGTGGCTCGAGCGCTTCAGCGGCGCTACCGTCGTCCTCAAGTACGGCGGCAACGCGATGGTCGACCGCGCCCTCGGCGAGGCCTTCGCGGCGGACGTGATGTTCCTGCGCCTGGCCGGGCTGCGCCCGGTCGTCGTCCACGGGGGCGGGCCGCAGATCTCCTCGATGCTGGAACGGCTCGGCATCCCTGGGGAGTTCCGCGGCGGCTACCGGGTCACGAGCGCGGAGGCCATGGACGTGGTGCGCATGGTGCTCACGGGTCAGGTGCAGCGCGAGGTCGTCGCGCTCCTCAACGCCCACGGGCCCTATGCCGTCGGGGTGTCCGGCGAGGACGCCCACCTGTTCACCGCCGAGCGCCGCGACGTGCTCGTGGACGGCGAGCCCGTCGACGTCGGTCTCGTCGGCGACGTCGTCGAGGTGCGGCCCGAGTTCGTCACGCGCCTTCTCGACGACGGGCTCGTCCCGGTCGTGTCCACCGTGGGCCGGGGCGTCGACGGGCAGGCGTACAACGTCAACGCGGACACCGCCGCCGCTGCGCTGGCCGTCGCCCTCGGCGCCGACAAGCTCGTGATGCTCACCGACGTCGAGGGCCTCTACGCCGACTGGCCGGCCTCCGACGAGGTGATCCGCACGATCGGCGTGTCGGATCTCGAGGAGCTGCTTCCGACGCTGTCCAGCGGCATGGTCCCGAAGATGGAGGCGTGCGCGCGGGCCGTCCGCGGCGGCGTGCCGCGCGCCCACGTCATCGACGGTCGGCTGCCGCACGGCGTCCTGCTCGAGGTCGTGACGACCGAGGGCGTCGGGACGATGGTGGTCCCCGACGAGCCCGTCCTCTACGGCGACGAGGCGCGTCCGTGACCGTCTCGACCGGCACGGCGGCGCACCAGGCGCGGTGGGACGCCGTCATGATGCGCAACTACGGCACGCCGCCGGTCGCGCTCGTCCGCGGCTCGGGGTCTCGCGTGTGGGACGTCGACGGCCGCGACTACCTCGACCTGCTCGGCGGCATCGCCGTGTCGTCGCTGGGGCACGCCCACCCCGCCGTGGTCGACGCCGTGACCGCCCAGGTGGCCACGCTGGCCCACGCGAGCAATCTCGCGATGCACGAGCCGGGCCTCGCCCTGGCCGAGCGCCTCGCCGCGCTGCTCCCGGTGCCGGCCCGTGTCTTCCTCTGCCAGGACGGTGCGACGGCCAACGAGGCGGCGCTGAAGATCGCCCGCAAGCACGCCAACGCCACGGGGCGCGGCGGGGGAGTCGTGTCCACGGACGGCGGGTTTCACGGCCGCACCCTCGGCGCGCTCTCCGTCACCGGCAGCCCGGCCAAGCGCACTCCGTTCGAGCCGCTCCCCGGCCCCGTCACGTTCGTGCCCTACGGCGACGCCGAGGCGCTGCGCGCGACGGTGACCACCGACACCGCAGCCGTCGTGCTCGAGCCCATCCAGGGCGAGGCGGGCGTCATCGTGCCGCCGGCGGGCTACCTCGCGGCGGCGCGCGAGATCTGCGACGCGACCGGCACCCTGCTCGTCGTCGACGAGGTCCAGTCGGGGATCGGGCGGACCGGTGCCTGGCTCATGAGCGTGGCTCAGGGCGTCGTCCCGGACGTCGTCACGCTGGCCAAGGGGCTGGGCGGCGGCCTGCCCATCGGCGCCGTGATCGCGACCGGCGGTGCCGCCGACGTCCTTGCGCCCGGGGACCACGGCTCCACGTTCGGCGGCAACCCCGTCTCGTGCGCGGCCGCCCTCGCCGTCCTCACCACCATCGAGCGCGGGGCGCTGCTCGAGCACGTGCGCGCCCTCGGGGACCGGTGGTCGGCTGCCTTCGACGCGCTCGACCACCCCCTTCTCGCCGGGCAGCGGGGACGGGGGCTCTGGCGCGCGCTCGAGCTGAACGAGGCCGTCGCACCCGGCTTCGAGGCCGCAGCCCGCGAGGCGGGCTTCCTGGTCAACGCCGTGCGCCCCACCTCCGTGCGCCTGGCCCCGCCGCTCGTGCTCACGCAGGACGAGGCCGACTCCTTCACGCAGGCGCTCCCGGGACTGCTCGACGCGGCCTGGGGGCGCCCGTGACCTCGCCGCACACGAAGGTGGCGCGGCGCGCGCGCATCGTCGAGTTGCTCGAGCACCACGCCGTACCCAGCCAGGCACGCCTCGCCGAGCTGCTCGCGGCCGAGGGCACCGTCGTCACCCAGGCCACGCTCTCGCGCGACCTCGACGAGATCGGCGCCGTCAAGGTTCCCGGTCCCGATGGCGCGCCGGTCTACGCCGTTCCCGCCGAGGGTGCCGACCCCTCTCCCGTCGCGGCCGTGGCCGACGAGGTCGCCGTCGCGCGGCTCGCACGGGTCTCAGCGGAGGTCCTCGTGACCGCCGACAGCTCGGCCAACCTCGTCGTGCTGCGCACCCCGCCCGGTGGCGCGCAGTACCTCGCCTCCGCGATCGACCACACCGTGCTGCCCTCCGTGATCGGCACCGTCGCCGGCGACGACACGGTCCTGCTCGTGACGCGGGACCCGGACGGCGGCGCGCAGGTCGCCGCTGCGATGCTGGCCCTGGCGGAGAAGGGCCGATGAGCGAGAGGCACGCGATGAGCGAGGGCGGGGCCGCGCAGCGGCTGTGGGGCGGACGGTTCGAGGGCGGACCGTCCGACGCGATGGCCGCCCTGTCGCTGTCGGTGCACTTCGACTGGCGGCTCGCGCCGTACGACCTCGCACAGAGCCGCGCCCACGCGCGGGTGCTGAACGGGGCCGGCCTGCTCACCGACGACGAGCTGCTGGAGATGCTCGCCGCGCTCGACGGACTCGAGGTGGACGTCGCGAGCGGCGCGTTCGTGCCCCAGGCGGCCGATGAGGACGTGCACACGGCGCTGGAACGGGGTCTTACCGAGCGGCTCGGCGTCCTCGGGGGGAAGCTGCGCGCCGGTCGGTCGCGCAACGACCAGGTGGCCACGGACTTCCGGCTGTACCTGCGGGCCGAGGCACGGCGGATGGCGGCAGAGGTGGTCGCGCTCCAACGCGCGCTGCTCGAGCAGGCCGAGCGCCACGTCGACACCGCGTCGCCCGGGTTCACCCACCTGCAGCACGCGCAGCCGGTGTCGTTCGGGCACGAGCTCGCCAAGCACGTGCACGCGCTCGCCCGCGACGTGCACCGCTTGCGCGACTGGGACCACCGAGCGGCGCTCTCGCCCATGGGAGCGGGCGCGCTGGCCGGGTCCTCGCTCCCGCTGGACCCTCAGGCGGTCGCCGCCGAGCTCGGCTTCCGGGGTGCCGTCGCCAACTCCATCGACGCCGTCAGCGACCGCGACTTCGTCGCGGAGTTCCTCTTCGTCACCGCGATGATCGGGGTGCACCTGTCCCGACTGGGCGAGGAGATCTGTCTCTGGGCCTCCCGCGAGTTCGGCTGGGCACGGCTCGACGACGCGTGGTCGACGGGCTCGTCGATCATGCCGCAGAAGAAGAATCCCGATGTGGCCGAGCTCGCGCGCGGCAAGTCGGGCCGCCTCATCGGCGCGCTCACCGGCGTGCTCACCACGCTCAAGGGGCTGCCGTTCGCCTACAACCGCGACCTGCAGGAGGACAAGGAGCCGGTGTTCGACGCGATCGACACCCTGCTCCTCGTGCTGCCCGCCATGACCGGCAGCGTGGCCACGCTCACCTTCGACACCGAGCGCATGGGCGCGTCCGCGCCGCAGGGCTTCGCCCTCGCCACCGACATCGCGGAGTGGCTCGTGCGCCAGGGCGTGCCCTTCCGCGAGGCGCACGAGGTCGCTGGCGGCTGCGTGCGTCGTGCCGAGGCGCGCGGCATCGAGCTGTGGGACCTGACCGACGAGGACCTGCGCGCGATCAGCGAGCACCTGACGCCCGCCGTGCGCGGGGTGCTGACCGTGCGAGGGGCCCTGGAGTCGCGGGCGGCGTACGGCGGCACCGCTCCCGCGCGGGTCCGCGAGCAGCTCGCCGACATCCGGACCGTCGTGGACGACGCCGCCGATTGGGCCGACTCGGCGCCGACCGCCTGAGGCGTCCATGGCGCTCGGCCGCACCCTCCCGCGGTCGTTCATCGCACGGCCGGTCCACGAGGTCGCCGAAGACCTGCTCGGCCGGGTCGTGCGCACGGTCACGCCGGAGGGGGAGGTGGCAGAAGGCCTCGTGGAGATCGCGGCCTGCGCCGGTGAGGACGGCTCCGCCTCGCCCGTCTGAGGAGGCCCGACGCGCCGCAACGCCGTCATGCACGGACCGCCGGGGCGTCTGTACGTCTACGTCCCCTCCGGCATGCACTGGTGCGTCAGCATCTCGTGCGGGCCGGCCGGTACCGCGGCGGCGGTCCTGCTCCGGGCCGAGATCACCCGCGAGGCCGCGCGCCCTGGCGCTTCACCGTCGCGGAGGGACCCGCCACGTGAGCGGTCCGCCCTCTGGCGCGGAGAACCCGTGCGTGCGCGGGGCCCGGCGTACGGGAGGATGTCGGTCGTGACCACGCAGGAGACCAGC
>JAHECT010000139.1 GCA_024641605.1 Micrococcales bacterium
GGGCGCCGACGTCGGCGAGGGTCCAGCCGGTCAGGCCGCGCTCGCCCGAGAGCTCCCACGCTGCGTCGAGGATGCGGCGTCGGGTGGCCTCGTGGCGCGCTGATCGACCGCTCGCCCGGTCCGGCATCGTCCCCTCCTTGACCAGTGGCATCCGTCGCGCCATCCTAATCACGTTAGGAGAACCTGGCGCGGGAGGCAGCGATGATCACGACGGATCGAGCCGGCGGGTGGATCACCGACCATGCGGCGTGGATGCGGCTCGCGACCACGGAGTACGGCCGTCTCGACGCCCAGCTCGGATCGCTGACCGAGCCGGACTGGCTGGCTCCGACCGACTGTCCCGGGTGGGACGTGCACGCGATGGTGTCCCACCTCTGCGGTGCGGCGGCCGGGAACGCCAGCGTGCCCGAGTCGCTGCGCCAGGTCAGGGCGTCGCGCCGGTACTCGCTGCCGACGCTGGTGGACCGGCTCAACGAGGTCCAGATCGCCGAGCGTCGCGACCGCAGCCCCGACGAGCTGGTCGCCGAGCTCGCGGACGCGGGGCGCCGCGGCGTCCGGGCCCGGAGCAGGCTTCCCCGGCCGGTGCGTGCGCTCGTCGTCCCCTTCGGGCCCCCTCTGGGCACGAGGTCGGTCGGTTACCTCATGGACCGCATCTACACGCGCGACGCGTGGATGCACCGCATCGACATCGCTCGGGCGACCGGCCGCGAGCTGCACCTCAGCGCCGACCACGACGGGCTCATCGTCGCCGACGTCGTCGCGGAGTGGGCCGCCGCGCACGGACAGCCGTTCCGGCTCCGGCTCACCGGGCCGGCCGGGCTCGAACTGACGCACGGGAGCGGCGGTGAGGAGCTCGAGCTCGATGCCGTCGAGTTCGCTCGGCTCATGGCCGGACGCGGCTCGGCCCCCGGCCTGCTCGCCACCACCGTCCCCTTCTGACCCGTTCGCTGATCACGCTCGCCGGCAGTCGATGACCGCGCACCGAGCCCCGCCGGGCAGCAGGTGCCGTCATCGCGCTGGCGATCCACGATCGAGGCCGCGCGCAACCGGCGGGCCCGGCCTAGGGTCGAGGACGTGGCCGGTCAGCGGGTGGTCGTCGTGGGTGCGGGGTTGGGTGGCCTGCGCGCCGCCGAGGCGCTGCGCTCGGCGGGGTACGGCGGCGAGCTCGTCCTGATCGGCGAGGAGGGGCACCCGCCGTACAACCGGCCGCCGCTCAGCAAGGAGGCGCTCGCCGAGGGCGTGGACCTCGAGCGGCTCGAGTTCCGCCGCCGGCCCTCGGTCGAGGACGTCGAGTGGATGCTGGGGACCCGCGTGGACGTCGTGGACCTCCACGAGCGGCTCGTGGGCGCAGGCGGGGTCGAGCTGGCCTGGGACGCGCTCGTGCTCGCCACCGGCGTGACGGCCCGCCGGCTGGTGCTGCCCGGTCCCGCAGAGGGTCGCCACGTCGTGCGCACGCTCGACGACGCACGGTCCCTGCGCTCCCGGCTGACCGCCGGCACCCGGGTCGTGGTGCTCGGGGCCGGCTTCATCGGCTGCGAGGTGGCGGCCACCGCGGTGGGGCTCGGGTGCGACGTCGCGGTCGCGGCGCTGGACGCCGAGCCGATGCTGAGACCCCTGGGCGCCACTGTGGGTGCCGAGCTGCGACGTCGGCACGAGGCTCATGGGGTGCGCTTCCACCTGGGGGTGGGGATCGCCGGGCTGCAGGGCGCGGACCGGGTCAGTGCCGTCGAGCTCGCCGACGGCACGGTGCTGGCGGCCGACGTCGTGGTCGAGGCGGTCGGCAGCGCACCCGCGGTCGAGCTCGTGGCCGAGCAGGGTCTCGAGACCTCCGACGGAGTCCTCGTCGACTCCGCGCTGCGCCCGTTGCGCGCCGACGGCCCGCTCGACGGCGTGGCCGTGGTGGGGGACCTGGCTCGGCTGCCCTACCCGCGCTTCGGCGGCGGTGCGTACCGCGTGGAGCACTGGAACCTGCCGACGGAGACCGGACGGCGGGCGGGGGCGGTCCTCGCGGCGTACCTGGCGGGATCGGCGTACGAGCAGGTGCTGGCCGAGCCCTTCGACCCGCTGCCCGCATTCTGGAGCGACCAGTACGACCTGCGGATGCAGTCCTTCGGCCTGCCCTGGCTCGCCGACGCCGACGGCGTCCGCGTGCTCGAGGGCGACCTCGCGGGGGACTGCGTGATCGGCTACCACCGCGGCCCGCACCTGGTCGGCGTGGTCGCGCTCGGGATGGTGCGCCAGGCCATCGGATACCGGGACCGTCTCGGGGCCGGCCGACGCTGACCGGGCCGTAGCCCTTGACGCCGCCGGTGCGCGGCCCTAGATTCCCGTTCGGATCCAAACGATTCTTTCCGGACCGAGTCGAGGAGTCCCGATGCAGCCCAACCCCGTCCCGCTCGACCAGGTGGATCTCGCCGACCTCGACGTGTTCGAGCGCAACGAGGCGTGGGGCATGTTCGACACGCTGCGCCGCGAGGCGCCGGTTCACTGGAACGAGGAGCACGACGGGGGCTCGGGCTTCTGGTCCATCACCCGCTACGACGACATCGAGATGGTGGACAAGGACCCGGAGACGTTCACCTCGACGCGGTTCACCAACCTCGAGGAGCCCCCGGAGGAGTACCAGGAGCTGCGTCGCTCGATCCTGGAGACCGACGGGCCCCGGCACCTGGCGCTGCGCAAGCTGCTCATGCGCGACTTCAACCCAGCTCAGCTGCGCCGCTACGAGGACTTCCTCCGCGGCCTGGCGACGCTCACGGTCGACACGGCGCTGCAGCAGGACGAGATGGACTTCGTCGACGCCATCGCCGCCGACTACCCCATCGCGGTGCTGGCCCGGCTCCTGGACACACCTGAGGAGATGACCCCGCAGCTCATCTCGTGGGGCAACGAGATCGTCGGATTCTCCGATCCGGAGTTCGCCCGCGTGCTGGTCAACAGCGAGGAGTCGCAGAAGTACCGCCACCTGCCGTTCAGCTCGCCGGTCTCGCAGGAGATCTTCGAGTACGGTCGCAAGCTGGCCGCCGAGCGCAAGGACGGCGACGGCGAGGACCTGGTGAGCAAGCTGGTCAACCGGATCCCCGAGGACGGCGTACCGCTCTCCCCCGAGCACTACGACAACTACTTCCTCCTGCTCGTCGTGGCCGGCAACGAGACCACGAGGCAGGCCATCAGCCACTCGATGAAGGCGCTGATGGACAACCCCGACCAGATGCAGTGGCTGCTCGAGCACCCCGACAAGATGCAGCAGGCGGTGGAGGAGCTGCTGCGCTGGGCTTCGCCGGTCTACCACTTCCGGCGGACCGCGACCCGCGACGTCGAGCTGCACGGGAAGACCATCAAGTCCGGCGACAAGGTCGTCATGTGGTTCGCGTCCGGGAACCGCGACGACACGAAGTTCGACGATCCCTACACCCTCGACTTCACCCGGTTCCCCAACGACCACATGACCTTCGGCAAGGGCCCGCACACGTGCATGGGCTCGAACCTCGCCCGGTTCGAGATGCGCATCATCTTCGAGACCTTGCTGCCTCGCATCGCCTCGATCGCGCAGACCGGCGAGATCGACCGGGTGCGCAGCAACTTCGTCAACGGCATCAAGCGCTTCCCCGTACGCATCGAGTCGAAGCAGGGCTGACGTGACGACGAAGACCACCGTCCGCGAGCACGAGGGGGACATGCTCGTCGAGTCCGCCGTGCTCGGGGCCGACGACGTCCTCGTGCTCACCCTCGTCGACCCCGACGGCGACTCGTTGCCGGCCTGGACCCCGGGGGCCCACGTGGACCTCATCCTCGGACCGGACCTCGTGCGGCAGTACTCGCTGTGCGGGAGCCCCGCGGACAGTCGCGCGATCCGGGTGGCCGTGCTCAAGGCGCCGGACAGCCGGGGCGGTTCGGTGGCGGCGCACGCGCTCACGGAGGGTGCGACCGTACGGGTGCGCGGTCCGCGCAACCACTTCCCCCTGGTGACGGCGCCGCGCTACGTGTTCCTGGCCGGGGGGATCGGCATCACCCCGATGCTGCCGATGGTTGCGGAGGCGGACGCGGTGGGCGCCGACTGGCACCTGTTCTACGGCGGCCGGTCGCTGGCGTCCATGGCGTTCCTGGACGAGCTGTCGGCCTACGGCGACAAGGTCACCCTGGTGCCGCAGGACGAGGCCGGGATGCTGGACCTCGCGTCGATCCTGGGCGATCCGCGCCCGGACACGCTGGTGTACTGCTGCGGGCCGGAGGGCCTGCTCGGCGCCGTCGAAGAGCGCTGCGCCGTCGACTGGCCTGCTAGCGCGCTGCATCTCGAGCGGTTCGCGGCCAAGGCCACCGATGCTCCCGCCGAGGGCGAGCGCTCGTTCGAGCTCGTCCTGGCCGGATCCGGTCTCACGCTGGTCGTCCCGCCCGACCGATCGGTCTTCGACGTGATCCAGGACGCCGGGGTGAGCGTGCTGGGGTCCTGCCACGAGGGCATCTGCGGCACCTGCGAGCAGATCGTCCTCGAGGGCGACGTCGACCACCGCGACTCGGTGCTCAGCGAGTCCGAACAGGCGGCGAACGACGCGATGATGGTCTGCGTCTCCCGCTGCCGATCCGACCGACTCGTCCTGGACCTGTGAGGGGACTGCCGTGACCGCTCCGCGCCGCACCACGACGACCGTCGCCCCGACGGACTGCTGGTACCCCCTCGCCTCCTCCGACGAGGTCGACCGCGACCCCTTGGGGCTGCGCGCGCTCGGCCGCCCCGTCGTCCTGTACCGGACGGAGGCGGGTGTCGCCGTCGCGCTGGAGGACCGCTGCGCGCACCGGGCGTACCCGCTCAGCGAGGGCTCGCTCGTCGGGGACGAGATCCAGTGCGGGCTCTGCGGGTTCCGCTACGACACCGGCGGGCTCTGCGTCGGCGTGCCGACGCAGAGCCGGGTGCCGTTCGGTGCCGCAGTCGCCGCCTACCCCGTCCACGAGTCCGACGGCGCCGTGTGGGTGTGGTTCGGCGAGCCTGGCCGGGCGCGCCTGCACCGGGTCCCCGAGCTGCCCTGGCTGGCCGACGACGACTGGGACACCGTGGGCGGCGAGGCGGACGTGGAGGCGGGCTTCCTCCTGCTGCACGAGAGCTTCGCCGACGTGACCCAGGTGCCCTTCGTGGCACCCGAGATCTCCCCGACCGTGCTGGGGGCCGAGCCACCCGAGCTCGACGTCGTCGTCAGCGAGACCACCGTGACGCTGCGCCGGGAGTTCCCGTCGGCGCCCTTGCCCCGCTGGCAGGCGGACCTGCTCGGGGCCGGGGAGGCGGCGTACTCCACCTCCCAGGTGGGCCTGTTCGTGTCCCCCGCCGTGTGGGTGGACCACTGGGACGTGAGCGGGGCAGAGGGCAGCTCGGCGCGGCTGCGCTTCACCCAGCTGGTGACCCCGGTGGACGAGGGGTTCTGCCGGGTGCTGTGGCGGGTGAGCCGCGACTTCGCCGTCGGCGACGAGGACGCGGACGAGACCGTGGCCGACCTGTTCGAGGACTACTACGACCGGGTGTTCGTGGCGATGGAGACTGCTCAGCTGGTCCTCGACCTCGACGGGCCCGGGCCCGAGGTCAACGTGAGCGCGGACGTGGCCGCGCTCAAGGTCCGCGAGATCGTCCGGTCCATGGTCGCCGACGAGCGCGGCCCTCAGCCATGAGGGCCCACTTCGTTCGGCTCTATTGGATGAGGGTCGCCTTCATCGAGCATGAAGGCGACCCAGGTGCAATAGAGCCGAACATGTAGTGCCCTCATGAACGCGTGGGGGAGCGTCACGTAGGACGTGAATCGCCGGTACGCCGGTACGCCGGTACGCCGGTACGCCGAAACGCCGGCACCCCGGTACGCCGGCGCCCCGGTACGCCGGTACGCGGGAACGACGACGACGACGAGGAGATGACGTGTCCGAGCTCC
>JAHECT010000140.1 GCA_024641605.1 Micrococcales bacterium
GCTGGGCGTGCTCGCCGCGGTCGCGGCCGCGCTCGAGGGCCGCGAGCCCGCCCAGGTGGCGGCCCTGCTCGGGGAGCCCGATGCCGGGATGGCGCTGGCCGTCCTGGCCGACGCCGCCCCGGGGGCGCTGCGTCGCCGGCTCCTGTCAGTACGCACGACCGATCCCGACCGGGTGCTGGCCGAGCTCTCCATCCTCGGCCTGGCCGAGGGCTGAGGCGCTCAGACCCGCACGACCTCCGCCTCGGCCTGGTCGTCCTGGCCGGGAGCGAAGCCGCGCGAGGGCCACCACACCCGGTCGCCGAGATCGAGCACGAGCCCCGGGACGATGAGCGTACGGACGAGCAGGGTGTCGAGCAGGACACCGAAGGCCACCACGAAGCCGAGCTGGGCGAGTGCGACCAGCGGAAGCACACCGAGCACAGCGAACGTCGCGGCGAGCACCAGTCCGGCGCTCGTGATGACACCTCCGGTGAGGGCGAGCGCGCGCACCATCCCCTCCCGGGTGCCGTGGACGACGGCCTCCTCACGCGCCCGGGTCATCAGGAAGATGTTGTAGTCCACCCCGAGAGCCACCAGGAAGACGAACGCGAACAGCGGCAGCGTCGGGTTGAACGACCCGAAGCCCAGGAGATCGGACAGGAACGCGGTGACGCCGAGCGCCGCCGCGAACGACACCACCACCGAACCCACGAGCAGGAGCGGCGCCAGCAGTGACCGCAGCAGCGCCACGAGGACGAGCAGCACGAGGGCCAGGACCAGCGGGATCACCCGCTCGCGCCCGGTCTCCTGGGCGGCGCGCTCGTCGATGAGGGTCGCGGTGGACCCGCCCACCAGCGCGGCGCCCGACCCCACCTCGTCCAGGTCGGAGCGCAGCCGCTCGACGGTGGCCTCCGCCTCCGCGCTGTCTGCCGGGTCGCTCAGCGTCACGGACAGCTGGGTCCACGTGTCGTCCGACGCGGCCGGCCGCACCGAGGCGACACCGGGCTCGGCGCGGAGTGCGGCGCTGACGGCCGCCTCGTCGGACCCGGGGACCAGCACGACGGTGTCGGACCCGGTGCCGGCTGGGAAGTGCGCGGCGACCACGTCGCGCCCCTCGATCGAGGCCGGCGAGCCCCGGAACGAGTCGGTGATCGCCTGGCCGAGGGAGAACTGGGTGAGGCCGAGGGTGAGCACGGCCAGCACGGCCAGGCCGCTGATCCAGACCCGGCGGGGCCGGCTCTGGACGCGGCGTCCGATCCGCTCCCAGCGGCCGTGCCCGGTGCTCTCCTCGGTCCCGAAGCGCGGGACGAAGGGCCAGAACACCCGCCGACCGGTGACGAGCAGGAGGGCCGGGAGGAGGGTGAGCGCGGCCAGCATGGCCGCCACGATGCCGACGGCCCCGGCAGGACCGAGCGCACGCTGACCCGGCAGGACGGCGGTGAGCAGGCACAGCAGACCGAGCGCCACGGTCGCCGCGCTCGCGACGATCGCGGGGCCGGCGCCGACGAGGGCGGCGGCCATCGCCTCCCCCTTGTCCGCGTGCTTGCGCAGCTCCTCTCGGTAGCGCGAGACGAGCAGGAGGGCGTAGTCGGTCCCGGCGCCGAAGACCAGGACCAGGACGATGCCCGCGATCTGGCCGTCGACGAGCAGACCGGGGCCCTCCACGAGGGCGGTCATGCCCGCCCGGGCGAGGGACTCCGCGATGAACACGGTGGCGAGCGGGATCAACCAGAGGAACGGGCTGCGATAGGTGAGCAGCAGCAGGATGGCGACGACGAGGGCCGTGGCGCCGAGCAGCGTCGTGTTGACGCCGGAGAAGACACCGACCAGGTCCGCGCTCACGCCCGCCGCTCCGGTGACGCGCACGGTCAGGCCGTCCGCATCCCCTTCGGCGACCGTGTCGCGGATCTCGGCGACCTGCTCGGCCAGGACGTCGGGATCGGTCCCGGTCAGCGGGACGACGAGCAGGGCCGCCTGGCCGTCCTCGCTGGGCACGGGGCCCGAGACCTCGCCCACCGCCACCCCGATGGCGGTGACCGCCGCGGCGTCGGACTCGATCCGCTCCAGGTCGGCCGGGGTCAGGCCGCTGGTCCGCTCGTAGACGACGACCGCGGGCACCTGGTCCCCGCCCGGCAGCGTCCGGAGGATCTGGGTCACCTGCGTGGACTCCGCACCCGGGGCCAGCGCGGCGAGCGGGTCCGTGCTCTGCACCTTCTCCAGGCGCCCGATGAGCGGACCGGCCAGGGCGAGGGCCGCGACCCACAGCACGAGGACGACGTAGCGCGCGCGGCGCCCGGCGGGCAGCGCGAGCAGACGGGACCACCGGCCGCGCCGGGCCGGCGGTGGCGTCGTGGGGTCGTCCGAGCGGGTGGGCGGCGCGGCGGTGACGGACATGGGGGCACCCTAGAATCGCGTCAAAAGTTGTGCAAATTCGTCTCAGCGGGTGGACCAGCGCCCGGCGGGACCGGTCCGGTCCGGCGTCCCGGCCGGATCAGGCGGGCACGACGACGGTGCGGGCGGCCTTGTCGTGCAGGGCCTGGCGGTAGGGCCGGTCCCAGAAGGGCCAGAGGTAGTCCACGAGGAGGAACGCGATGCCGCCCACCAGGTTGCCGGCCGTGAACAGGCCCCAGCGCAGGGAGGCGGCCAGCCAGCCCGGGCGGGCATCGACGTCGCGCAGGCGCACCCGGATGCCGAGCGCCCGCTTGCCCAGCGTGCGTCCGTAGGCGACGTTCTGCGGCACCTCGTAGAGGAACCACACCGCCGCGGTCACCAGCGAGATGGCCACCGACTGCCCGACGAGGTCGGTCCTGAGGGCGTCGATCGCCTCGGCGGGCAGGGCCCCGTCACCCGGGGCGAGCGCGAGGAAGTCGCTGACGGCGGGCCACACCAGGACGAGCGCGACCGGCAGGGTGAGGACGGTCACCACGAGCCAGTCGAGCATCCGGGCGAGGGCCCGCTGGGTCCAGGTCGCCAGGACGTACGGCGCGTCCTGGCTCCAGGGGTCGCGGGATCGCGGCGGTGCGGCGGTCGGCTCCGAGCCGGCCGGGGCCGAGGCGCCCCAGCGCTCGCCGTCCCACCAGCGGACGTACCCACCGCCCGAGAACGGGTCGGGGTACCAGCCCGGCGCCATCGACATGCCCGCAGCCTAGGTGGGCCGGGACGGGGCTGGTGCACCCGCACCACCGCGATCGGGCAGATGGTCCAGGGCGAACCCCCGCTCGTCCGCTGCGGGCTAGCGTGACGTCCGGGCCTGGTGGTCAGGTCGCACAGGATCCAGCGAGAGGGGTGCTCGTCATGCCCGACTCCCACGTCGACGCGACCGACGCCGCCATCCTCGACCTGTTCGCCCGCGAGCCCCGGATCGGGGTGCTGGAGGCGAGCCGTCGGCTGCGCATCGCCCGGGGCACCGTGCAGGCCCGCCTCGACAAGCTGGTCGCCCGCGGAGTCGTGACGGGTTGGGGACCCGACATCGACCCGGTGGCCCTCGGCTACCCGGTCACGGCCTTCGTCACGCTGGAGATCACCCAGTCCGGGCACGACGCCCTGGGCGGGCGCCTGGCCGAGATCCCCGAGGTCCTCGAGGTGCACACGATCACCGGCAGCGGCGACCTCCTCTGCCGCGTCGTGGCGCGCTCCAACACGGATCTGCAGCGGGTCATCGACCAGGTGGTGGGCACGGACGGCGTCGTGCGCAGCTCAACGGTGATCGCCCTCGCCACGCAGGTCCGGCACCGCGTCCTGCCCCTGCTGCGGTCGGCGGCCGACGTATAGACGTCGTGCGTCCGGACGGGTGACGACGCGGCGGCCGCCTGCTCCGGTCGCCGACGGCTCCGGGGTAGCGTGGCGAGGCAGCCCCAGCACCGTCCCGAGGAGTCGTATGCGCCGCCCGCTGAGCATCGCCGTCGCCGTCGTCGGGGTGGCTGCGCTGCTCTCGGCACCACCCGCTGCTGCCGACTCGGTGACGCCCTCCCCCTCGAGCGCGACCCGGGCCACCACGACCGCGGCGGTCCCGGCCGCCACGGTGGCGGCCAACGCCCGCATCGCGCGCCTGCTCCCGGGGCGGGTCGAGCGGGCGGCACCGCTGGGGCGCAACCGCGCGATCAGCGTCCAGGACCTGCTCACGCGTCGGTCCCTCTACCGCACGCGCAACGCCCTGCCCATGCGCGGGGCCAGCACGACGAAGCTGGCGACCGCGGTCACGACCCTCAGCGCGCACGACATCGAGGACCGATTCCCCACCACGGTCGTCGCGGGCCGGTCCGTGCGCGAGGTCGTGCTCGTGGCCGGCGGGGACCCGCTGCTCACCAGCGCCCAGCTGCGCTGGCTAGCCCAGCGCACGGCGCGCCGGATCGCCCCGGTCGTGGCTCCCGCGCCGCAGCCGGACCCGACTCCCTCCCCGACCCCGGACCCCACCCCCAGCCCGTCGACCACCGCGCCCGATCCCGCCCCGCTGCAGGTCACGGTGAGCGTGCGCGTGGACGACACGCTGTACCCCACGCCGATGAGGGCGACGGGATGGCCCAGCCACTACGTCCCCTGGGTCGTGTCCCCCGTCCGCCCCCTGGTGCGCGACCTGCGCGCCGGCTGGGACACCTCGGCCGACGCCGCGCGGTACTTCGCCGACCAGCTCGGGGTGGCGCTGCGCAATCGGCTCGGCGCGCGCACCGACGTCGTCGTGTCGACGCGCTACCGGGGCCGGCTCGAGGCTCCGGACGGAGCCCAGGAGCTCGCCCGGTTCGTGGGCAACACCGTGGGCGCCGCCCTGCGGTGGATGCTGCTCGTGTCCGACAACGACGTCGCCGAGATGCTCTACCGCAACAACGCCATCGCCCTCGGGCGCCGACCCACGTGGCCCGGGGCGCGGCGCGCCTCCACGGAGCGTCTGGCAGCCCTGGGGGTCGACGTCCGCGAGTGGCTGCTCTACGACGGCAGCGGGGTGTCGCGCGCCGACCGCGTGACCTCGCGCGGCCTGGTCTCCCTGCTCCGCATCGCCGCCTCCCCCGCCCACCCCGAGCTGAACCCGCTCCGGGGCTACCTCCCGGTCGCGGGAGTCAGCGGCACCCTCGACTCGAGGTACGGCCGCTACGACACCACCCCGACGAGCTGTGCCCGCGGCCTCATCTCGGCCAAGACCGGCACGCTCTACGACACCGTGGGGCTGGCCGGATACGCGCTGGGCAGAGACGGGCAGCTGAAGGCGTTCGCGGTGCTGGTCAACAAGCGCGCGTTCCCCTACTCGAAGCTGAGGGTCCGCCGGGCCGTCGACCGGGTCGCCGCCACACTGACCGGCTGCTACTGACGACAGCGGTCAGCGCAGCGACCGCGCGATCTCCGCGGCGGCCCGCACAACCTTCGCCCCCGTGTCGGCCTCGGGCAGCTCGCCGAGCACGAGCACGGCGACCGACGCCTCGATCCCGGCGACGCCGAGCAGGGGTGCGGCCACCCCGACGGCACCCGGGTGGACCTCCGTGGTCGAACTCACGAACCCCGGATCCGGCTCCCCCGTGCGCGCGGCCAGCACGGCACGACCGGCCGCACCGCGCTCCAGCGGCAGCCGCGCTCCGGGCCGCAGCAGGCCGGGCAGGTCGTTGCGGGTGGGCTCCACGACCGCGGCGACGACCGCGTCGACCCCGTCGACGACGGTGAGGTAGGCCGCCCCGCCCACGGCGTCGGCCAGGCGGCGCAGGGCGGGCACAGCCGCCTCGCGCAGCACCGGCTGCACCTGGCGGGCCAGCGGGAGCAGCCCGAGACCCAGCCGGCAGCGCCCGTCCGGGCCGCGGCGCAGGAGGGCGTGCTGCTCCAGGGTGACGACCAGCCGGTAGACGACCGTGCGGCTCACGCCCAGACGCGCGGCGAGCTCGGTGACCGTGAGACCGTCCGCGGACTCCGCGAGGACCTC
>JAHECT010000141.1 GCA_024641605.1 Micrococcales bacterium
CCACGCTCTACTACCTGACCTGTCCGCGCGCGGCCGGGCTCATCGGCACGCTCGAGGCGGGCGGCGTGATGCGCGGCATGCAGGACCGGCTGGCCGAGGACGCCGACCTCGCCGCCGCCTACCGGCGGGCGCACGAGGCTTATCTCGAGCGGCGGGCCGAGCTGGGGGCGGTGCCCGAGATCGACGGCATCAGCGCGGGTGGCATGCCCACGCGGGTGAAGTGCCTGCACGTGCTCGTGGGCCACGCGCTCGCGGCCGGGCCAGGCGTCAACCCGCTCGGCGACGAGGCGCTGGACCTGCTCGCCGACTGGGGTGCGACCGGCCCGTGCACGTCCGAGGGCGAGGCGTGACCCGCCGCGTCGCGGCGATCGACTGCGGCACCAACTCCATCCGGCTCCTGGTGGCCGACGTCGACGTCGACGCCGCGAGCGTCGTGGACCTCGACCGGCGCATGGAGATCGTGCGCCTCGGCCAAGGGGTGGACCGCACCGGGCGGATCGCCCCGGAGTCGATGGCCCGGGCCTTCGCGGCGTGCGAGCGCTACGCCGCCGTGCTGCGCGGGCTCGGTGCCGAGGCCGTCCGATTCGTGGCCACCTCGGCGTCGCGCGACGCCGAGAACCGCGACGACTTCGTCGCCGGCGTGGTCGAGCGGATCGGCGTCGCCCCGGAGGTCGTGAGCGGCGCCGAGGAGGCTCGGCTGTCCTTCCTGGGGGCGACCCTCGGGCTCACGGGTGCGCAGCCGCCGTACCTCGTCGTCGACATCGGCGGCGGGTCGACGGAGTTCGTCCTCGGTGACGACGAGGTGCTCGCCGCACGGAGCGTCGACGTGGGCTGCGTGCGCATGACCGAGCGCCACGTGCGCTCCGACCCGCCGTCGCCGCAGGAGGTGGCCGGCATCGTCGCCGACGTGGACGCGGCGATCGACATCGCCGCCGCGGAGGTGCCCCTCGACCTGGCGCGCACGCTGGTGGGGCTCGCCGGCTCGGTCACCACGGCCGCCGCGCTGGCCCTCGACCTGCCGGAGTACGACGCCGAGCGCATCCATGGCGCGCGCATCAGCGCTGACCGGGTGCGCGAGGTGTCCGAGCGCCTGCTCGGCCTCGACCACCAGGCTCGTTCGGCGCTCGCGGTGATGCACCCCGGACGCGTCGACGTCATCAATGCGGGCGTTCTCGTGCTGCGTCGTATCCTCGAGCGCACGGGGCTCCCCGAGGTCCTCGTCTCCGAGCACGACATCCTCGACGGGATCGCCGTCGAACTGGCCACGCGGAACATGGAGTCCTGAATGCTGCACGACACGCCCCTGCGCATGATCGACGGTCGTGAGACCACCCTCGGCGAGTTCGCCGGACGAGCAGTCCTCGTCGTCAACGTGGCCAGCAAGTGCGGTCTCACCCCGCAGTACGCCACGCTCGAGAAGCTGGCCGAGGACTTCGCGGACCGCGGTCTCACCGTGCTCGGCGCCCCGTGCAACCAGTTCATGGGCCAGGAGCCGGGGACGAACGAGGAGATCGTCGAGTTCTGCTCGATGACCTACGGCGTCACGTTCCCGCTCACCGACAAGCTCGAGGTCAACGGCGACGCCGCCCACCCGCTGTTCGCCGCGCTGACCGAGGCGCCGGACGCCGAGGGCTACACCGGTCCGGTGCGCTGGAACTTCGAGAAGTGGGTCATCTCCCCGGCGGGCGAGGTCGTCGCCCGCTTCGCTCCCCAGACCACGCCCGACGCACCGGAGGTCGTCGCGGTCGTCGAAGCCGTGCTGCCCGGCTGAGCGCTCCGCGCCGGACGGTCGCTCACGCGTACCGTCCGCCGTGGCGAGGCGTGAACGGGCGGTGGCTCGTAGCCTGGGCGCATGAACCCGGGATCGGCGCGACCTCGCATCCTCGTCGTGGGTGGCGGCTACGTCGGTCTCTACACCGCGCTGCGGCTCGGGTCGAAGCTGCAGCGGGACGAGGCCACGGTGACGGTCGTGGACCCGCGGTCCTACATGACCTACCAGCCCTTCCTGCCCGAGTGCGGGGCCGGCTCCATCCAGCCGCGGCACACCGTCGTGCCGCTGCGCCAGACGCTGCGCCGGGCCGAGGTCGTCACCGGCTGGGTGACCGGCGTGGAGCACGCCCGCAAGGTGGCCACCGTGCAGCCCCTCGAGGGCGAGGCCTACGAGATCCCCTACGACGTGCTCGTCATGGCGCTCGGCTCCGTGCCGCGGACCCTTCCGATCCCCGGTCTGGCGGACTGGGCCACCGGCTTCAAGAACGTCGAGGAGGCCATCCAGCTGCGCAACCGCGTGCTCGAGTGCCTCGACATCGCCGAGACGGCGACCGACCCCGAGATCCGCGAGCGCAACCTGACCTTCGTGTTCGTCGGTGGCGGCTACGCCGGCGTGGAGGCGCTGGCCGAGATCGAGGACCTGGCTCGCTACGCCACGCGCTACCTGCGCAACGTCTCGCCGGACGACCTGCGCTTCGTGCTCGTCGAGGCGAGCGGCCGGATCCTCCCCGAGGTCGGGGAGGACATGGGCCGGTGGACGGTTGAGCAGCTGCGCGAGCGGGGCATCGACGTGCGCCTCGAGACCCGGCTCGAGTCGACCGTGGACGGCGTCGTCGAGCTCTCCGACGCGACGACGATGCGCTCCGACACCGTCGTGTGGACCGCCGGGGTGCGTCCCCATCCTGTGCTCGAGGCGACGGACCTCCCGCTGGACGAGCGCGGTCGCCTGGTGTGCGGGTCCGACCTGCGGGTCCTCGACGTGCCGGACGCCTGGGGCGCCGGGGACTGCGCGGCGGTCCCCGACCTCACGAACCCCGGCTCGCTCTGCTCGCCGTCGGCGCAGCACGCCGTCCGGCAGGCCAAGGTCCTGGCCGACAACGTCGTGGCCACGATGCGCGGCTTCGACCCGCGCGACTACGCGCACCGTCACAACGGCTCGGTCGCCTCGCTCGGGCTCTACAAGGGCGTCGCACAGGTGCGCGGCGTACGGATCAAGGGGTTCCCGGCCTGGTTCCTGCACCGCACCTACCACATGACCAAGGTGCCCACCGTCCGCCGCAAGGTGTCCGTCGTGGCGGACTGGACCATCGCCTTCCTCTTCAAGCGCGACGTGACCAGCCTGTGGAGCACGCACCAGCCCTTCCACGAGTTCTCGACCGTGGCCAAGGGCGAGGCGCCGTCCCGGCCGCGCTGACCGCCTGGCTAGGCTCGGGGGCATGACGCAGAGCCTGGCCGTCACCGTCCTGGGGCACGACCGCCCCGGGATCATCGCGGAGGTCACCGGCGCGCTGGCCGCGCTGGGCGGCAACCTCGAGGACTCCTCGATGACCCTCCTGCGCGGGCATTTCGCGTGGACGCTCGTCGTGGCCACCGACGCGGGTGCGCCCGCCGTGCGGGAGGCGCTCAGGCACATCGAGGCCGAGGGCCTGGTCGTGTCCGTGCTGCCGGTCCCCGAGGCCGCCGACACAGGCGCTCCGGGCAGCGCCTGGCTGCTGTCGGTGCACGGAGCCGACCGGCCCGGGATCGTCTCGGGGCTGACCGGCGTCGTCGCCGAGGCGGGTGGCAACATCACCGACCTCACGACGCGGTTGGGCACCGGGCTCTACGTCGTCGTCGCCGAGGTCACCCTGCCCGCGGGAGCGGACGTCGCGGCGCTCGCGGACCGCCTCGCCGCCGTCGCCGACGAGCTCGGGGTGCGTGCGTCGCTCGCGCCCGCCGACAGCGACGTCCTCTAGGCCGGCCCGTGCCCATCGTCGACGGGCGGATCGTCATGCCGCCGCTGCCCGAAGGGCGCGTGCTCCCGGTCGTGACCGCACCCGCCGCGGTGCTCGCGGCCCGCTGCGGCGAGGTGGATCCCGTCGACCCGGCCGTGGTGCAGCTCGCCGCGGACCTGCTCACCACGCAGCGGGTGTCGCCGGGCTGCGTCGGGCTCGCGGCCAACCAGGTCGGCGTCGGCTGGCGGGTCTTCTCCCTCGACGTCTCCGCGCACCCCAAAGCGCACACCACCCATGGCGAGTACGTCCTGGTCAATGCGGTCGTCGAGTCGGCGACGCGCAACGAGAAGTCGCGCGAGGGCTGCATGTCGGTGCCGGACTTCACCGGGGACGTCAAGCGCGCCACGCGTCTCGTCGTGCGCGGCCTCCTGCCGGGGACCGGAGAGGAGGTCGTGGTGGAGACCGACGCCTTCGAGGCCCGCGCCCTCCAGCACGAGATCGACCACCTCGACGGCTACGTCTTCCTCGACCGGGTCGCCGGAGCGCACGCGATCCACCCGCGCCAGACCTACCTGTGAGCCGGGCCGCTCCCGCATCGCGTCGCCAGTGCTCCCGAGCGGGCAGCGTTCGAACCCGGCCGGCTCGGTGGGGGGCTGCCCTCTCGCTCGACAAGCTCAATCGGCTCGGCTCTACGAGCGAGCTCGTAGAGCTCTCACCCCAATCGCTTGTGCCCCCGGCAGGGATCGAACCTGCACTGACGCTGGTTTAAGCAGCGTGCCTCTGCCAGTTGGGCTACGGGGGCTCGCGCGCATCGTCCCAGACGCCGCCGCGCGCGCAGAAAGCAAGAAATTCGCTTCGGGTGATATGCCGAGCGGCCCGGCTCGGGTTAGCGTGGAGGGGTGACGGGACCCGACCGGGGTCCCGCCGCCCTCTGGAGGAGCCTCATGGAGTCCCGCAACCCCGTGCTTCGGCGCGCCACGGCGCACGAGCCCCAGCCTGGCGGGGCGGGTTTCGCGTACGACGAGGGCCGCACGGCCTACGCCGCCGCTGCCGGCCTCGAGACCGCGAGCGCCCCGAGCGCCGACGAGCTGCGCACGATCTACGACACCCCCGGCGCCGGCACCGGCCGCCTCGGTCTCGACGACGTGATCGTCAAGACCGCGCTCTGCTTCGTGGTCCTGCTGCCCGGCGCGCTCATCGGCTGGAACACCGCGACGACGATCCCCTGGCTCTTCTGGGTGGCCTCGCTCGTGGGCCTCGGCCTGGGCCTGGCCAACGTCTTCAAGAAGAGCGTCTCGCCCGCCCTGGTGCTGGCCTACGCCTTCGTCCAGGGCATCTTCCTGGGCGGCATCTCCTACCTGTTCAACCAGATCGCCGAGGCCAACGGCTACTCCGGCATCGTCCAGCAGGCCGTGCTCGGCACGCTGGTCGCGTTCGCGGTGATGCTGACGCTCTACCGGACCCGGATCATCAAGGTCAACGGCACCTTCATGAAGATCATGATGGTCTCGATGGTGTCCTACCTGGTCATCGGGCTCGCCAGCCTCGTGGGTGCGCTCTTCGGCGTCGGCGGCGGCTGGGGCTTCTACGGCGTCGGCACCTGGGGTCTGCTGCTCTGCGCGGCCGGCGTCCTGCTCGCCTCGTTCAGCCTCGCGCTGGACTTCGAGTCGATCAACCAGGCGATCCGCTACGGCCTGCCCGAGCGCGAGTCGTGGCGGCTGGCCTTCGGCCTGCTCGTCACCCTCATCTGGCTCTACCTCGAGATCCTGCGGCTGCTGGCGATCCTCTCCGGCCGCGACTGATCGCACGACGAGGCCCCCGTACCGATCGGGTGCGGGGGCCTCGTCGTACCTGGAGGTGGGCGGGTCAGCCGAGCTTGCGGTGCGCGCGGACCATGTCCGCCTCGTGGACCACCGCGGTGGCGAAGCCGTGCGAGAGGCCGTGCTCGTCGCGAAGCCAGTTCACCTTCTCGTCGAATCGGGAGAACGCCGGACCGTCGTCGAGCGCCTGCATCCAGTCCTTGAGATCGCGACCCGTGGCCGAGGGGAGGCGCTCGACGAGCTGCTGGTGGGTCTGCTCCGAGTGACGGATCATCGCGATCTCCTCCGCGGGTGGGGTGTCAGTGGACCATGGGCTCAACCTAGTCCCG
>JAHECT010000142.1 GCA_024641605.1 Micrococcales bacterium
GGGTGCGCACGTACCGCCCCGCGCTGCCCGTCGTGCTGCTGGGTCCCTCGCCGTACGCCGCGGCGGCCTACCCGGCCCAGCGGCACCACGCCCCGGCGGTCGAGGCGGCCCGCCGGTGGTCCCGGGACCACGAGGCCGGCTTCGTGGACCTGGACCCGATCGTCGGGCCGGCGCTGCGGGACGGGTCCGGGAACCCTGACGGGATGCACTGGGGCTGGGACACCCACGCGGAGATCGGACGTGCCCTGGCCGAGGCGCTGCGCTCAGCGGGCTGGTCCGAGGCCCGTTAGCCTGCCGGGTATGGCTGCGCCGACCCGCTGGGTGACCGAGACCGCGGAGGAGCACTCCTCCACCTACGTCGCGCACTTCCGCCGGCTGTCCGCGGAGGGCGCCGACCTCGAGGGCGAGGCCCGCCTCATCGACGCGATGGCACCCCGCGGAGCCGACCTGCTCGACGCCGGCTGCGGCCAGGGCCGTACGGCCGGGGCGCTGCACCGGGCCGGCCACCGGGTCGTCGGCGTCGACGCGGACCCGGTCCTGCTCGCCGCGGCGGCCGAGGACAACCCGGGTCCGGCGTACGTCCACGCCGATCTCAGCGAGCTGGACCTCGCCGAGGCGGGGCGCCCCGGCGGCGTCGACGGCGCGGTGATGGCGGGCAACGTCATGCCCTACGTCGCCCCCGGCACGGAGGTGGCGGTGCTCACCCGGCTGCGCGAGCACCTGCGCCCCGACGGCTTCCTCGTGATCGGGTTCGGTCACGGCCGGGGCTACGAGCTCGAGTCCTTCGACGGGCACCTCGCGAAGGCGGGCCTGCGCCTCGAGCACCGCTTCGCCACGTGGGACCTTCGCCCGTGGGCCCCGACGTCGGACTTCGCCGTCTCCGTGCTGCGGCGACCTGCGTAGAACCGGCGCGGTCCTGCGCCGCGTCGTCGGATATCCTCCTGGCGTGCGAGCCGGACTCCTGCTTAGCCGGCCGCACCGGATCAAGCGCCGCGGCTGAGGCTGCGGACCCGGTGCGGCGGACCCCTCCTGAGCGAGGGGTCTTCGTCTGTCCGGACCCGACGCGACGAGAGATGCCGAGATGAGCCAGAGCGACACGACCGAGCACGAGGGCCGCGAGGGCTACGACGTCCACGCCGTCCAGGACAAGTGGCTGCCCGTGTGGGACGAGATCGCGCCGTTCCGCAGCGGCCGTCCGGGCGACCCGCGTCCGAAGAAGTACGTGCTCGACATGTTCCCGTACCCGTCGGGCGACCTGCACATGGGCCACGCCGAGGCCTACGCCCTCGGTGACGTGATCGCGCGCTACTGGGTGCAGCGCGGCTTCAACGTCCTGCACCCCATCGGCTGGGACTCCTTCGGTCTGCCGGCCGAGAACGCCGCGATCAAGCGCGGTGCCGACCCGGTCCTGTGGACCGCGGACAACATCGAGCAGCAGAAGTCGTCCATGCGCCGCTACGCCTGCTCGTTCGACTGGGACCGCGTCCTGCACACGAGCGACCCGGCGTACTACCGCTGGAACCAGTGGATCTTCCTGAAGATGTTCGAGCGGGGTCTGGCCTACCGCAAGGACAGCAACGTCAACTGGTGCCCGAACGACCAGACGGTTCTGGCCAACGAGCAGGTCGTGGCCGGCCGATGCGAGCGCTGCGACGCCGTCGTCACGAAGAAGAAGCTCACGCAGTGGTACATGCGGATCACCGACTACGCCGACCGGCTGCTCGACGACATGACCCAGCTGGAAGGGGCGTGGCCGGAGAAGGTGCTGCTCATGCAGCGCAACTGGATCGGCCGCTCCACCGGTGCGCACGTGCACTTCCGCATCGAGGGCCGCGACGAGCCGGTCACCGTCTACACCACGCGACCCGACACGCTGTTCGGCGCCACGTTCTTCGTCGTGGCCGCCGACTCCGACCTTGCCGCCGAGCTCGCCACCGGCAGCGAGGCGCAGGGCGACTTCGAGGCCTACCTCGAGCAGGTCAAGCAGGTCAGCGAGATCGACCGGCTGTCCTCCGAGCGGGTCAAGACCGGTGTGTTCCTGCAGCGGTACGCCGTCAACCCGGTCAACGGCGAGCGGCTGCCGATCTACGCCGCGGACTATGTGCTGGCCGACTACGGCACCGGTGCGATCATGGCCGTGCCCGCGCACGACCAGCGCGACTGGGACTTCGCCACCGCCTACGGCCTGCCGATCGTGCACGTCGTGCAGTCGCCCGACGACGTCGACGACAGCGCTGCGGCGTACACCGGTGACGGCGTGGCCATCAACTCCGGCTTCCTGGACGGGCTGGGCAAGGCCGACGCGATCGAGCGGATGGTCGCCTGGCTGGAGGAGAAGGATCTCGGCACCGGGGCGATCAACTACCGCCTGCGCGACTGGCTGATCTCGCGCCAGCGCTACTGGGGCACGCCCATCCCGATCATCCACTGCCTGTCCTGCGGCGAGGTGCCCGTGCCGGAGGACCAGCTGCCCGTCGTGCTGCCGCCGACCGACGGCCTGGACCTGTCCCCGAAGGGTCAGTCGCCATTGGCGGCTGCCGAGGACTGGGTCAACGTGCCGTGCCCGCGCTGCGGGGGAGCCGCGCGGCGCGACAGCGACACGATGGACACGTTCGTCGACTCGTCCTGGTACTTCCTGCGCTACCTGGACCCGTCGCGCACGGACGTCGCCTTCGACCCGGATCAGGCGCGCGAGTGGGCGCCGGTCGACCAGTACACCGGTGGCGTGACGCACGCGATCCTGCACCTGCTGTATGCGCGGTTCTTCACCAAGGTCCTGCACGACATGGGCCTCATCGACTTCGAGGAGCCCTTCACCCGCCTGCTCAACCAGGGCATGGTCGGGATGAACGGCGCGACGATGAGCAAGTCGCGCGGCAACCTGGTGCGGCTGTCCGACGAGCTGGAGCTCAACGGGGTCGACGCCGTCCGCCTGACGATGGTGTTCGCCGGTCCGCCGGAGGACGACATCGACTGGGCCGATGTGTCGCCGAGCGGGTCGAAGAAGTTCCTGTCGCGTGCATGGCGCCTGTCGGGAGACGTCACGAGCGCGCCCGGCGTCGACGTGGCAACCGGGGACGTGGAGCTGCGCCGCGCCACGGCGAAGGCCGTCGACGAGGCGACCAAGGCCGTGGAGTCGTTCCGCTTCAACGTCGCCGTCGCCAAGACCATGGAGCTGGTCAACGCCGCCCGCAAGGCCGTCGACAGCGGCCCGGGCGGGGCCGACCCCGCGGTCCGCGAGGCGGCCGAGGCGGTGGCGATCATGCTGTCGCTCGTCGCGCCATACACGGCTGAGGAGATGTGGGACCGGCTCGGGCACGCTCCGACCGTCGCCCTGGCGGGGTGGCCCGACGTCGATCCGGCGCTGCTCGTGGAGGAGTCGGTCACCTGCGTGGTGCAGGTGGCCGGCAAGGTTCGGGACAAGCTCGACGTCGCGCCCACGATCGGCGAGGACGAGCTGCGGGAGTTGGCCCTGGCCGCGACCGGGGTCGTCAAGGCTCTCGACGGCCGCGCCGTCAGGACGGTCATCGTGCGCGCGCCCAGGCTCGTCAACATCGTGCCTGCCTAGTTCGGGGCCCGCAGAAGGGACGCCCTGGCCGCACCGTCGTCGTGGCTGCGCCGGGCGGGGCGCACCAGTAGGTTGCGAGGCATGGCGCAGCAGGTGGCGGTGGTCACGGACTCCACGGCGTACCTCCCCCCGGACCTCGTGGCCTCCCACGGCATCCGCGTCGTTCCCGTCCAGGTCGTCGTCGACGGCCAGCCTTACGACGAGGGCACCCAGATCACGCCGGGGGAGGTGGCGGCCGCCCTGCGCGACTGGAGCGTCGTCAGCACGTCCCGTCCGTCGCCGGAGCGGTTCGCGGCCGCCTATCTCGAGGCCGTCGAACAGGGTGCGACCGCCATCGTGAGCGCGCACCTCTCCGGTGACATGTCGGGGACCTACGACTCCGCCGTGCTGGCGGCCAAGGAGGCGCCCGTCCCCGTCGTGTGCGTCGACACCCGCACCGTCGCGATGGCGCTGGGGTTCTCCGTGCTCGCGGGCGCCCGTGCCGCCGAGACGGGCGCGGACGTCGAGGCGGTGGCCGACACGGTCCGGACCACGGCCGCGTCGTCGCACGCGCTGTTCTACGTCGACACGCTCGACTACCTGCGTCGCGGCGGCCGGATCGGCGCGGCCACCGCGCTCGTGGGGCAGGCGCTCGCCGTGAAGCCGATCCTCCACCTGGTCGACGGGCGGGTGACACCGTTGGAGAAGGTACGGACCGCCACACGTGCGCTCGCCCGCCTCGAGGAGCTGGTCGTGGAGCGGGCGGCCGGGCGGCCGTGCGACGTCGCCGTGCACCACCTCGACGCCGCCGCGCGCGCCGAGTCGCTCGCCGGCAGGCTCGCTTCCCGGCTGGCGGACTCGCGGGTGCTCGTGTCCGAGGTCGGCGCAGTCGTGGGGGCGCACGTGGGTCCGGGGATGGTGGCCGTGGGCGTCGTCCCCCGGCCCGCCCGGGCATGAGCGGGGTCCTGGACCCTGCGGGTCCGTTGTCGGAAGCGCTCGTCGTGGCCGGCGCGGCTCTCGCCGGCTATCTCCTCGGCAGCGTCAACCCGGCGGCGACCTTCGCCCGGCTGCGCAACACGGACCTGCGCAGCGTGGGGTCGGGCAACCCGGGGGCGACCAACGCGGCCCGCGCGTTCGGAGTGCGGGTGGGGGTGGTCATCGGGCTGCTGGACCTGCTCAAGGGCCTGATCCCGGTCGTGGTCTTCGGCTGGCTGGCGGGTCCGGGGGTCGCGGCCGTGGCCGGCGTCGCGGCCGTGCTCGGTCACGTGAGCTCCCCGTTCCTGCGCGGGCGGGGCGGCAAGGGCGTGGCCACCTCGATGGGGGCCGTGCTCGGCTTCCAGCCCGTCTGGGCCCTGCCGGTGCTGGCGGTGTTCGCGGTGACCGTGCTCATGACGAGGCGGATCGGCGTGTCCGCCGTGGCCGCCTGCCTCCTGCTCGTGCCCTGCGCCCTCGTCTGGGACGGCACCTGGGTCGACGTGGCGTTCGCCGCCGCGATCACGGCCGTCATCGTGGTCCGCCACCGGGTGAACCTGCGCGACGCTGCCGTGACCGAGCCCTCGGATCCCCAGGACCGCTGACACCGGCGCGTCGTCCCCACCTGCGGGCCGGGCTGCAGGGCGCGGGTGCAACATCGCCGCGAGCCTCGCCCGGTGCTGCCTCGTCCGCGCCCCCGTCTCGACCCTGACTCCGTGCGCGCCCGCCTCCGCGCGATGGCCGCGGCGGAGACCGGCTCGCACCTCGACCCGACCCCGGAGCACGAGGCCGCCGAGCGGGTGCTCGCGGCGGAGCGGCGCCGCCGCGGGGGAACGGCCGCGCTCGCGCTGCTGCTGGCTCTCGGCGCGTCCTGGTTCGTGCTCCAGGTGCTGCGCGGACCGGACCCGGCACCGTTGGAGCTCGTGCCAGGGGCTGCGCCCGCGGCCGCGGGGACCGGCGCAGGACCCGTGACGGTGTCTGGCGTCCCCTCGGCGACCGCTGCCCAGGCGAGCGCCGCGCCGCCGCAGACGCTGGTGGTCCACGTGATGGGCGACGTGCGCCGGCCCGGCCTGGTGCGGCTCGCGCCGGGGTCCCGGGTGGCCGATGCGATCGAGGCGGCCGGGGGGCTCGTGCGTGGCGGCGGCTCCGGGTCGCTGAACCTCGCCCGCCCGGTGGTGGACGGCGAGCAGGTGGTCGTTTCCGAGGACGCCGACGCCGAGCCGGGGCCACCTCCTGGCTCGCCCGGCGCAGCCGCGCCGGGCCCGATCGACCTGAACACGGCCACGCCCGCCGACCTGGACACGCTCCC
>JAHECT010000021.1 GCA_024641605.1 Micrococcales bacterium
TTCCGGGTGCGACCGGTCCGGCGCGCTAGCCCACCTGCACGACGTCCTGGGTCTCCATCACCACACCGGCGGCGTGCTGGATCGCGCCATCGGGCGCATCGGCCCAGACCTGGGTGAGGCGCCCCAGGAAGGTCTCACCCGCCGTGGCGTCGTCGAACTCGAGCGCGAGGTGCACCAGGTTCGGGTCCGCGACCCCCCGACTGATCTGGTAGGACCGGACACCACCTGCCTGGCGGCCCGCCGGGTCGCTGTCGAACATCGCCTTCCACTGCGCGTAGTCGCCGACCGTGAACTGGGCATGGAGTCGTGCCATGGGCTCTCTCCTCGTCGCCTCGCTGGCTGTGGCGGCCGAGCGGCCGCCTAGCGACTCTTCCACCCAGCGCCGACGCGCGTGGCCCACCGGCCGATTCGGACGCCGGCGACTACCGGGAGGCATGTCTTGGTCACATAGCGACGTCGCGGGACGAGTCGAGGTACTCCGTTCGAGTGACCGGGGTGACCATGCGTGAGGATCCTCGCTTAGCATCGGGCATCCGATCTCGCCGAAAGGGCAGCCCGTGACCCCCCTCCGCCGTGCCACCTCCGCGGTCGCCGCCGTCCTGCTGACCGTCGGGCTGGCACTGGTCGGCTTCTTCGCCGTGCCCGCGCTCGCGGCCAACACCGGCACCATCAAGGTGACCAACGACAGCCAGTGCGGCGGCCCGGACAACGTGCCCAAGGTGGAGTCCCCGTTCTATGTGGGCGGCACCGGCTTCGACCCGAACCAGTCGTTCACCCTCGTGTTCGCGACCCAGCCGGGCGGGACCACGGCGCTGAGCACGTCCGGGACGACAAGCGCCCAGGGAACCTTCTGCCAGGGCCCGCTCACCCTGCCCGAGGGCAGCTACAAGGTCACCTACACCGACCCCAACGGCAACAAGTCGAAGGTCTTCTCGGTCGGCATCGGCAGCACGTCCACGTCGACCGCGACCTCCACCTCTACGTCGACATCTACCTCGACGTCCACGGCCACGTCGACCGCGACCTCCACCGCCACGTCGACCGCGACCTCCACCGCCACGTCGACCTCGACGTCGACCGCGACGTCGCGGCCGACGGAGCCGGGGATTGTCGCCCCCTCATCCTCGACGCCCACCGGCACGGCCTCCCCCTCGGTCACCGAGACGGAACCGGCATCGTCCACCCCGACGACGGCGACCTCCGGCGGCGGCGGGACCCTGCCGCGCACTGGGAGCGGCTCGGGCGTGCTCGCGCTCGCGCTCGCCTTCCTCGTCGCCGGCAGCCTGCTTCTCGTCGCCGCGCGGCCGCGCCGGAACGCCGCTCCCTCGCACCTGTGACCGACCCGTCCGGACGCGCCTGACGGCCACCGGATCGGCCTACGTGGCCGGTCGTCAGCCGGCAGCCCCGTGCGCGATGGCGGCCCGGGCTGTCATCTCGTGCAGGGCCAGCTCGTCGTCGTGGTGCTGCGGCGCGAGGTCGAAGACGACCTTGTCGACCGTGCCGGTGAAGGCGTAGGGGGCTCGGTCCTCGTAGTCCAGGTCGACCACCCCGCCGTTGTCGCGGCCCACGTCCATGCCCGCGTAGGTCGTGAAGATCAGTGAGATCGTGCGCGGGATCCGACCCGACCCGATGGGCCGTCCGTCGGCGAGCAGCGTGACGGCCCCTCCCGTACCGGGGGTCGCCTCGTCGGCCTCGAACAGCATGGTGAGAGTCACGTCTCCGGTGGGCACCGGCTCCGTGCTGCTCTGCTTGTAGGTGTCGACGCCCAGGAACTGGTACGTGTGGTGCAGGTAGCCCTTCTCGTCGATCCACAGGGCGAACCCGCCGATGAAGTCGGCGAACGCGAGCAGGACACCCTCCGCCCCGGTATCCGGGATGTGGACGTCGGCCTCGATCGAGTAGGAACGCCCCACGATGCGCGGGATCATCGAGGTCTGGATGTTCTGGACGTCCCCGTAGAAGGTGAACCTGGTCTTCGTGGGCATCGGCGGGAGGATGCCGAAGAACACCGCGTAGCCGCCCAGCAGCGGCAGCACCTTGTTGCGCTCGGCCTCGGCCCAGAACAGGTCGACGAGCTCACGCACCTTCTCGGGGTTGTCCTCGGC
This sequence comes from Micrococcales bacterium, assembly GCA_024641605.1. GTDB lineage: Bacteria > Actinomycetota > Actinomycetes > S36-B12 > CAIYMF01 > Longivirga. The sequence goes on from JAHECT010000021.1 coordinate 2,106, forward strand.
GATGTTGTGGGCCTGGGAGAAGTCCTCGGGCAAGTAGTAGAGCTCCCAGGTGTCGACCCGGGGATCCCAGCCGCTCCCGGGTGCGAAGCGCGCGAGCGTCGCCGGGGAGAAGTCCCACGGCAGCTTGTCCAGCTTGGCGCAGGCCCACCAGCCGTCCTTGTAGATGGCACGACTGCCGTACATCTCGAAGTACTGGACCGTGTGACGCTCCTCAGCCGCGGGGTCGTCGAACGTGTGCGCGAAGCTCGTGCCATCGATCGGCTCCTGCTCGATCCCGTCCACGACGGACGGCTGCGGGATGCCGACGACCTCGAGCACGGTCGGCGTTACGTCGATGCAGTGGGTGAACTGCGTGCGGAGCGTGCTGTCCGGAGCGATCCGGCTCGGCCAGGAGATCACCATGGGGTCGCGGGTTCCGCCGAGGTGGCTCGCCATCTGCTTGCCCCACTGGAACGGGGTGTTGTTCGCATGCGCCCAGGCTGCGGCGAAGTGCGGAGCCGAGTGGAAGCCGCCGAGCTCGTCGATGCCGCCGTACTTGTCGATGAGGGCGAGCTGCTCCTCCGCGTCGAGCACGAGACCGTTGAAGAACGTGGTCTCGTTGAACGACCCGGTGACCGTGCCTTCCATGGAGGCGCCGTTGTCCCCCCAGATGTAGATCACGAGGGTGTCGTCCAGCTCACCCATCCGCTCGATCTCGTCGAGCAGCCGGCCCACGTTCCAGTCGGCGTTCTCGGAGAAGCCCGCGAACACCTCCATCTGCCGCGCGTAGAGCCTCTTCTCCGCGTCCGAGAGCCCCTCCCACGCCGGATAGGGATCCGGCCGCGCCGTGAGCTCGGTTTCCTCGGGGACGATCCCGAGACGCTTCTGCCGCTCGAGGGTGCGCTCGCGGTAGACGTCCCAGCCGTCGTCGAACTGCCCCTTGTACTTGTCCGCCCATGCCTTCGCGACGTGGTGCGGTGCATGCGTCGCGCCCGTGGAGTAGTAGACGAACCACGGCTTGTCCTGGTCCTGCGCGCGAACCGCGTGCAGCCACTCGATGGTCTTGTCCGTGATGTCGTCCGGGAAGTAGTAGAGCTTCCCGTCCTCCCCCTCGGGTACGCCGAGGGTCGAGTTGTCCTGGGTGATGATCGGGTCGTACTGGCCCGCCGCCCCGGTCAGGAAGCCCCACCAGTGGTCGAAGCCCCACCCGGTGGGCCAGTGGTCGAACGAGCCCGCCGCGCCCATCTCGTGACCGGGTGTCATGTGCCACTTCCCGAAGCCGCCGGTGGAGTAGCCGTTCTCCTTGAGGATGCGCGGCAACGCGGTGCAGGTCCGCGGGCGGATGCCCGTGTAGCCGGGGAACGGGCCGGGGAACTCCGCGATCCCGCCCATGCCCACACGGTGGTGGTTGCGGCCGGTGAGGAGAGCGGCGCGGGTCGGCGAGCACACGGCCGTCACGTGGAAGCGGTTGTACGTGATCCCCCGCTGCTGCACGCGGGTCAGGTTCGGTGTCCGGATGGAGCCCCCGAACGTGTCGGGTCCGCCGAACCCGGCATCGTCGATGAGCACGACGAGCACGTTGGGTGCGCCCTCGGGCGCGTGGTTGCCGGCGACGATCGACCAGTCGCCCACCGACTCCTCCATCGTGTGCCCCATGGCGCCGCCGAAGGCGCGGTCGGGCACCGGCAGGACCGTGCGGTCGGGGCTGAACTTGCCCATGGCCTCGGCGAGCTTCGCCTTGAGCTCGTCGATCCCGCCCTCGTCGCTCTCGACCACGGACTTCACCAGCGACCCCGGAAGGGCCTGCTCGACGGCGAGCCGGTCCGCGGCCGGGAAGACACCGATGATCGCGGCCGTGCCGTTCTTGAGCGCGGTCCCGAGCTGCTCCTGGATGGCCGCGGTGAGCTTGTGCCCGGCGAAGTGCCCGACGACCGCCCCGGCGGCCGCCCCCACCGCCACCGCGCCCAGCATCGGGGGTGCCGCCAGGCCGACGAGCACGCCCGCCGCCCCACCCCATCCCGCACCACGCCGTCCGAGCCGGTTACCCGTGTCGGCGACCCGCGGGTTACCGTCGGCGTCCTTCCCGACGAGGATCATCCCCGCCGAGGTCAGTTCCCGCGCGGACACCCGGTCGGCGAGGGACCGGAACTCCCGCTCTGCGAGCTCGACGTCCTGGTAGCCAGCGACGATCAGCATCTGGGTCTTGCTCATGGCCCGACTCCCTTGGACGGCCAGGCCACGTGGCCGGCTTCGATGGGTAGCGAGAGACGAAGTTCCTGCCCGGTCGTGACCGCAGCGAGCGGATCGGCGGACGCGTATAGCGGACGGGGTACGCCGCACGGCAGGCGTACCGGATCGGCCGGTCCAGCCATGGCAGTCCTTCCCTGACACGCCCATGGTGGTGCCTCGCGTCCTCCGTGGGGCGCGAATCACCAGGAAGAGATGGGAGTCTCCTCCCACCCCGGGGACGCGCGGGAGCGCCTTGTCCCCGGTCTGCCTGCTGACCGGGCGTCAGCGAACCTTCTCCCAGACCACCACGGTGTTCTTGTCCTGCTCGAACACGTGGGCCATCCGGTAGCCGTTCTTCCACCGGTCGTTGGCGACATCCGTGAAGTGCCGCATGTTGACCGAGCCCTCGTTGACCTCGATCTCGTACACCGGCCCGTTGCTGCTCCCGCCGCTGAACCCGCCCACACCGAACATGGCGCACCTCAGTTCCCGTCCCGAGGCGGCTCTGATGACCGCCTGAGGCCGATGCTCCGCGCCGCGCATCCCCCCGGCAAGCGGTTCGCCTGGAATGCTGGGCCTCCGACCAGCGAAGGGGGAAGTCCGGTGACGTCAGTCGCGCTCTTCGCGGCCGCTGTGGTCCTCTACGTCGCCGTCGGCGCCCGCCTGTCCACGTGGCGGCTGACGGCCCCGATGGTGTTCACGGCGGTGGGGGTGCTTGCCGCCGCCATCGCCCAGACGGGCCTCCCGGGCGCGCTCGGCAACGAGCCGATGCGCGTGCTCACGGAGGCCACCCTCGCGCTCATCCTCTTCCATGATGCCGCCCAGCTGCGCCTGCGCGAGGTGCGCGGCGACGCCCGCTTCTACCTGCGACTGCTCGTGGTCGGGCTGCCGCTCACCATCCTGATGGGGCTGGGCAGCGCCTACCTCCTCTTCCCGGCGGCCACCCTGTGGCTCGCCCTGTTCGTGTCCTCGGCCCTGGCCCCGACGGACGCGGGCCTGGGCGCACCCACGGTGCTCAACCCGGTGGTCCCCGTCAGGATCAGGCGGATCCTCAACGTGGAGAGCGGTCTCAACGACGGTCTGGTCACCCCGGTGGTCCTGCTCGCGATCGCCGGGATCAGGGCGGCCGAGGACGGCGGGCAGGAGCAGGTGGCCGTGGTCCGCGAGATCGTCCTCGGCACGGGCGCCGGGATCGCCGTGGGCGTGGCCACCGGCCTCCTGCTCTCGGCGGCGCGGCGGCGTGGGTTCATGCAGCCCTCACTCGCTCCCGTCGCGGTGGCGGCCACGCCGCTGCTCGCGTACTACGGCGCGCAGGCGGTCGGCGGCAACGGCTTCGTGGCCGCCTTCGTGACCGGGGTGAGCTTCGCCGCCGCCTACTCGCACGACGACGGCGCGAGCCTGCGTGAGCCAAGGACGGAACGCGACCACATGCTCGTCTTCACCGACCTCGCCTCGGTCACGCTCGGCTTCGCCGTGTGGACCCTGTTCGGGCTGGCGATGATGACCTACCTCGCCGACGACCTCACGTGGCCGGCGGCCGTGTTCGCCGCCCTGGCACTGACGGTTCTGAGGATGGTGCCGGTGGGACTCTCGCTGCTGGGGAGCGGGCTGCGCCTGCAGACGGTGCTCTTCATCGGCTGGTTCGGTCCGCGCGGGATGGCTTCGGTCGTCTTCCTCCTCCTCGCGGCGCAGTCCCTCGAGGGCGACCCCACGATCAAGCCGTACCTGGCAGCCATCGGTCTGACCGTGCTGGCCAGCGTGATCCTGCACGGGGCGACGGCGGGACGCTGGGCGACACGCTACGGCGGGTGGGCCGCACGGACCGCGCCCCGGGTGGAGACCCAGCCCTGAGCCTCAGCCGTTCCAGGAAGCGAGGCGCCGGATCGACTCCCCGAACGCGGCGACCGCCACGCGGTCCGGCGCGCCGGTGTCGTCGACGCAGCAATCACGCCTGATCTCCACCATGACGGAGGAGACGCGCGGGTCCGTCCGGAAGTGCCGGCTGGGGACGTAGGTGCCCGCGAACGGCTGGTCCCACACCGGTTCCCACTGTGCGAACGATTCCTCGGCAGCCGCGCGCAGCCCGTCGGGGGTGTGGACGGGGTCGGCGCCCAGACACACGCGCGGACGCGCCGCGTCACGGTGGCGCTCGTACGGCAGCAGGTCGCGCGGGTAGGAGTGCACGTCCACCACGGTCGCCCGCCCGTGCACCCGGAGAACGTCGTCGACAAGGTCGGCGAGCGCGTCGGCATAGGGACGGAAGAACACCGCGAGCAGCGCGGCGGTGTGCTCCGGGTCGTGGTGGCGGAGCACGCGCAGGTCGTGCGTGGACGTGTAGACCGCCCCCATCCCGATCTCCGCCAGCTCCTCCAGCTCCGGATCGGCGAACCTCTCGGGGTCCACGACGAGCCGGGAGCAGCGGTTGACGAACCGCCAGGGCGCGGAGCCACCCGCCTGTTCCACCGCGGACGCGGCGATCGCGTCCGTGTGGGCATCGGTCATGGCCTCGAGCTCCGCTGCGAGCTCGTCGTCATCGAGCAGGATCCGCTCACGCACCCATCCCGGGATCGCGCGCGACGAGTGCGGGACGTGCAGGACCACCCAGGACCCGCTGTCGCCCGCGAGCACCTCGTACGACGTCGCCACGCGCACCCCCTCCGCACCGTTGCCGCGAGGCTAGTCCCCGCATCCCCCAGGCGCGCCGTGGTGCCCCGTCGTCCGCGCCCCGGCATACTGGATGGCGTCGCACTCTCGGTGCGCTCGGCTCGAACCAGGGCCGGACCACGCAGTGAAAGGCTCTGCCTGTGAACCTCGTCGACTTCCTGTGGACGCTGCTCGTCATCTTCTTCATGGTCATCTACTTCATGATCATGTTCCGGGTCATCATCGACGTCTTCCGGCGCGACGACCTCAACGGCTGGGGCAAGGCTGGATGGCTGATCCTGCTGCTCTTCCTGCCGCTGCTCACCCTGCTCGTGTACACGATCGTCCAGGGCAAGGGCATGGCGCAGCGGGACATGGCCCAGTACCAGGAGATGCGCTCCGCGCAGGACACCTACATCCGCGACGTCGCCGGCCCCGCCGACCCGACGGCGCAGATCAAGCAGGCCCACGACCTGCTCCAGTCCGGCGCCATCAGCCAGGACGAGTACGACTCGATCAAGACCAAGGCGCTCGCCGGCTGATCGAGGACCCTTCGCGCGACGGGCCCGGGGAGCGCTCCCCGGGCCCGTTCGCTGTCCGCAGCTCGCGCGAGGCGGGCGATCCGTCCGCGAACCTCGATCGCATATACCCCCTGGGGTATCATGGCCACATGTCGACCGACCCGAACGGCGCCCTGCCCCCGTGGCGCTCGGTCCTCGTCGTCGTGGCGCACCCCGACGACGAGTCCTTCGGGCTCGGCGCGCTCATCAGTTCCTTCGTCGATCAGGGCGCCGAGGTGTCCGTGCTCTGCCTGACCCACGGCGAGGCTTCCACGCTGCACGGGGTGGAGGGGGACCTGCGCGACATCCGTGAACGGGAGCTCGCCGACGCGGCCCGGGCTCTCGGGGTCGGGGAGGTCACCCTGCTGGACCTCCCGGACGGCGGGCTTGCCGGGGTCGACGTCGAGGTGGTCGCGGGCCACGTGGCCGCATCGGCGCAGCAGGCCGGCGCCGACGGACTCCTCACCTTCGACGTCGACGGCGTCACCGGTCACCCCGACCACGTACAGGCCACGGCAGCGGCCGTCCTCGTGGGTCGGCGCCTCGGCGTCGACGTTCTCGCGTGGACGGTGCCGGTCGACCTGGCGCTCGAGCTGAGGCACGAGTTCGACGCCGACTTCCGCGGCCGCCACGACGTCGACCTGGTCGTCGCCGTCGACCGCGACCGGCAGATCGACGCGGTCCGCTGCCACCCGAGCCAGGCGGTCCCGGGGAGCGTGCTGTGGCGGCGGCTGGAGCTCACCGGGGGCCACGAGCACCTGCGCTGGCTGCACCGGACGGCCGCAGGATCCGCGCGGTGATGCGGGCCTGGACCGCGCGACGGTGGGTCGTCGCAGCCCTGGCGGCCCTCGCCACGGTTCTCGCCGTAGGGCTGCCGACGGTGCTGATCCCCAACCCCGTGTTCGGTCGCGAGATCGCGGTGACCTGGTGGGCCTGGCCGGTCCTGCTCGTCACCGCGGTGCTCTCCGGCCTGGTGAGCGCCACCTACGTCCGCTCCCCCTACGCCCCTCGCCGGGACCCGGGCTCCCGCTGGGGCGTGGCCGGGGGCCTGCTCGCCTACCTGGCCGTCGGGTGCCCGGTGTGCAACAAGGTCGTCCTCCTCGCGCTGGGATACGCCGGTGCGGTGCAGTGGTTCGCCCCGGTCCAGCCGCTCCTGGCCTTCGGCGGCGTCGTCGCGCTCGCCTGGGCCCTCCGGACGCGGCTGCGGGGCGAACGCTCCTGCGCCGTCGACGTCGCGCCGCGGGACGTGATCTCCGCATGACCGTCGCCCTCGACGCGCTCCGGGCCCGGATCGACGAGATCGGAGCACACCTGGCCCGGATCAGCGGCGACGCCTCCCTCTGCACGATGAGCCGGTCCGGGCAGCCCGCTCCCGCGGTCAAGTACCACGAGGGCGCGTGGGCCGCGCTGCGCGAGGTCGCCAAGCGGGCGAAGCCGCACGGCGACGTGATCGCCGAGGCGGTGGCGGCCCGCGGCAGGTGGGCGGCCGACCTCGCCCGGCTCACCGAGCGCGGTGCCGGCCGCGACTGGATCGCCTACCGCACCGGCGGCCTCGACGCCCTGGACTCGCTGATCGCACCGGGCGACTGAGCCACTCCCCTGGTTCGATGTCCTGACGACCGAACCGCCGAGAGGACCGCCGTGGCACTCGACCCGCACGACCTTCCCGCCCCGATCGTCGAGCTGCTCGGCGAGTACCACCTCGCCACCCTCACGACGCTGCGCCCGGACGGCTCGCCGCACGTGGTGGCCGTCGGCTGCACGTGGGACCCCGACGCCCAGCTCGTCCGCGTGATCACGCGCCGCGGCTCGCGCAAGGCGCGCAACCTCATCGAGTCGCCGGGCTCGCGCGCGGCCGTGTGCCAGGTGGCCGGGCCGCGCTGGGTGACCTTCGAGGGTGCCGCCGTCGTCTCAGACGACCCCGATCGGGTGGCCGAGGCCGTGCGGCGCTACACCGAGCGCTATCGCGCACCACGACCCTCGGAGGAACGGGTGGCGATCGAGATCTCCGTCGACCGCGTGCTCGGGTCCGGCTGAACGACGTCCGGCTGAACGACGTCCGGCGCCCCGCTCGCAGCGGCTGCCGTCAGGGGGACAGCTCTGCCTGGTCCAGCGCGCGTACGTCGGCGCGCAGCCGCTGCGCCGGCCAGAACCAGAAGGCAAGGGTGACGACGACGAGCCCCGCGACGGCCATCACGGTGACAGCGAAGGCCGGGCTGGTCCGGTCCGCCAGGAACCCGGTGACGAGGTAGCCGAGCGCGGTGAGCGCGGCGAACCCGGCCGAGGCGATCCCGACGACTCGACCGCGGTGCTCGTTGATCGTGAGCAGGGTGGTGAAGCTCATGACGGGGACCAGGAACGCCTGGGCCACCCCGGAGCCGAACCAGAGGACGACGAGCACCCAGACCGGGGGCCCGATCCCGGTCACGAGCAGGGGCAGGCAGACCGTGATGGCCAGCGGCAGCACGAGGTCGAGCTGTGCGCGCGGCGGACGACGTCCCACGAGGACCGAGCCCACGGCGGCGCCGACGATCACGGCGGCCATGAGGACGCCGCCCCACACGTCGGGCTCGCCCTCGCCCCGCACCAGGGCGAGGGCGACCGCCTCCGGCGCCACCAGGGAGATGGCCATGCCCCAGCCGAGCAGGACCAGCGCGCGGCGGGAGGGGTCGGCCATGAGCACGACCCAGCCCTCGCGCAGGTCCGCGAGCAGGACCCCCAGCGACTGCGTCGCCTCCAGGGTCGAGGCGCGGCGCTTCATGAACGCGGCGATCAGGGCGTAGGAGACGAGGAACGAGAACGCGTTGAGCAGGAGGGCGCTGCGTGGGCTGAAGAGCTGGACGATCGCCCCACCGAGGACGAGGCCGATCGCCTGGTTGACCAGGTGCAGCGACCGGGACAGCCCGGTGCCGACCGTCACGAGCTGCGGTGATCCCAGGACGTCGGGGATCGACGCCGAGCGCGCCGCGTCGAACAGCGGGGAGAACAGCTCGGCGACGAAGAGCAGCGCGAACAGGACCCACAGCGGGGTGTCGGGGACGGCCACGAGAGCCAGCACCCCGACCGCAGCGGCCCTGCCCAGGTCCGCGGCCAGCATGAGGGTGCGCCGCGTGAACCGGTCCGCGACCGGGCCGAGGAGGGCAGCCCCCAGGAACGTGGGCAGGAACGAGACGGCGAAGGTCGCCGCGGCCAGCAGCGCGGAACCGGTGTCGGCGAGGACCAGGAGAGCCAGGGCCACACGGGCGATCTGGTCGCCGGCTTCGCTCGCGACCTGGGCGAGGATGATCCCGCGGAACTCGCGCACGGCCAGAGCGTCCGAGACGCGGACCCGCGCCCGCACGCGACGGCCGGTGTCAGTCACGCGTAGAACACCCTCTCCACGACCCCCCGCGCGCGGCGCGTCACCCGGCGGTAGTCGTCGAGCAACGCCCCGCTCTCTCCGGGAGGGTATCCGAGCACCCGCGACACGGCCGTGAGGTCACGCGTGTCGGTCGGGACCATGTCGCCTGCCTTGCCCCGCACCAGCATGACCGCATCGCGGACGCGGGTGGCGATCCGCCACGCATCCACGAGGTGCGCCGCGTCCTCGGCATCGAGCAGGCCGGCCCCGACTGCCGCGACCAGAGCGGGGACCGTTCGAGTGGTGCGCAGCCCCGGGACCTCGGCTCCGTGGGAGAGCTGGAGCAGCTGGGCCACCCACTCGACGTCGGAGAGCCCGCCGCGGCCGAGCTTCGTGTGCAGGCCGGGGTCGGCCCCGCGCGGAAGCCGTTCGGCCTCCATCCGCGCCTTGAGTCGGCGGATCTCGCGCACGGCCGCCTCGTCGATCCCGCCCGCGGGGTAGCGCAAAGGGTCCACGAGGGCCAGGAACTGCTCACCGAGCACCGGGTCGCCCGCCACCGGGTCCGCGCGCAGGAGGGCCTGCGCCTCCCAGCCCGCCGACCATCGCTCGTAGTACGCGGCGTAGGACGCGAGCGTGCGCACCAGCGGTCCGTTGCGTCCCTCGGGCCGCAGGTCCGCGTCGATCTCGAGCGGCGGGTCGGTCGACGGCAGCATGAGCAGCCGGCGCAGCTCGGCGGCGACGGCGAGTGCGGCCTGGTGCGCGTCGCGCTCCTCGACCCCGGGCAGGGGGTCGTGCACGAAGATGACGTCGGCGTCGCTGCCGAACCCGAGCTCGCCCCCGCCGAAGCGCCCCATGGCGACGACGAGGAACCGGGTGGGCAGCGGCCCGCCGCGCTCGGCCTCGACGGCGCGCGTCGCGATCTCCAGGCCGCCGGTGACCGTGGCCGCCGCGAGCGAGGTCAGCGCGACGCCCGTGTCGTCGACCTCCGCGACGCCGAGCAGCTCGGCGACGGCCGTGCGGAAGAGCTCGCGGCGCCGGAGAGCGCGCACGGCCGCGACGGCGACCTCAGGATCGTCGTGACGCCGGGCTGCCGCGAGCGCCTCGGTCACCATCGACTCGCGCTCGCGCGGGACGAGCTCGGCGTCGTCGGCGAGCATGGTCACCGCGTCGGGCGCGCGCATGAGGAGGTCGGCGGCGTACCGGCTAGACGCGAGAACGCGGGCGAGCCGCTCGGCGGCCAGGGACTCGTCGCGCAGGAGCCGCAGATACCACGGCGTCGCGCCGAGGGTCTCGCTCATGCGGCGGAACGCGAGGAGTCCGGCGTCGGGGTCGGGCGCCGTGGCGAACCACCCGAGCATCACGGGCAGGAGCGTCCGCTGGATCGCGGCGCGCCGGGTGACGCCGGAGGTCAGCGCCTCGAGGTGGCGCAGGGCGCCCTGCGGGTCGGTGTAGCCCAACGCCTCCAGCCGCTGCCGGGCCGCCTCGGGCGAGAGCCGCGCATCGCCGCCGTCGAGGCGGGCGACGGCGTTGAGCAGGGGGCGGTAGAAGAGCTTCTCGTGCAGGCGCCGGACCTCGCGCCGGTGACGCCGGAGGGCGGAGGTCAGCTCGGCCACGGGGTCGGCGCGCATGCCCAGCGAGCGTCCCAGGCGACGCAGGTCGTCCTCCGCGTCCGGGATCACGTGGGTGCGCCGCATGCGGTGGAGCTGGATGCGGTGCTCGAGGGTCCGGAGGAAGTCGTAGGACGCCGCGAGGCTGGAGGCGTCCTCGCGCCCGACGTACCCCCAGGTGGCCAGCGCCTCGAGAGCCGAGATCGTCGCGCGGGCATGAAGCATGACGTCGCTGCGACCGTGGACCAGCTGGAGCAGCTGGACGCTGAACTCGACGTCGCGCAGTCCTCCCGGTCCGAGCTTGAGCTGACGATCCAGATCCTTGGCCGGGATGTTCGTCTCGACCCGGCGTCGCATCGCCTGGACGTCCTCGACGAAGTTCGCCCGGTCGGCAGCGGCCCACACCAGCGGCGTCACCAGGTCGACGAAGTCCTCGCCGAGCCGCTCGTCACCGGCGGAGGGGCGGGCCTTGAGCAGCGCCTGGAACTCCCAGGTGCTGGCCCAGCGGTGGTAGTAGCCCTCGTAGGAGGCGAGGGTGCGCACCAGCGCACCCGCCTTCCCCTCCGGCCGCAGGTTGGGATCGACCTCCCAGATGCTTCCCTCGACCGTCGATGCCCCGCACGCGCGCATGAGCCCCTGCGCCAGCCGCGTGGCCGCCTGCAGGGCACGCTCCTCCTCGACGCCGTCGGCCGGCTCGGCCACGAACATCACGTCGACGTCAGAGATGTAGTTGAGCTCGCGGGCACCGCACTTGCCCATCGACACGACGGCGAGCCGGCACAGGTCGGCGTCGTCGGGGAACTCTGCGCGAGCGACGGCCAGGGCGGCCTCCAGCGTGGCGTCGGCGAGGTCGGAGAGCGCTGCGGCCACCTCGACGAACGGGGCGCCGTCGGACAGGTCGGCGGCCGCGATGCGCAGGAGCTCGCGACGGTAGGCGACGCGCAGGGCGGGAAGCGGCTCGGCGACCGTGGCCCTCGGCGCGGCCTCGCCCGCCGACGCACCCACGGCCGACAACAGCGCGGCGGTGAGTCCCGCCCGGTCCGGCAAGGTCCGACCGTCCTCCTCCACCGGGCGCAGCACAGCGCCGTCCTCGGGGTGGCTGACGAGGTGGTCGCCGAGCGCCGCCGACGCGCCCAGGACGGCGTACGCGCGTGCCCGCAGGCCCGGATCGCTCTCGAGCTCGGCGAGGAACGCGCGTGCGTCCGCGCGACCGGTGTCCGCGATACGGGACAGGGCCACGAGCGCGAGGTCGGGGTCCGCGGCGGACGCGAGGTCCTCCACCGCCTCCTCGCCCAGCACCAGGAGCCCGGGGTCGCTCAGCAGGCTCACCGCGCGAACGGCGTCGACCAGTCCGAGCCGCACGAGGCGGCCCTGCATGCTCCCCGCCCGGGCCTCGCGCCCTCCGGTCACGATCGGCTCACCCGCGGATCCGGTCGACGAAGGCGCGCGCGAACGGCCGCCAGACGGCGTCCATCTCCGCCGCACGGTCGGTCATCCCGGCCACCACGGCCTCGGCGGAGCCGCCGCCCCGAGCGACCGGATCGGGATCGTCCAGCAGCCAGGAGTCGATGATCTCGGCGTCGATCTCGGGGTGGAACTGCAAGCCCCAGGCCAGATCACCCAGCCGGAACGCCTGGTGACGGCAGACCTCCGTGGACGCGAGGAGGATTGCGCCGGCGGGCAATGCGGCGATGGCGTCCTGGTGGTACTGCCCGACCGGTGCGCCCTGCTCCATCGCCGCGAAGAGCGGGTCGTGGGCCGCCTCGTCAGTGAGCGTCAGCTCGGTGACCCCGACCTCCGCGACGGTGGCGCGCTCGACCGATCCCCCGCAGGCGAGGGCGAGCAGCTGACCGCCCAGGCAGACCCCGAGGACCGGACGGCCCTCGTCGACGGTCGCGGCGAGCAGTGCGCGCTCGGCGGGCAGCCACGGCGCACGCTCGTCCTCCCAGGCCGCCATCGCACCACCGAGCGCCACGAGGCCGTCGACGTCGTCGGGCAGGCGCGGCGGGATCGGCTCCCCCGCGTCGGCGTGGACCTCGACGAGCTCCACGCCGTACTCCGACCACCACGTGCCCAGCAGCGCCGGCGGATCGGTCGGGTCGTTGCGCACGACGAGCAGGCGCACGCGATCTGACCGCTCGTTCACAGGACCGGCAGGTAGCGGGCCAGCTCGAACGGGGTGACCTGGCGGCGGTACTCGGCCCATTCGGCGCGCTTGTTGCGCAGGAAGAAGTCGAACACGTGCTCGCCGAGGGTCTCGGCGACCAGCTCGCTCCGCTCCATGACCGCGACCGCCTCACCGAGGGACGTCGGGAGAGGCTCGATGCCGAGGGCCCGTCGCTCGGCCTCGGTCAGCGCCCAGACGTCGTCCTCCGCGCCCGGAGGCATCTCGTAGCCCTCCTCGATCCCGCGCAGCCCCGCGGCAAGCATCACCGCGAAGGCGAGGTAGGGGTTGGCAGCGGTGTCGATCGACCGGAACTCCACCCGCGTGGAGTTGGGCTTGCCGGGCTTGTACATCGGCACCCGGACCAGCGCCGACCGGTTGTTGTGCCCCCAGCAGACGTACGACGGCGCCTCGCCTCCCCCGGCGAGTCGCTTGTAGCTGTTGACCCACTGGTTGGTGACCGCCGTGATCTCGGGCGAGTGGCGCAGGAGCCCCGCGATGAAGCTGCGCCCGACCTTGGACAGCTGCAGCTGTGACCCGGCCTCGTAGAAGGCGTTGCGGTCCCCCTCGAACAGGGAGAGGTGGGTGTGCATGCCCGACCCGGGGTGGTCGCGGAAGGGCTTCGGCATGAACGTGGCGTGCACGCCCTGCTCGAGCGCGACCTCCTTCACCACGAGGCGGAAGGTCATGATGTTGTCCGCGGTGGTGAGCGCGTCGGCGTAGCGGAGGTCGATCTCCTGCTGGCCCGGCGCACCCTCGTGGTGGCTGAACTCCACCGAGATACCCATCGCCTCGAGCATCGTGATGGCCTGCCGGCGGAAGTCGTATCCCTGACCGTGCGGGCTGTGGTCGAAGTAGCCCACCTCGTCGATCGGCGTGGGCGGCTCGCCGGGAGCGAACCCCTGCTTGAGCAGGAAGAACTCGATCTCGGGGTGGGTGTAGAAGGTGAAGCCGAGGTCCGCCGCCTTGTTGAGCGCCCGCTTGAGCACGTGCCTCGGGTCGGCGTAGGACGGGCTGCCGTCGGGCATGAGGATGTCGCAGAACATCCGGGCGGTGCCCTGGCTCTCGCCGCGCCACGGCAGCACCTGGAACGTGCTGGGGTCGGGCTTGGCGAGCATGTCGGACTCGTAGACGCGGGCGAATCCCTCGATCGCCGAGCCGTCGAACCCGATCCCCTCGCTGAAGGCGCCCTCGAGCTCCGCGGGGGCGATCGCCACCGACTTGAGCATGCCGAGCACGTCGGTGAACCACAGCCGCACGAAGCGGATGTCGCGTTCCTCGATGGTGCGCAGCACGAACTCGGTCTGCTTGTCCATGGCCCCATCTTGGCGCAGCGCCCGCGCACCCGTCGCCCGACCCGCCCGCTGCGGCTCAGTAGGCTGACCGGGTGCCTCAGCTGCGCGTGGCCCTCGCCCAGGTCAACCCCTGCGTGGGCGACCTGGAGGGCAACTCCACGCTCGTGCTCGACGCGGTCGACCGGGCGGCGCAGGCGGGCGCCAGGCTCGTCGCACTCCCCGAGATGGTGCTCACCGGATACCCCATCGAGGACCTGGCCCTGCGTCCGTCCTTCCAGGCGGCGAGTCGGGTCGCCCTCGACCGTCTCGCCCGGGACCTCGTGGACCGCGGGCTCGGCGGGCAGGTCGTCGTGGTGGGCTACCTCGACACCGTCCCGGACGCCGACGTGCGCCTCGGTCGCCCACGCGGCGCGCCCACGAACGCCGCGGCCGTCATCACCGGCGGCCGCATCGTCGCCCGCTACGCGAAGCATCATCTGCCCAACTACGGCGTCTTCGACGAGTACCGCTACTTCGTGCCGGGCGAGGACGGCTGCGTCATCCGGGTCGACGGCGTCGACGTCGCGCTCGCCATCTGCGAGGACCTCTGGCAGGACGGCGGACCCGTCGCGCAGGTGCGCGCCGCCGGTGCGGGCCTCCTGCTCGTGCTCAACGGGTCGCCCTACGAGCGCAACAAGGACGACGTGCGGCTCGCGCTGTGCTCCCGACGCGCCCGGGAGGCCGGGTGCGCGCTGGCCTACGTGAACATGGTCGGCGGACAGGACGAGCTCGTCTTCGACGGGGACTCCCTCGTGGTGGACGCCGACGGGGGGCTGCTGGCCCGGGCGCCGCAGTTCGACGGCTCTCTTCTCGTGGTCGACCTCGACCTGCCGATCGCTGACCCGGCAAGCAGCCGATCCCTCGCCGCGATCGGGTTCCCCTCCCCTGCCTACGACCGACGGGATCACGAGGTCGCGGAGCGCCTCTCCGACGAGGCGGAGGTCTGGTCCGCGCTCGTCGTCGGGCTGCGCGACTACGTGGTGAAGAACGGATTCCGGTCGGTGACCTTGGGGTTGTCCGGGGGGATCGATTCGGCCGTCGTGGCCGCCGTGGCCGTCGACGCGCTGGGCGCCGACGCGGTCCACGGCGTGTCCCTCCCGAGCGACTACTCCTCCCAGCACTCGCGCGACGACGCCGCCGAGCTCGCCCGGCGGACCGGGTGCCACTTCCGAACGGTCGAGATCGCGCCGATGGTCTCCGCGTTCGGGTCGCAGCTGGAGCTCTCGGGCCTGGCCGAGGAGAACCTCCAGGCCCGGGTGCGCGGGACCACGCTCATGGCCATCTCCAACGCCGAGGGCCATCTGGTGCTCGCGACCGGCAACAAGAGCGAGCTCTCCGTGGGGTACTCCACCATCTACGGCGACGCCGTCGGCGGGTTCGCCCCCATCAAGGACGTCCCCAAGGTCGACGTGTGGCGCCTCGCCGCCTGGCGCAACGCCGAGGCGGAACGACGTGGCGAGACACCCCCCATACCGCGCTCGAGCATCGACAAGCCGCCGTCCGCCGAGCTCCGGCCCGGCCAGCTCGACACCGACTCGCTGCCCGACTACGCCGTGCTCGACGACCTCCTCGACGACTACGTCGAGAACGACCGGGGTGCGGCGGAGCTGGTCGACGACGGGTTCGAGCCGGCGCTCGTCGAACGCGTTCTGCGGCTCACGGACGTGGCGGAGTACAAGCGCCGCCAGTACCCGCCCGGCACGAAGATCTCGGTGAAGGGGTTCGGCCGGGACCGGCGGCTGCCCATCACCAACAGGTGGCGCGAGTCCGCGACCGGCCCGGCAGCCGACGGCTGAGGCGACGACGGGTCAGCTCGACCGGAACCCGGTGAGGATGGCGTCGACCAGCTCGGCCGGACCGGACCCGGGTGCAGCATCGCGTCCGGACGCGCGCACCTGGAGCACGTACAGCGTCGAGGAGATGACGAGGGTGGTCAGCAGCTCCACGTCGGCGTCGGCACGGAACTCACCGGAGACCACCCCGCGGCGGATGATGGTTCGGTAGAGATCCCGGCGCTGTTCGATGACCGAGTCGTAGAAGCAGCCGAACATCTCCGGGTTGGTCCGGGCGTAGGCGAAGACCCGTGGGAACACCTGACCCGTGGCGGAGTCGTCGTGGCTCTCCCACCAGCCGGACACCACATGCACGAGCGCGTCGCGCGCGGTCCCGGTTGCGGGTGCCGCGGGGAGGCGCTCGTTCAGCGACTGCAGCGCCGCCAGGACCAGATCGTCCTTGCCGGCGAAGCGGCGGTAGATCGTCGCCTTCCCGACCCCAGCGCGCGTCGCGACCTCCTCGACGGAGAGACCGGTCGGCCCGACCTCGGCAAGGAGGTCGAGCGCTGTCGTGAGGATCGCCGCGTCGGCGCGCTCGTCACGCGGCCGCCCGCGGCCCTTCGCCCGGGCCTGGCGCGGTCCCTTCCCCGGATGCGACCGCCGGGTCGTCTCCGGGGTGCCGCCGGCCGTCTGCCTCGCCACGGCTCAGGCCTTCTCCGGCGCTGCGCCGTCCGCCATGTCCGCCGCCGCGGGGACCACGCCGTCGGGCAGCTCGAGGGGTGCGTCCTCGACGTGCTCGAGACCGCCCCCCTGCTCGTCCACCACGTGCACGCGGTGCGCGGCGTCCAGCTCCGCCTCGCCGGGCACCTCGTGGCTGCCCTGCCAGGAGACCGCCTCGGCCTTCGCCGGCAGGAACGCCAGGAAGATGCCCAGGGCGACGACGAGGAGCCCGAAGGCCATGAAGCCCGCGACGTGCAGGGAAGGCATGAAGGCGTCGATGCCGGCCTGCCGGAGCGCCTCGACCGCACCTGCGGGGGCCTGTCCACTGCCGGCGACGATGCCGGCGACCTCGAAGGTCCCGCCGATCGAGTCGGCGGCCACCGGCACGAGGTCGGTCGGCAGGGTCGACCCCTCCAGCACCGGGGTGATCTGGTTGGAGTAGACGGTCGCCACGACCGAGCTGATGATCGCCACGCCCAGCGCCGCGGCCACCTGGCGCACGGTGTTCTGGACCGCGGAGCCCGAGCCGGAGCGCGACGGCGGCGTGGCGAGGGTCATGCGCGTGGTCGACGGGGCGATCACGTTGCCCAGGCCGAAGCCGAAGATGAAGCCGACCAGGATCAGGTACCAGACCGGTGCGTCGACCGGGAGGGTGGCGATCAGCAGCATGCCCACGATGGCCAGGCTGAGCCCGAAGGGGATGACGCGGCGGGCGCCGAAGCGCTGGACCATCTTGCCGCTGCGGGGTGCGGCCAGGAGCTGGCCGACGGCGAACGGAAGGGTGAGCAGGCCGCTCTGCAGGGGCGACCAGCCACGGACGATCTGGTAGTAGAACGCGAGGAACAGCAGCGAGCCCTGCAGGGCCGCGAACGCCAGCGACACCCCGGTGAGCGGGACCGAGAAGGACCGGATCTTGAACAGCGACAGGTCCAGCGAGGGGTGCGACGTGCGGCTCTCGAACCACAGGAAGCCGATCAGCACGAGGACTCCGGCGCCGATCCAGGCGTACGTCGACGGCGCCGCCCAGCCCGCCTCCTGGATGCCGTAGACGAGCAGCAGGAGACCCACGATCGACAGGACGAGACCGATGGGGTCGAGGCGGGAGTAGTGGGGGTTCTTCGACTCCGGCACCAGAACGAGGATGCCGATGATGCCCACCACGATGATCGGCACGTTGATGAAGAAGACCGAGCCCCAGTCGTTGCCGGTCAGCCAGTTGAACCACTGCGGGTGCTCGAGCAGGACCCCACCCACGATGGGGCCGAGCGCGACGGCGGCGCCGACGGCAGCCGCCCAGGCGCCGATCGCCTTCCCCCGCTCCTGCGGCGGGAAGGTGACCGTGATGATCGCCAGCGTCACGGGGAGCACCGAGGCGCCACCCACGCCCATGAGCCCGCGGAAGAAGATGAGCTGCTCGGGTGAACTGGCGAACGCGGTCAGCGCCGAGGCGAGGGCGAAGAGCGTCAGTCCGATGACGAGGATGCGCTTGCGGCCGAAGCGGTCGCCCAGGACACCCCAGGTGAAGAGCAGCGCGGCAAAGACCAGCGTGTAGGAGTTGATCGCCCAGACGAGCTGGCTCTGCGTGGCACCCAGATCCTGCTGGATCGTCTTGAGCGCGACGTTGAGCACGGTGTTGTCGAGGACCACCACCAGCAGGCTCACGACGAGCACCGCGAGGATCTTCCACCGGTTGGGGTTGACGTTCTCCAGCGTCGCCTGGGAGGCGACCGACCCCGTGCTGGGCCTCTGCTCGGCCATGTCGTCCTGCTTCCGTGCGTCGCCGCGGCCGGGCGGGCCGGCGGTTCGGTTTAACGAAACGGCACCGTACCGTATCTGTCGTCCCCGCGCCAGCCGCCCGCCCGTCGTCTCGGCAGCATTCGGCCCGTGTGCCACCATTGATCCTGAACGGGTACCCCACCAGGGGACTCGAGTCACCAGGAGGTCTCCATGACCGGCACGCCCTCGCACGAGCCCGAGCCCCTCTACGGCGGCTCCGCCACCGGGCGACGCATCTCCGTCCTCGATCTCGCCGCCGCCAAGGCCCGCGGCGAGAAGTGGCCGATGATCACTGCGTACGACGCCCTCACTGCCCGCGTCTTCGACGAGGCGGGCATCCCCGTGCTCCTCGTGGGCGACAGCGCGGCGATGGTGGTCTATGGCCACGACTCCACGCTGCCGGTCACCGTCGACGAGCTCGTCCCCCTCGTGCGCGGGGTGGTGCGCGGGTCCAGCCGGGCCATGGTGGTCGCCGACCTGCCGTTCGGCTCGTACCAGGCCTCACCGGCGCAGGCGCTCGAGACGGCCGCGCGCTTCATGAAGGAGACCGGCGCCAGCGCGGTCAAGCTCGAGGGCGGTGCCCGGGTGCTGCCTCAGGTGGAGCTGCTCGCCGCCTCGGGCATCCCGGTCATGGCCCACCTCGGCCTGACGCCGCAGTCCGTGCACGCCATGGGCGGCTACCGCGTGCAGGGCCGCGGTGAGGACGGCGTCACGCTTCTCCAGGACGCCAAGGCGCTGCAGTCGGCCGGCGCGTTCGCGGTGGTGCTGGAGGTCGTCCCGGCGGATCTCGCGGCGGCCGTGACTGCGGCGTTGGCCATCCCCACGATCGGGATCGGCGCCGGCGCGGGTACCGACGCGCAGGTCATCGTCTGGCAGGACATGGCCGGCCTGACCCCGGGGCGGACCGCCAGGTTCGTCAAGAAGTACGCCGACGTGCAGGGCGTCCTGCACGATGCAGCCCAGGCATGGGCGGCCGACGTCGTGTCGGGGGCGTACCCGGGACCCGAGCACACCTACTCGTGACGGCTGCGCCGATCACAGCTCCGGCGCCGGTCACACGTCGGTGACGCGAAGCCCGGCGTGCCGCTTGTAGCGGCGGTTCATGGAGATGAGGTTGGCGGTCATCGACTCGACCTGACCGCAGTTGCGCAGCCGGCCGGCGTAGATGCCGCGCATGCCCGGGATCCTGCCGGCGAGCGCCTGGACAGTGTCCGTGGCCGCCCGGTCGTCCCCGAGCACGAGGACGTCGGTGTCGAGGGAGTCGACCGACTCGTCGAGCAGGAGCACGGCGGAGACGTGGTGGAACGCGCCCACCACCCGCGAGCCGGGCAGCACGGTCGCCGCCTGCTGCGCCGCCGATCCCTCCTCGACGGCCAGCGCGAAAGCACCCTGCTTGTCGAAGCCGAGGGGGTTGACGCAGTCGATCACGACCTTGCCATCGAGCACTCCGGCCAGCGAGGCGAGCAGGTCCCGGTGCCCGTCGTAGGGGACCGCCACGACAACCACGTCGCTCGCCGCCGCGCATGCCGCGTTGTCCGCCCCCCGGACACCGTGACCGATCTCCGATGCGGCTGCCTCCGCGCGTTCGGCGGCGCGCGATCCGATCACGACCTGCTGCCCGGCGCGCGCCAGACGGACGGCGAGCCCACGGCCCTGCTCACCCGTCCCTCCCAGCACTCCGACGACGAGGTCGGTGACGTCGGGCAGGTCGTAGGGCGACGGCGCGACATTCTCGGTCATGGGGGGATCCAACCAGCCGCGCCTCGGGTACGGCACGATGCCCCCGTGGATGCATCACGAGTAGGGCTGCTGCGGGAGGTGCTCTCGAGCACCGGGTGGGTCGACCGAACCCGCGGATTCGCGCGGTCGCTGCGCAGCTCGACCGACAACGGCGACGGGCTCCTGCTGGTGGGGACGCCGGACCAGGAGCCCTGGCACCTGGCGGCGCACCTCGACGACGAGTCGCGCTATGCCGGCATCCCCAGCCTGTCCCCCACGCTGGTCCGCTGGTCGCCCCCGGTCGACGCTCCCCCGCACCTCGCTATCGGCCTCGACCGGCTGGAGGCCGCGCGACGGGGCGAGACGCTCTTCGTCGTCGCTCCCGACGATCCGACGGAGGCCCTCCTCGAGCGGCTCGCCGATGCGCGCCGCGCCGGGGCCACCCTGCTCACCATCGACTCCGGTGACCAGGACCTGGCCGGGCTGGCGCACGACCAGCTGATCGTCCCGGCCCGAGGCCTGACGGCCGTGGGCGAGCCGAGCGGGCTGGCCGTGCCCCTCGAGATGGCTGGTCTCGCCGACCTCGACCTGGCGCTGCCCGATGTCTCGTTCGACACCGTCCAGCACCTGGTGTCCGCGGCTGCTGGCGAGGAGTCGCTCCTGCGCACCTCGTCGCCGACGAGCCGACGCGGATTCCG
>JAHECT010000022.1 GCA_024641605.1 Micrococcales bacterium
TCGCCCTGCTCCGCGGCGCCGGGAGCCCGCCTCTCGT
Source organism: Micrococcales bacterium (assembly GCA_024641605.1). Classification (GTDB taxonomy): domain Bacteria; phylum Actinomycetota; class Actinomycetes; order S36-B12; family CAIYMF01; genus Longivirga. The sequence continues at coordinate 38 of JAHECT010000022.1, forward strand.
GAGCCCGCGCGCCGCGACTGCGCCGCCGAGCTCCCCGGCCGCGAGCCCCGCGGCCGGTCCGGTGGCCGCGCCCGTCGAACGTCCGATCGCGGTCGTGTCCGCGACCGACTTCGACCCCTTCGGCGACACCCGCGAGGAGAACCCCGAGCAGGCCCCCCTCGCGATCGACGACGACCCGGCCAGCGCCTGGACGACCGTCCGCTACCGGCGACCGGGGCTGTCCGGCAAACCCGGTGTGGGACTCCTGCTCGACCTCGGTGCACCCCGCCCTGTGTCGGCGGTGACCCTGCGCTTCGTGGGTGCGGGCACCGACGTGTCGTTGCGGGCCGGGGACGACCCCGCAGCCGACCCCGAGCAGTTCACCGTCATGGCCGAGGCCGTGCGCGCCGGCGACGGGGTGACGCTGCGGGTCCCGCGCCCGGTGACCACGCGCTACCTGCTGGTGTGGCTCACCGAGCTGCCCTCGGCGGGCCAGGCCTACCAGGGCGGCGTCTCCGACGTCGTCGTCCTCGGCTGAGGCGAGCCGCCGCGCCACGTGCGCCGGCGCGGGGCCCCCGACCCCGGGAGCCGTAGGCTGGGCCGGCCATGACCGAGGACAGCCACGGGGACGCGGTCGACGACCGGACCCTGCTCGCCGCCCACGTCGCCGGCGACCCCGATGCCTTCGGCGAGCTCGTCCGCCGCCACCGGGACCGACTCTGGGCGGTGGCGCTGCGCACCACCTCGGACCCGGAGGAGGCCGCCGACGCCGTCCAGGACGCCCTCATCTCCGCCTACCGCAACGCCGCCTCCTACCGCGGTGACGCCGCCGTCACGACCTGGCTGCACCGGGTGGTGGTCAACGCCTGCCTCGACCGCATGCGCAGGCGCCGCGCGCGCCCGTCGGTCCCGCTGCTGGACGAGGAGTCCGGGCATCACGCGATCGCGGACCCGCGCGATGACCTCGACCGTTTCGAGCTGCGCCACGAGATCGACCGGGCGCTCGCGGCGCTGCCCGTCGAGCAGCGGGCCGCCGTGGTGCTCGTGGACGTGGAGGGCTTCTCGGTGGCCGATGCCGCGATCGCACTCGAGATCCCCGAGGGCACCGTGAAGAGCCGCTGCTCGCGCGGGCGGGCCCGGCTCGCCGTGATGCTGGCCGGGGTCCGGAACCCCGACGGGGCCGCCGACGTCCCATCCACGCCCGACCCGACCGACCCGACCGAGCGGAGGTGACCTGAGTGAGCACGCCCTCGGGGACGCCAGGACCCGCCGACGACCTCGGGCCCGAGGCCACGCCCGAGCAGGACGCCTTCGCGCGCGGCCTGCTCGCCGGCCTGCGCGCGGACGATCCGCCGATGCCTGACCACGTGGTCGCCCGGGTCGACGCCGTCCTCGCGCAGGAGCTCCGTCCATCCTCCTCGGTCCAGCTGGGCACCGGATCCGCCCCGCAGCAGGACGCCGAGGACGAGCCGGTGGGCGCTCCCGTCACGGTGCTGCCCACGCAACGTCGCCCGGACAGCTCCACCCGCGCTCTGCAGTGGCTCGTCGGAGCCGCGGCCGCCGTCCTCGTCGTCGGCGGGGTCGGGGCCGTCGTCTCGGGCACCCTCGGCGGCTCGAGCTCGGACTCGGCGGCCACGCTCGCGGGGGCCGTCGCCGGGACGGTTGTGGCGAGCGGGACCGCGTACGACCAGGACAACCTCGCGGGCCAGGTCCGTTCCTTGCTCTCCGCCACGAGCGCGGACGACCGCTCGGGGGAGGCCGTCCTCGTGCCGGAGGCCGGCGCGGACCTCGGGTCCGCGGGGGCGGGTGCCTCCGCCGCGATCGCCCCGGACACCCTGGTGGGCTGCGTGGAGCAGCTCACCGGGGATCAGGGCGAGCAGGCGGTCGCCGTGGACCGGGCCACCTACGAGGGACGGGCGGCCCTCGTCGTGGTCCTGACCAGCAAGGACGAGCCGGGAGCGCTGGACGTCTGGGTCGTCGCCCCCACGTGCACGCGCGAGGCCGCCGATGTTCTGCAGTTCCAGCGGATCACCGGTCCCTGAGCCCGCCCCGCCCGGAATGCCCGGCGCCCTAGCATGGTTGTCGCCAACGACCGCCGCGACGCCGGCGCACCCCTCGCACCCCTCGCACCAGGAAGGCCCGTCGTGAACGACGTCCGCACCGTGATCATCATCGGCTCCGGCCCGGCCGGGTACACGGCCGCGATCTACGCCGCCCGGGCTCAGCTGGCCCCGCTGGTCTTCGAGGGTGCGGTCACCGCCGGGGGCGCGCTCATGAACACCACCGACGTGGAGAACTTCCCCGGCTTCCCCGAGGGGATCCAGGGCCCCGCGCTCATGGAGAGTCTGCGGGCCCAGGCCGAGCGCTTCGGCGCCGAGATCGTCACCGACGACGTCACCTCGGTGGACCTGGCCGGACCGGTCAAGGTGGTCGTGGACGGATCCGGGGTCGAGCACCGGGCGCACTCGGTGATCCTCGCCATGGGCTCGGGCTATCGCGAGCTCGGCGTCGACGGCGAGAAGCGCCTGTCGGGCCACGGGGTGTCGTGGTGCGCGACGTGCGACGGCTTCTTCTTCCGGAACCAGGAGATCGTCGTCGTGGGCGGCGGCGACTCCGCCGTCGAGGAAGCCACCTTCCTGACCCGCTTCGCGGACAAGGTCACCCTGGTCCACCGGCGCGACCAGCTGCGGGCGTCGAAGATCATGCAGGAGCGCGCCTTCGCGAACCCGAAGATCGACTTCGCGTGGAACTCCGAGGTCGCCGAGATCCTGGGCGAGGACAAGGTGAGCGGGGTCGTCCTGCGCGACACCGTGACCGGGGAGACCCGCACCCTCGCCGCTACGGGACTGTTCGTGGCCATCGGGCACGACCCGCGCTCGGAGCTGGTCCGGGGCCAGGTGACCCTCGACGACGAGGGCTACGTCCTCGTCGAGGGCCGCAGCACGCGCACGGACGTCGAGGGCGTCTTCGCCTGCGGGGACCTCGTGGACCACACCTACCGGCAGGCCATCACCGCTGCCGGCTCCGGCTGCGCCGCTGCCCTCGACGCCGAGCGCTGGCTCGCCGCGCTCGAGTCCGCCACCGAGCCCGTGGCCGCCACCGCCTGACCCCGCCGGTCGGCCCCACGCCGTACCGTGGTCCCCGACCCCGCCCGATCGGAAGGACATCCCCGCATGGCCACCAAGACCGTCACGGACGCCTCGTTCACCGACGACGTCCTCATGTCATCCACTCCCGTCCTGGTGGACTTCTGGGCCGAGTGGTGCGGTCCGTGCAAGATGGTCTCGCCGATCCTCGAGGAGATCGCGGCCGCGCACCCGGACAAGCTCACCGTCGCCAAGCTCAACATCGACGAGAACCCCCAGATCGCCGCGAGCGAGCGGATCATGTCGATCCCCACCATGAACGTCTACCAGGGCGGTCGTCTGGTGAAGCAGATCGTGGGAGCCAAGCCGAAGGCCGCGCTGCTGGCCGACCTGGCCGAGTTCCTCTGATCCGTGTCCGCACCCGTCACGCGACGGGGTGACACCGGTGCGGTGGTCACCGAGATCCGCGACCGCCTCGGCCGCCTCGGCCTACTGCTCCCGCGACCCGGCGCCCCGTCCGACCTCTTCGACGACGACGTCGACCGTGCGGTCCGCGCCTTCCAGCAGGAGCGCGGCCTGACGGTCGACGGTGTCGTGGGTCCGCAGACCTTCCGCCGCCTCGAGGAGGCGCGCTGGACGCTCGGCGACCGGGTGGTGTCCTACCTCCCGCGCCACCTCATGATCGGCGACGACGTCGGGGCGCTGCAGACCCGGCTCTCCGGGCTGGGATTCGACCTGGGTCGCGTCGACGGGGTGTTCGGGGTGGCGACCGACGCCGCCCTGCGCGAGTTCCAGCGCAGCGTGGGGGTGGACCCCGACGGCACCTGCGGGCCCGAGACGTTCCGCGCGCTCGCGCGCCTCGGTCGCACCATGTCCGGCGGTGGCGTGGCCGCGGACCTGCGCGAGCTGCAGCTGCTCGAGTCCCTGTGCAGCGGGGTCGCCGACAAGGTCGTCGTCCTCGATCCCGGCCACGGCGGTCACGACGCGGGTCTGACCCACTCCGCGCTGACCGAGGCGACGCTCGTCGGCGACCTGGCCACCCGCGTGGAGGGGCGGCTGGCCGCCATCGGGGTGCAGGTGCTGCTGACGCGCTCGCCCGAGGGGGACCAGGCCCTCGACGAGGCCGAGCGGGCCGCCTTCGCCAACGCCACGGGGGCCGACCTGGTCGTGTCGCTGCACCTGGACTCAGTGGCCTCACCGGCGCCGGCGGGCTGCGCGACCTTCTTCTACGGCGACCCCGTCGCCGGGACCGGGTCCGCGCTCGGGCGACGCCTCGCGCAGATGGTCCAGGACGAGATCTGCACGCGCACCGACCTCGCCGACTGCCGCACGCACCCCAAGACGTGGGACCTGCTCCGGATGACCCGCATGCCCGCCGTACGCGTCGAGTGCGGCTACCTCTCCAGCCCTCGGGACGCAGCCCGCCTCGCCGACCCTGCGTTCCGCGACGCCCTGGCCGAGGGCATCAGCGCCGCGGTGGTGGGGTTCTTCGCCCCCGTCCCGCTCGACCTCGAGGCGTCTCAAACCGCCTGACCAGGTCAGTCCGCGACCGGCCGCGGCAGCTCCTCGCGGTGCGGACGGATCAGGCTCACCACGAAACCGACGACGAGCCCCAGCACGAGCAGGGCGACGACCCACCGGACAACCCGCATGACACCTCCCGGTACCCATCGGGCATCGTAGGCGCTGCAGTCACCCGACGGCGGCGGAGGAGGCGAGTCCGGTATGGAGCCCCAGGGGACCCGGCTCGACCCGTGGATCGACGCCTACGCCCAGCGCACCCAGGGGCTCACCGCGTCGCAGGTGCGCGCGCTGTTCGCCGTGGCGTCCCGGCCCGAGGTCGTCTCGCTCGCCGGGGGGATGCCCTACGTATCCGCGCTCCCGCTGGACGCCCTCGCCGACACCGTCGCGCAGCTGGTCCGCGACCGCGGCGCACAGGCGCTGCAGTACGGCTCCGGCCAGGGCGACGTCACCCTGCGCGAGCAGATCCTCGACGTCATGGCCCCCGTCGGCGTCCGTGCCCATCCCGACGACATCGTGGTGACGGCCGGCTCCCAGATGGCGCTGGACCTCGTCGTGCGCGTGTTCTGCGACCCGGGCGACGTCGTGCTGGTCGAGGCGCCGACGTACGTGACCGCCCTGGGCGTCTTCTCGTCCTACCAGTGCCAGGTCGTGCACGTCCCCATGGACGGGGAGGGGATGCGCGCGGACGCCCTGCGCGAGGCCATCGCCGCACTCCGGGCGCAGGGCCGCACGCCCAAGCTCATCTACACGATCCCCAGCTTCCACAACCCGGCCGGCGTCACGCAGGGTTCGCAGCGGCGGGCCGAGGTGCTCGAGGTCGCCCGGTCCACCGGGATCCTCCTGCTCGAGGACGACCCCTACGGGCTGCTGGGCTTCGACGGGGAGGTCCCTCGGGCGATCCGCGCTGACGAGGCCGACGGCGTGGTCTACCTGGGGACGTTCTCGAAGACGATCGCCGCCGGCCTGCGGATCGGGTGGGCCGTCGCGCCGCACGGCGTGCGCGAGAAGCTGGTGCTGGCCAACGAGACGGCCACCCTGTGCCCGTCGAACTTCGCCCAGCTCACCATCTCCTCCTACCTTGCGACGCAGCCGTGGTTCGAGCAGGTGAAGGTCTTCCGCGAGGTCTACCGCGAACGACGCGACGCCCTCCTCGAGTCGCTCGAGTCGCTCATGCCGCCGGGCACGACGTGGACCGTCCCGGCCGGCGGCTTCTACTCGTGGGTCACCCTGCCGGCCGGTCTCGATGCGACAGCCATGCTGCCGCGCGCGGTCGCGGCGCTCGTCGCCTACGTGCCGGGGACCGGGTTCTACGCGCCCGGGGCAGGCGGGGAGCACGAGCTGCGGCTGTCCTACTGCTATCCCGAGCCGGATCGCATCCGCGAGGGCGTCCGGCGCCTGGCCGGCGTCATCGAGACCGAGGTGGAGCTGGCCGCCACGTTCGGCTCACCCACCAGCGCGCCCGTCCGGTCCGGCCCGACCGCACCCACACCCGACCTCGCCTGAGATCCGTTGCAGCACAAGGGGAATCGTGATGACATCTGATCTCGGCGGCCGCGTGGTCGTCCTCGCCGGTGGACTGTCACCGGAGCGGGACGTCTCGATCCGCTCCGGCCGCCGCGTGGCCGAAGCGCTGCGGGGGCACGGCGTGAGCGTCGACACCCTGGACGTGGACGGCTCCCTGCTCGCCGCCCTCGCCGAGGACCGCCCGTCCTGCGTCGTTCCGCTGCTGCACGGCGCCGCCGGTGAGGACGGGGCGCTGCGCGGCGTCCTCGACGCACTGGGTCTGCCCTACGTGGGATCGCGCCCCTCCGCCTGCCGCTCGACCTTCGACAAGCCCGTCGCCTCGGCCGCCGTCCGCGCCGCCGGTGTGGCCGCTCCGGAGTCGGTGGTCCTGGCCGCGACGACGTTCCGCGAGCTCGGTGCCGGACCGGTGCTCGCCGCCATCGAGTCCTCGTTGGGACTGCCGCTCATGGTGAAGCCCACGCGGGGCGGGTCCTCGCTCGGCGCGAGCGTCGTCCGCAGCGCGGCCGAGCTGCCCGCGGCGATGATGGCCGCGTTCGCGTACGGCGACATCGTGGTGATCGAGCGCTACGTGGCCGGCACCGAGGTCGCGGTGTCGGTGCTCGACGACGGCGATGAGCCGCGGGCGCTCCCGGTCGTGGAGATCGCCCCGGACGGCGGCTTCTACGACTACGGCGCGCGGTACACGGCCGGCGCCACGGAGTTCTTCGTGCCGGCCCGGCTGCCCGCCGACGTCCTGGCGGCGTGCGCTCAGGCGGCGGTCACCGCGCACAGCGTGCTGGGCCTGCGGCACTGGTCCCGAAGCGACCTCATCGTGGACGCCGAGGGGCGCCCGTGGTTCCTCGAGGCCAACGTCGCTCCTGGGATGACCGAGACGTCGACCTACCCGCAGGCTCTCGCCGCCGCCGGGCTGGAGCTCGGAGCCGTGACGCTCGGGCTGGTGCGACGCGCGCTCGCCGAGTAGCGCTTCCGTCGTCCTTGTGATCCCTTGCAGCGCAAGGGATGTCAGGAGCCGTCGACCGCCTCGATCACGTCGACGATGCGGCGGAGGTCCTCGAGCGTCGCGAACTCGATCGTGATCTTCCCCTTGCTGCGTCCGGCCTCGATCCGCACCCGGGTCTCGAGGCGGTCGGAGAGCCGGTCGGCGATCTCGGTGAGACCGGGCGCCGCGGCGGACCGCGGACGGGCGACGCGGACGCGCTCGCGGCCATCGGCCTCGCCGACCGCCACGATCTCCTCGACGGCGCGCACCGAGAGCCCTTCGGCGACGATGCGGGTCGCGAGGCGGTCCATGGCTTCGCTGTCGTCGAGGGACAGCAGGGCGCGCGCGTGCCCCGCCGAGATGACCCCCGCGGCAACCCGTCGCTGCACGGGCGCAGGGAGCCGCAGCAGGCGCAGCGTGTTGCTCACCTGCGGACGAGAGCGGCCGATCCTGGCCGCCAGCTCCTCCTGGGTGCAGCCGAAGTCGTCGAGGAGCTGCTGATAGGCGGCCGCCTCCTCGAGCGCGTTGAGGTCGGCCCGGTGCAGGTTCTCGAGCAGGGCGTCGCGGAGAAGGACGTCGTCGCCGGTCTCGCGCACGATGGCGGGGATGCGCTCCAGGCCGGCTTCGCGACCCGCCCGCCAGCGCCGCTCGCCGGCGACGAGCTCGAAGTGCGGGCCGTCCGCGGGCGCGTCCGGCACCGGCCGGACCACCACGGGCTGCAGGAGACCGATCTCGCGGATGGAGAAGACCAGCTCGGCGAGCGCGTCGGGGTCGAAGACCGACCGGGGCTGGCGGGGGTTGGGGCGGATGTCGTCCAGGGCGAGCTCGGCGTAGCGCGCGCCCTCGACCTCGGCCATCACCTCGCCCACCGGGGACTCCTCCGCCACGAAGGCGTCCACGGGGTGGTTGTCCCGGATCTGCGGTGCGGGCGGGGGCGGGACCGGCGGGCCGGACTCGACCTCGGCGTCGTCCTTGGCCGTGGGGATGAGCGCGCCGAGTCCGCGCCCGAGTCCGCGTCGCTGGTTCACCTGTGCTCCTGTCATGTCGACGCCCAGACTGTACTCGTCCTCGACACTTCCGCGAATCGCGGATGAATCAGCCCCATGGTGCCGCACATGCGGCTCTATCTCGTCCTGCAGGTCAGCCGGCGAGGCCCTGGCGCGCAAGCTCGCGGGCCGCCTCCAGGTAGGAGAGCGCCCCCGTCGAGCCCGGGTCGTAGGTCAGCACCGTCTGCGCGTAGGAGGGCGCCTCCGAGACCCGGACCGAGCGTGGGATGGCCGTGCGCAGGACCCGGTCGCCGAAGTGGGTGCGGACCTCCTCCGCGACCTGGGCCGCCAGGCGGGTCCGGGCGTCATACATCGTGAGCAGGATGGTCGACACGTGCAGGCCAGGGTTGAGCTCCTCGGTCACCAACCCGACCGTGCGCAGGAGCTGGCCGAGCCCCTCCAGCGCGTAGTACTCGCACTGGATCGGGATGAGGACCTCGTCCGCGCAGACGAGAGCGTTGAGCGTGAGCAGCCCCAGGCTCGGCGGGCAGTCGATGAGGACGTAGTCCAGGCGTCCGTGCTCGGCCTCGTGGGCGCCCAGGTAGGCGCCGAGGGCCTTGCGGAGACGGTGCTCGCGCGCGACCACGCTCACCAGCTCGATCTCGGCGCCGGCCAGGTCCAGCGTCGCCGGAGCGCACCACAGGCCGGGCAGGTCGCCCACGGCGACCACGACCTCCGCGAGCGGGCGCCCGTCGATGAGGACGTCGTAGACGCTGGGCACCTCCACGTGGTGCTCCACCCCGAGCGCCGTCGAGGCGTTGCCCTGCGGGTCCAGGTCGAGCACGAGCACGGAGAGCCCCTGCAGGGCGAGCGCGGCCGCGAGGTTCACGGTGGACGTGGTCTTGCCCACGCCGCCCTTCTGGTTGGCCACCGTGAGCACGCGCGTCCGCGAGGGCCGCGGCAGCGGGTCGCCGAATCGTCGTTCGCGCACCTGGACCGCGGTGGCGGCCGCGACGGCCAACGGGGTGTCGCTCACGCCTGCTCCTCAGGGGTGGGAAGGGGTCGTGCGCCGCGACGACGCCGGGCGGACCGCAGCCGGACGACGCGGACGACGGTCGTGGGTGGATCGACCACGTCGGCGCCGCACTGGAGCACCTCGGCCGCTCCGCCACCGAGACGTTCCAGCGCGGTCTGGGCCTCGGCGACCTCAGCAGCGGCCGCGGCGCCCTTGAGCGCCAGCAGCTCGCCCCCGACCCGCACGAGCGGCAGGGCCCAGCCGGCCAGCCGGTCCAGCGGGGCGACGGCGCGCGCGGTCACGACGTCGAGCCCGAGGTCGCGCTGGTCCTCGGCCCGGGCCCGCACCACCTCGACCCGCTCGCCCAGGCCCAGCTCGTCCACCGCCTCGGAGAGGAAGGTCGCCCGGCGCAGCAGGGGCTCCACGAGCAGGACGCGCAGGTCCGGGCGGACGAGGGCGAGTGGCAGTCCTGGCAGCCCCGCGCCCGAGCCCACGTCGCCGACCCGGGCCGCGTCGGGCACCAGCTCCTCGAGAACGGCGCAGTTGGCCACGTGCCGGCTCCACAGCCGGTCCGACTCCCGCGGGCCGATGAGGCCCCGCTCCACGCCCGCTCCGGCGAGCAGGGCCACGTAGCTGCTCAGGCCGTCGGCCGCGTCGGGGTAGCGCGCCGCGAGCGAGGCCGCGACGCGCTCCTCCAGTTCGGCCGACTCGGTCATGCCGAGGGCAGCACCACGACGAACCGCCGGGGCTCGACGCCCTCGGACTCGCTGGAGAGCCCGGCGGCGGCCACCGCGTCGTGCACGATCTTGCGCTCGAAGGGGGTCATCGGCTCGAGCCGGACCGGCTCTCCCGACGTGCGGGCCTGCGTGGCGGCCTCGGTACCGAGCGCGGTGAGCGCCTCCCGGCGAGCAGCTCGGTGACCGGCGATGTCGAGCATGAGCCGTGAGCGCTCCCCGGTCTCCCGGGTCACGGCCAGCCGGGTCAGCTCCTGCAACGCGTCGAGGACCTGGCCGCGGTCCCCCACGAGGTGGGTCACGTCACCGCCCACGATGCTCACGAGGGCGCGATCCCCCTCGACGTCCATGTCGATGTCGCCGTCGAGGTCGGCGATGTCGAGCAGCCCCTCGAGGTAGTCGGCCGCGATGTCGCCTTCGCGCTCGAGGTGGTTCGTCGGCCCTGCCGTTTCACGGGAAACGGCCGAGGTGGGCTCGGGGGCGGTCGCCTGGTCAGTCATGCGTTCTCCTGCGGACGGTCACCGGCTCGCGGTGGGGGCTGGGTGTTTCACGGGAAACGGAGGCGGCGGCGCGCTACTTCTTACGCTGGGACCGGCTCTGCTTCTTCGGCTGCTGGCGCGGCTGGGCCGCCTTGGGCTCCTCGGGCGGCGGTGCCAGGGGGTCGACCCCGCCGTTCTTGCGCGCCCGCTTGCGTGCCTGGCGCTCCTCGTAGGCGGCGGCCGCCGGCGTCCCGGGCTGCGGGTTGTTGCGGATCACGTAGAACTGCTGACCCATCGACCAGAGGTTGGTGGTGAGCCAGTAGATGAGCACGCCCACCGGGAAGTAGATGCCGGTGATGAGGAAGAAGAACGGGAAGACGTAGAGCAGGATCTTCTGCTGCTGGGCGATCGGGTTGTCCCGGGCCGTGTTCTTGACGATGAGCTGGCGCTGCGTCGTGAACGTCGTGGCAGTCATGAGCACGATGAGCACGCCGGTGAGGATGCGGGTCGCCAGCGGGTTCGGGGTCTGGGTCGCGTCCATGAAGGTCGCGTAGATCGGGACACCGAGCAGCGTCGCCTCGCGCGCCTGCTCCACGAGCTCGGGGGTCATGAGCCCGCGGGCCACCCCGAGCGCGATGCCCTGGAGCACCTGGAACAGCGCGAAGAAGATCGGGGCCTGGGCCAGGATCGGCAGGCAGCTCGACAGCGGGTTGGTGCCCGTCTCCCGGTAGAGCGCCATCATCTCCTGGCTCTGGCGCTCCCGGTCGCCGGCGTACTTCTGCTGGATCTCCTTGATCTTGGGCTGGATGATCTGCATGTTCCGCTGGCTCTTGATCTGCTTGACGAACAGCGGGATCAGCGCGATGCGGATGACGACGACCAGGCCGACGATCGCCAGGGCCCAGGCGATGCCCGAGGACTCGCCGAAGATGGCGCCGGTCAGCTTGTGGAACTGGATGAGGATCCAGCTGACGACGTTCTCGAGCCAGATGATCGGGTTGAGGCTCACGCGGTGCTCCGGTGGGTCGGGTCGGTCGTGGGTCGGTCGTCAGGGATCTCGAGCGTCGCGGCCTCGAGCGGCACGTAGGGCTCGGGCTTCCAGGCCCCCCGCGGGGGGACGTGGTCGACGCCGCCGGGGTTCCAGGGGTGGCAGCGCCCGATCCTCGCGGTGGCCAGGACCGTCCCCTTGGCGGCACCGTGCACGCGGATGGCCTCGACTGCGTACGCCGAGCAGCTCGGGTAGAACCGGCATCGCGGGCCCAGCAGCGGGCTGAGCACCGTCTGGTAGACCCGGATGCCGCCGATGAGGAAGGCGCGCAGCACCCGACCCAGCGTCGCGTCGACGAACCTCAGCACCGCATGTACGGCTCTCATGCGCCCAGACCCGCCGCTTCTGCTTTGCTCTGCGCCCGCCTGAGTGCCCGGTCGAGGACGCGATCGAGCTCGGCTCCGAGCTCGGCCGAGGACGCCGCTGCGGAGGCGGGCAGCGCCCGCACCACGACGCGCGTCCCGGGGGCCAGCAGGCCCAGGCGCGGGACGAGCTGGTGGCGCAGCCGCCGGGTCACCGCGTGGCGCACGACGGATCCGCCCACGGCCCTGCTCACGACGAATCCCGCCCGGGGGTCCTCACCTGGGCGGGATCGGTGCGCGGAGTCGCCGGCGCCGGGGTCGAGGTGGACGACGAGGAGGGGGCCGGCGGCCCGTGCCCCCCGTCGCGTGGTCTCGACGAAGTCCCGGCTACGGCGCAGCCGCGCGGAGCGCGGGAGCACGCCGGGGCCGACGATCAGGCCGAGAGCTCGGTGCGACCCTTGCGACGGCGCGCGGCCAGGATGGCGCGGCCGGCGCGGGTGCGCATGCGGGTGCGGAAGCCGTGGGTCTTGGCCCGACGGCGGTTGTTCGGCTGGTACGTACGCTTGCTCATGAGGTCGGGCTCCGCGGGCGAGGGGCCAGGGCTGCCCTGGCCAGGCGAGGGGGACCGGGGATCCGGTCGGTCGGTCGGTCGGCGGGCCACGAGGGCCGGCCGCCACCGGACGCCGACGCCCGGATGGGCATCGACATGCGGCGGAGGCCGCCGGCGTGCGAGCACGACGGCACCGACCACGGTACGGTCCCGCCCGCGACAGGGTCAAACCGCACCCGGTCCGCGAGCGTGCGCGGGTGGCGCAGACCACCCCCGCGGGGTAACCGCCCATCTTCCCCGGCCGGTGCCGAGGCGGGTGCGCCGACACGCCGAGCGGGTCCGGGATTCGTGGCACACTCGGGCCCCCACCTGTGGACAACCCCTTGACGCTGTCCGGCGAGCACGCACTACGGTCTCGCCACACCTCGCGTCGATGACCAGCGGAGAGTCCGGCCGGGGCGACGCTCCACACCTGTGGACGATCGTGTGGACATGAGACGAGGGAACCGCGTGGCCGACGACCTGGACCTCACCGAGGTGTGGAACCGAGCTCTCGCCTCCCTCGGTGACGGCGGGATGACCCCGCAGCAGCGGGCCTTCGTCACCCTCACCCGGCCGCTGGCCCTCATCGAGGACACCGTCCTCATCGCCGCGCCGAACGAGTTCACCAAGGACGTCCTGGAGTCCAAGCTCCGGCCGCCCGTGGTCGCCGCGCTCTCGCGCACCCTCGACCGCGACGTCAGGATCGCGGTCACCGTCGACCCCGCGATCGCCCCGAGCCTGGACGAGGACGCCACCGACGAGATGGCCGACTCGACCTACGCCGAGACCCCCGCCGCACAGGCACCGGCCGCCCCCGAGGTGGCTCCCGTCGTCGTCGCCGACGCCGCCCGTCCCGGGACCGGCTCCCCGGGCACCCGCGGCGAGGAGACCAGCAGGCTCAACCCCAAGTACACCTTCGACACCTTCGTCATCGGGTCGAGCAACCGCTTCGCCCACGCCGCCGCGGTGGCCGTGGCCGAGCAGCCGGCGAAGGCGTACAACCCGCTCTTCATCTACGGGGAGTCGGGGCTGGGCAAGACCCACCTGCTGCACGCCATCGGGCACTACACCCGCACGCTCTACAACGGCTCGCGGGTGCGCTACGTGTCCTCGGAGGAGTTCACCAACGAGTTCATCAACTCCATCCGCGACGACAAGGCAGCCGCGTTCCAGCGCCGCTACCGCGACGTCGACGTGCTGCTCGTGGACGACATCCAGTTCCTGTCGGGCAAGGTGCAGACGCAGGAGGAGTTCTTCCACACGTTCAACACGCTGCACAACGCCAACAAGCAGATCGTGGTGACCTCCGACCTGCCGCCCAAGCAGCTCGACGGGTTCGAGGACCGGATGCGCTCCCGCTTCGAGTGGGGCCTCATCACCGACGTGCAGCCACCCGACCTCGAGACCCGCATCGCGATCCTGCGCAAGAAGTCCGCGCAGGAGCGGCTCTCCGCGCCGCCCGAGGTGCTCGAGTTCATCGCCTCGAAGATCTCGACCAACATCCGTGAGCTCGAGGGCGCCCTCATCCGCGTCACGGCGTTCGCCAGTCTCAACCGCTCGCCGGTCGACGTGCCGCTCGCCGAGGTCGTCCTCAAGGACCTCATCACCGACCAGGCCGGCCCGGAGATCACCTCGTCGATCATCATGATGCAGACGGCGGCCTACTTCGGCGTGACCGTCGAGGACCTCTGCGGCTCATCGCGCTCGCGGGTGCTCGTCACCGCCCGCCAGATCGCCATGTACCTCTGCCGCGAGCTCACGGACCTGTCGCTGCCCAAGATCGGCCAGGCCTTCGGTGGGCGCGACCACACGACCGTCATGCATGCCGACCGCAAGATCCGCCAGCTCATGGCCGAGCGTCGCTCGCTCTACAACCAGGTCACCGACCTCACCGGGCGGATCAAGTCCACCGCCCGGCAGGCCTGACCCACGTGCTCCCGAGGCGACTACACACCGTCACGGCACGTGGGTCGCATGATCACCAAACGTATTCACACCCTGGGGATAACTCTGTGGACGCCCGATCCGGGCATCCCCTGATCGCCCCGAGGACCTGGGGACAGACCGGGACGGACGAGCCTCGTCCCCAGGCATCCGGCGTCGTCCCCCGCCCCGTCCACACCCACCACGGGACGGCGCCACGCCGGTCGACCAGGACCGACGCCCGTTGTCCCCAGGATCCACAGGACCTACGACGAAGACCACAGTGATCTCTCCTGGAGGACTCCCCCGGTCCCACCACGCACCGGCCCACCTGGGGACGACCACGACGAACGACACTCGGCGATGCCGCTGTCGTCGCGTGGGTGGTCCGTGACAGCATGACCCGCGACCCGCACCGACAGGAGTGAGACGTGAAGTTCCGGCTCGAGCGCGATGTGCTCGCCGACGCGGTGGCCTGGGCTGCCCGCACGCTGCCGTCCCGCCCCTCCATGCCGATGCTCGCCGGTCTCCTGGTGGAGGCCGCCCCCGGCGGCCTGACCCTGTCCAGCTTCGACTACGAGGTCTCCGGCCGCGTGGCCGTCCCGGCCGACGTCGAAGAGCCCGGGACGGTGCTCGTGTCGGGTCGCCTGCTGGCCGACATCGCCCGCGCCCTGCCGGCGGCTCCGGTGACCCTGTCCTCGGAGGGGAGCCGGGTCGAGGTCACGTGCGGTCGCTCGAGCTTCACGCTGCCGACCCTCCCCGTCGAGGACTACCCCGCGCTCCCCGACATGCCCGGCTCGAGCGGCACCGTGCCCGGTGGTCTCCTCGCGGCCGCCGTGGGCCAGGTCGCCGTGGCCGCCGGCCGCGACGACACGCTCCCGACCCTCACCGGGATCCGTGTCGAGATCGCCGACTCGACGATCACCCTCGCGGCGACGGACCGCTACCGGCTCGCCGTGCGCGAGCTCGCCTGGTCGCCGGAGAACCCCGGCATGGACACCGCGGCCCTCGTGCCGGCCCGCACCCTCGCCGACACCGCCAAGTCGCTGGGCCACTGCGACGTCGTCCACCTCGCGCTCTCGAGCACCGGGGCGGGCGACGGCCTCATGGGGTTCGAGGGCGACGGCCGGCGCACCACGACCCGGCTCCTCGACGGCGAGTTCCCCAAGTACCGCGCGCTGCTGCCCAGCGAGTCCGCCACGGTCGCCTCCGTCGACACGGCCGCGCTGGTCGAGGCCGTCAAGCGCGTCGCACTCGTGGCCGAGCGCAACACCCCCGTCCGGCTGACCTTCGAGGGCGGCCAGCTCGACCTGCGTGCCGGCGCGGGCGACGAGGCCCAGGCCACGGAGTCCCTCGAGTGCGAGGTGGACGGCGACGCGATCGAGATCGCCTTCAACCCGCAATACCTCCTCGACGGCCTCGGCGCGCTCGACGACGCGACGACGCGCCTGTCCTTCACCACCGCCACCCGTCCCGCAGTGCTCACCGGCGCCGGGGCGGAGACGCCGTCGACCTACCGCTACCTGCTCATGCCGGTGCGCTTGTCGGGCTGAGCCCGACCGTGCACGTCGCCGCCCTCGCCCTCACCGACTTCCGCTGCTACGCGCAGGTCGACCTCGCGCTGCGCCCCGGTGTCACCTCGTTCGTCGGGGCCAACGGTCAGGGCAAGACCAACCTCGTCGAAGCGGTGGGGTACCTCGCCACCCTCGGCAGCCACCGGGTGGCCACCGACGCCCCGCTCGTGCGCCATGGCGCCGACCGTGCTGTCGTGCGGGCCCAGGTCGTGCGCGAGGAGCGCTCGGCTCTCGTCGAGCTCGAGATCACGCCCGGGCGCGTCAACCGCGCGCGGGTGAACCGCGCGCCGGTGCCCCGCCCGCGCGAGATCCTGGGCCTGCTCCGAAGCGTCCTGTTCGCACCCGAGGACCTGGCGCTGGTCAAGGGGGATCCCAGCGAGCGGCGGCGGTTCCTCGACGATCTCGTGGTCGCCCGTGCACCACGCATGGCCGGCGTCCGCGCCGACTACGACCGGGTGCTCAAGCAGCGCAACGCCCTGCTCAAGTCGGGATCGGCGGCCCGTCGGGGCGCGGGAGGTGCGGCGGAGGTGCTGCGCACCCTCGAGGTGTGGGACGGCCAGCTGGCCGCCCTCGGCTCCGAGACGCTCGCGGCCCGGCTGGCCCTCGTCGCCGCGCTCGACCCTCTGGTGCGGGAGGCCTACGACGACGTCAGCGGCGGATCCGGACCGGCGGCGCTCGAGTACGTCTCCGCGCTCGGCGCGGACCTGCCCCCTGATCGGGACGCTCTCGCGGACCGGTTGCTCCTGGCCATGGCGGACCGGCGGCGCGAGGAGCTCGACCGGGGGGTGTCGCTCATCGGCCCCCACCGCGACGACCTGCTGCTGCGGCTCGGCCCCGCGCCGGCCAAGGGCTACGCCTCGCACGGCGAGTGCTGGTCCTTCGCCCTGGCGCTGCGGCTCGCCTCCTACGACCTCCTGCGCTCGGACGGGACCTCGGGCGGCGAGCCGATCCTCGTGCTCGACGACGTCTTCGCCGAGCTGGACACAGCACGCCGCGAGCGGCTTGCCCAGCGGGTGGCCGGGGCCGAGCAGGTCCTGGTGACGGCCGCGGTCGAGGCCGACGTCCCGCTCGCCCTGCGCGGCGACCGGGTCGCCGTCACGGCGGGCACGGTGGTCCGCGATGAGTGACCAGGTGGACGCCGCCCGCGAGGCGCTCGCCCGCGCCCGGGCGGCCTCGCGGCACCGGCCCTCGGCACCGTCGTCGGGTGGGATCCGTCGTAGCGGTCCCGATCCCCGCTCCGGACCGGGCCCGGACGGCCGCGACCCGCAGACCCTGGGCGACTCGGTCTCCCGGCTGCTGCGGGAGCGCGGCTGGGAGCAGGCCACGGCCGTGGGCGGGCTGACGTCGCGCTGGGCCGAGATCGTCGGTCCCGAGATCGCCGAGCACGTGGCCCCGGAAACCTTCGAGCAGGCCCCCGACGGGCGCGGTCTCATCCTCGTGCTGCGGGCGGACTCCTCGGCCTGGGCGACGACGCTGCGCCTCCTGCTGCCCCAGATCCGT
Source organism: Micrococcales bacterium (assembly GCA_024641605.1). Taxonomy (GTDB): domain Bacteria; phylum Actinomycetota; class Actinomycetes; order S36-B12; family CAIYMF01; genus Longivirga. The sequence continues at coordinate 17,283 of JAHECT010000022.1, forward strand.
TCCCGGATCGACGAGGAGCTCGGCTCGGGGACCGTCCGCGACATCACCATCCTGGGCCCGGCCGCGCCCTCGTGGAAGCACGGCCGCCTCCACGTCCGCGGCCGTGGGCCGCGCGACACCTACGGCTGAGCCGATCCGGGCCCCCGGGACGGCTGCACGGGGGACGACCACCGTTCGCCGCGCGCTGAACCGCGCCCAGCCGCCCGTGACCCCCGCCGACATAGCCCCACACACGACCCCCTCCGTTCGGCCGCTGGGGGTCCCCTGGCACTAGGATGAGGGGGTATTTCCGGGGTCTTCCCAGAGCCGCACCGCCGGGCGCGGGGCGGCTCCCCCGGACCGGAGCCGGCCTCGAGCGCCGACCGGACCATCAGCGAAGGAAGGGTCGTCACCCCGGTGTCCTACGACGCGAGCGCCATCACCGTCCTGGAGGGCCTCGACGCGGTCCGCAAGCGCCCCGGCATGTACATCGGCTCGACCGGTGAGCGCGGCCTGCACCACCTCGTCTACGAGGTCGTCGACAACTCCGTCGACGAGGCTCTGGCCGGCTACTGCGACCGCATCGAGGTGACCCTGCTCGCCGACGGCGGTGTGCGGGTGCACGACAACGGCCGCGGTATCCCCGTCGACATGCACCCCGTGGAGGGCCGCCCAGCGGTCGAGGTCGTCCTCACCGTGCTGCACGCGGGCGGCAAGTTCGGCGGCGCGGGCTATGCGGTCTCGGGCGGGCTGCACGGCGTGGGTGTGTCGGTCGTCAACGCCCTGTCCTCCGACCTCGACGTCGAGATCAATCGCGACGGTCACGTCTACCGCCAGTCCTACCGCTACGGCGTCCCGACCGCGGAGCTCGCGAAGGGCGAGGCCACCGACGACAGCGGCACGACCGTCACGTTCTGGGCCGACGGCGACATCTTCGAGACCACGCACTACGACTTCTCCACCCTGGCCAGGCGCTTCCAGGAGATGGCCTTCCTCAACAAGGGCCTCACCATCGTGCTCGTCGACGAGCGGGTCCCCGTGCCGGGCGACGAGACCGACGAGCCCGACGAGACGGTGCAGCGCGAGGTGAGCTATCACTACGAGGGCGGCATCGCCGACTTCGTCCGCCACCTCAACGCCACCAAGGGCCCCGCGCACCAGCACGTGATCCACGTCGAGAACGAGGACGAGGAGCGGCGGATCTCGGCCGAGGTGGCCCTGCAGTGGAACTCCGGCTACGCCGAGTCCGTGTACACCTTCGCCAACACGATCAACACCACCGAGGGCGGCACGCACGAGGAAGGCTTCCGTGCGGCGCTGACCACGCTGGTCAACAAGTTCGCCCGCGAGTGGAACATCCTCAAGGAGAAGGACGTCAACCTCTCCGGTGAGGACATCCGCGAGGGCTTGACCGCCATCGTCTCGGTCAAGCTCGGCGAGCCGCAGTTCGAGGGCCAGACCAAGGGCAAGCTCGGCAACACCGAGGCCAAGACCTTCGTGCAGAAGCTGGTGAACGACCAGCTCGGCGGCTGGTTCGAGGCCAACCCGACCGAGGGCAAGGACATCGCGCGCAAGTCGGTGCAGGCGGCAGCCGCGCGGATCGCCGCGCGCAAGGCGCGCGACCTCGCCCGCAACCGCAAGGGCCTCATGGGCGGTGCCGGCCTGCCCGGCAAGCTCATCGACTGCTCGAGCACGAACCCCGACGAGTGCGAGGTCTTCATCGTCGAGGGCGACTCCGCCGGCGGCTCGGCCCGCAGCGGGCGCGACCCCCGCACCCAGGCGATCCTGCCGATCCGCGGAAAGATCCTCAACGTCGAGAAGGCGCGCATCGACAAGGTGCTGCAGAACAACGAGGTCCAGGCGCTGATCTCGGCGTTCGGCACCGGCGTCCAGGACGAGTTCGACATCGACAAGCTGCGCTACAACAAGATCGTCCTCATGGCCGACGCCGACGTCGACGGCCAGCACATCCGGACGTTGCTGCTCACGCTGCTCTTCCGCTTCATGCGCCCCCTCGTCGAGCAGGGGCACGTCTACCTCGCCCAGCCGCCGCTGTACAAGATCAAGTGGCAGCGCGAGGAGCCGGCCTACGCGTACTCCGACCGCGAGCGCGACGCCCTCATCACCGCGGGCACCGAGTCGGGGAAGAGGCTGCCGAAGGAGGAGGCCGTCCAGCGCTACAAGGGCCTCGGCGAGATGAACGCCGACGAGCTGTGGGAGACGACCATGGATCCGGACCGCCGTGTCCTGCTCCAGGTGACGATCGACGACGCCGCCCAGGCCGACGAGATGTTCAGCGTCCTCATGGGCGAGGACGTCGAGAGCCGCCGGGCGTTCATCCAGCGCAACGCCCGCGACATCCGCTTCCTCGACATCTAGCCGGTACGGCAGCCCCCGCCCCGACCGTCGTACCCGAAGGAACGCCATGCCTGACGAGACCACCCTCACCACTCCCGACGAGCAGGACCCCCGGATCGAACCGGTCGACCTGCAGGTCGAGATGCAGCGGTCCTACATGGACTACGCGATGTCGGTCATCGTGTCCCGCGCGCTGCCCGACGTCCGCGACGGGCTCAAGCCGGTGCACCGCCGCGTCCTCTACGCGATGTTCGACGGCGGGTACCGCCCCGACCGCGGCTTCTCGAAGTGCGCGCGCATCGTCGGCGACGTCATGGGCAACTACCACCCCCACGGCGACAGCGCGATCTACGACACCCTCGTGCGGCTGGCCCAGCCGTGGGCGCTGCGCTACCCGCTCGTCCAGGGCCAGGGCAACTTCGGGTCCCCGGGCAACGACCCGGCCGCCGCCATGCGCTACACCGAGGCGCGCATGGCGCAGCTGGCCATGGAGATGGTCCGCGACATCGACGAGGACACCGTCGACTTCACGCCCAACTACGACGGTCGCACGCAGGAGCCGGTGATCCTGCCCAGCCGTTTCCCCAACCTGCTGGTCAACGGCAGCGCGGGAATCGCCGTGGGCATGGCCACCAACATCCCCCCGCACAACCTGGGCGAGGTGTCCGAGGGCGTGCAGTGGGCCCTCGCCAACCCCGAGGCCTCGCGCGAGGAGCTGCTCGACGCGCTGCTCGAGCGGGTGAAGGGCCCCGACTTCCCTACGGGCGGGCTGATCGTCGGACGCAAGGGGATCGAGGACGCCTATCGCACCGGCCGCGGCTCCGTGACGATGCGCGCGGTCGTCGAGATCGAGGAGGACAACCGCGGACGCACCATCCTGGTCGTCTCCCAGCTGCCCTACCAGGTCAACCCGGACAACCTCCTCCTGCGGATCGCCGAGCTCGCGAGCGAGGGCAAGATCGCCGGGATCTCCGACGTGCGCGACGACTCCTCCTCGCGCACGGGCATGCGCCTGGTCGTCGAGCTCAAGCGCGACGCCGTCGCGAAGGTGGTGCTCAACAACCTCTTCAAGCACACGGCTCTTCAGGACAACTTCTCCTGCAACATGATCGCGCTCGTCGACGGGGTCCCGCGCACCCTCACGCTCGACGCGTTCGTCCGGCACTGGATCACCCACCAGATCGAGGTCGTGGTCCGCCGCACCCGCTACCGGCTGCGCAAGGCGCAGGAGCGGGCGCACATCCTGCTCGGCTACCTCAAGGCGCTCGACGCGCTCGACGACGTCATCGCGCTCATCCGGGCCAGCGCGACCGTCGATGACGCCCGCTCCGGCCTCATGGCGCTGCTCGAGGTCGACGAGGTCCAGGCCACGGCCATCCTCGACATGCAGCTGCGCCGGCTCGCCGCCCTCGAGCGGCAGAAGATCATCGACGAGTACGACGACCTGCAGGCGCGCATCGCCGACTACAACGACATCCTCGCCAGCGAGCCGCGCCAGCGGAGCATCGTCAGCGAGGAGCTCGCGGAGATCACCGCCAAGTACGCCGACGACCGGCGCAGCGTCCTGATCCCGTGGGACGGCGAGGTGACCGACGAGGACCTCATCGCCGAGGACGACGTCGTCGTCACGATCACCCGTGGCGGCTACGCCAAGCGCACGCGCACCGATCTCTACCGCGCGCAGCGCCGCGGCGGTAAGGGAGTCCGGGGCGCTGCCCTGCGCGGTGACGACATCGTGGAGCACTTCTTCGTGACCACGACGCACCATTACCTGCTCTTCTTCACCAACAAGGGCCGGGTCTACCGCGCCAAGGCCTACGAGCTTCCCGACTCGGGGCGCGACGCCCGCGGCCAGCACGTCGCCAACCTCCTGGCCTTCCAACCGGAGGAGTCGATCGCCCAGATCCTCGACATCCGCGACTACCAGACCTCGCCGTACCTCGTGCTCGCCACGCGCGACGGCATGGTCAAGAAGACGAGGCTGGAGGCCTTCGACTCCAACCGCACCGGCGGGATCATCGCGATCAACCTCCGCGACGGCGACGAGCTGATCTCCGCGCAGCTCGTGGACGACTCCGCCGACCTGATGCTGGTCAGCGCCAAGGGCATGTCGGCCAGGTTCACCGCCGACGACGCGACGCTGCGCCCGATGGGGCGCGACACCAGCGGCGTGATCGGCATGAAGTTCCGCGGCGACGACCACCTGCTGGCGATGGACGTCGTGCGCCCCGGTGCCTTCGTCGTCACGGTGACCGACGGCGGGTTCGGCAAGCGGACGCCGGTCGAGGAGTGGAGCGTCAAGGGCCGCGGGATCCTCGGTGTGCGTGCGATGAAGCTCGTCGAGGAGCGGGGGTCCCTCGTGGGCGCCTTCGTGGCCCACGAGGCGGACGAGGTCTATGCCATCGCCTCCGACGGTGTGGTGATCCGGACCCGGGTGAGCGAGATCCGGGCCACGGGTCGCGACACGATGGGCGTGGCGCTCATGGACGTGGGGTCCGACCACAGCATCGTGGCGGTCGCGCGCGGCGAGGCGGCCGACGACCTGGACGACCTGGACGACGTCGACGACGCGGGCGACGCCGCGGAGGCGGTGGAGGCGGTCGAGGCCGAGGGGTCCGTTACCGTGGTCGACGGCGAGGCGCCTCGGCCCGCCGACGAGGACTAGGGAGCGGCGACCGTGGACAGCACGTCGCGCGAGGGCTCCGGACGCCCGGGAACGGGCGGGTCGGGTTCCTCGTCGTCACCGTCGGAGGGCAAGCCCCGCACGGACGGCCCCGATACGTCCGCGCGGCCGGCCCCGGGGGAGACGAAGCCGACGAGGCCGTCCCCGACCAGGCCTGCGCCGGTCAAGCCGTCCCCGACCAGGCCTGCGCCGGACAAGCAGGCGGCCGAGAAGCCCTCCGCCCCGAGGCCGTCGTCCTCGGCGCCGGGCACGGGGACGCGGCCGGCCCCGTCGCGCCCGGGCACCGCTCCGGGCGCCCGTCCCAACCCGCCGCCGGCGACCCCGGCGA
>JAHECT010000143.1 GCA_024641605.1 Micrococcales bacterium
CCGGCGTCGCCCAGCACCGCCGCCCCCCAGCGGCCCAGCAGCAGCGCGCCGGTGAGGACGAGCGCCAGGACGACGGCCGGGCCCAGCGCGAACGGCCGGGCCACCTCCTCGTCGGGTCCGTGGTCGGGCCGGCCGCGGCCGCTCAGGATCAGGGCGGCCGACTCGACGAGGAGCGCCGCTCCGGCGAGGACGAGCGAGGGTGCCAGCCGCCCGAGGACGTCCGGGTTGACGTACCCACCGATGGCGGCCAGGAGGATCAGCGTGGTGACGCTGGAGAGCACCGCGGCTCCGAGCGCCTCGCGGTGCACGACGGGATCGCGGGCACGCCGCGCCATGGCTCCGGTCGTCGCTGCTGAGGAGACGAAGCCGCCTGCGAACCCGGTGATGGCCAGGCCGCGGCGGGCGCCCAGCCAGCGGGTGGCGACGTATCCGGCCCACCCCGTCGCGGTGAGCAGCACGACGAGCAGCCAGATGCGCTGCGGGTTGAGTACGCCGTAGGGGCCGGTCTCGGTGTCGGGCAGGAGCGGGAGCACGACGAACGCGGCCACGAAGAAGACCAGGGCGTCCTTCACATCGTCGTCGCTCACCAGCTCGCGGGCGAAGCGGTGGAGGGGCCCCTTGGCCCAGAGCAGCAGCGCGACAGCGATCGCACCACCGACCGCGAGCGATGGCTGGCTCCAGGCGAGGGCGCCCAGGGCGACCACGGCGACGAGGGCGATCTCGGTCGTCGCCCCGGGATCCTCGTGCCCCGGTCGCCCGTAGGTGGCGAACGCCATCACCCCGGCCGCCACGAGAGCCCCCGCCACCGCGTACGGCGACAGCGCTGCGGCGGCTCCGCCCACGAGCCCGGCGACGCCGAGGGTGCGTACTCCGAGGGACCGGTGGCCGCTGCGCTCCCGTTCGAGGCCGATGAGCAGACCGATCGCGAGCGACACCGCGAGGTGCCACCACTCGGCCGGGATCGCCACCGCCATCACCTCGCCCCCAGTGTCGCGGGCGGGCGCGGCCCGGGTGGCGGTTCAGCCGCAGATGTCGTCGGCGGCGGTGCGGGGCTTGGGGCTCGAGGACGACGACGTGGACGGCGATGCCGCCACGACCTTCACCTTCTGCGCCTGGGTGTAGCCGGTGCCGACGGTGATCTCGAACGTGCGACCGAAGCCTGCCACGGCCACCAGCTCGGCGCCGGGCAGCGCGGCCGCGACGGTCTTCACCGACTCGGAATAGCGGTCGTCGTAGCGGATCACGGTCGTCTCCCCGACCGTGGAGGGCGCGTTGGAGGGGGATCCGACGACGGCGAAGCCCACGGCGGCGAGGTCGTCGGCGGCACGGGCCCCCAGCCCGGAGACGTCGGTGCCGTTGAGGACGCGCACCCGGATGCTGCCCGGGGCGACGGTCGCCACCGCGGCGGCCGCGGTCGGAGCGGGCTCGACGAGCGGCCGGTCGGCCTCCATGGCGCTGAAGATCTTCGTCGCCTCGTCCTTGTCCCACGTGAGCACGGAGCCGAGCTCGGGGTGGCGGTAGGAGTCGCCGAGCGGGACGGTGACGAAGGCGATGCGGCCGGGGTTGATGCCCTTGAACCGCTCGACCAGGTCGAGCATCTGGTCGGTCCCCATGCCTGAGTCGGTCTTGATGGACGTGGCCACGGCCGAGAGGAACGCGTCGAGCTTGACGGGGTTGGTCAGCGTGCCGGCGGACAGCGCCTTGCGAGCCATCGCCGCGACGAACTTCTGCTGGCGCTGCATGCGCCCGATGTCCGCGGTGGGGTCGAAGTACCTGGCCCGCACGTAGGCCAGCGCCTGCTTGCCGTCGACCGTCTGCCGACCGGCCGGGAGGTTGAGCCCGGACTTGGCGTCCTTGGTGGCCTTGGTGAGGCACACCTCGACCCCGTCGAGGGCGTCGACCATGGTGAGGAAGCCGGCGAAGTTGATCTCGGCGTAGTGGTCGATCGTGACGCCGGTGAGCGACTCGACCGTGTCCACCATGAGCTTGGGCCCGCCGAGGGCGTAGGCGGCGTTGAGCTTGGCGTCGCGCGCCCGGTGCTTGGTGCCGTCCTCGTCGGTCCACGCGGGGACCCGCGCCAGGGTGTCGCGGGGGAGGGAGACGGCGGAGATGTCCTGCCCGTCCCCGGACAGGTGGATGAGCAGCATCGTGTCGGTGTGCTGGCCGTAGTCGTCCTGGCCCAGGCGCAGGCGGCTGCGCTCCTTCGCCGAGAGCCCCGTGCGGTCGTCGCTGGCGACCACGAGCATCGTGACCGGCTCCCCGTCCCCGAAGGACCCGCCGGCGATGCCGGCGTCGACGAGGCTGATCTGGCCGACGTAGCGGTTCACCGCTGCGTACCCGACCCCGCTCGTGGCCAGGACGGCGACGGACGCGACGGTGGCGGCGATCCGCCATCCGCGGCGGGTCGTGAGCGTGCTGGCCATGGGTGCTGTCCGTGTCCGTTCTCGGGGGTCCGACCACGGTACGACGCACCGGAGGCGCCGTCCGTGCCGCAACGCCGAGCCGGGTGACGCATCTCACGCACCGCCCGGCCGCCGTTAGGCTGGCCCGGCCATGCTGCCCAGCGAGCCTGCCGACGAAACCCTGCCGGGGGTCTCGGTCGTCGTCCCGGTGCTCGACGAGGAGCGCCACCTCGCCTCCGCCGTCGGACGCATCCTCGGCCAGGACTACGCCGGCCCGCTCGAGGTCGTCCTGGCCCTGGGCCCCAGCACGGACGGCACCGACGCCGTCGCGGAGGAGCTCGCAGCGGCAGATCCCCGCGTGGTGCTCGTGGCCAACCCGACCGGACGGACCCCCGCCGGCCTCAACGCGGCCATCGCGGCGGCCCGTCACGACGTCGTCGTGCGGGTCGACGGCCACGCGCTCGTGCCCGCCGACTACGTGGCCACGGCCGTGGCGGTCCTCGTCCGCACGGGGGCCGACAACGTGGGCGGACTCATGGCGGCCGAGGGGGAGACCCCGTTCCAGCAGGCGGTCGCGTGCGCCATGACCTCGTCCCTCGGGGTGGGCGGCGCCGCCTTCCACGTCGGAGGGACCGAGGGGCCCGCGGACACCGTCTACCTGGGGGCGTTCCGCCGCGGCGCGCTCGAGCGTGTGGGCGGCTACGACGAGTCGATGGAGCGCGCCCAGGACTGGGAGATGAACTACCGCATCCGCGCCACCGGCGGCACGGTGTGGTTCAGCCCCGATCTGCGGGTGACGTACCGCCCGCGGGCGACGGTGCGGGCGCTCGCCCGGCAGTACCTCGGCTACGGCCGCTGGCGGCGCGAGGTCGTGCGGCGCCATCCGGAGACCGTGTCGGCCCGCTACCTCGCGGCGCCCGTGGCGGTGGTCGGCATCGCGGCCGGGACGGCTCTCGGGCTCGCGGGGCTCGCTGGGCCGGAGTGGCTGCGGATCGGCTGGGCCGCACCTCTGGGCTACGCCGCTCTCGTCGTCGTCGGCGGCGCCGCGGTCGGCCGCGGCCTCGACCTGCCCGCCCGGGTCCGCGTGCCTCTGGTGCTCGCCACGATGCACCTGAGCTGGGGCAGCGGGTTCCTCCTCGGCCCCCCGGCACGGCGCCCGGGCGGCTGACCCGCCGCTCCGCGCCACGCGCCGCCCGTCGGTGGCGCTGCGGACGGGTATCCTCGTCAGCGCTGCCCCTCGAGCCTGGAAGGCCGTCCGTGTCGAACCCCCGTACCGTCCCTCAGGACGACTACCTGGGCGAGTTCCACGTCTACGCGCCCCACAAGGCGGGGCTGCCGCCGCTGCGCACGTACTTCCACGAGCTCTGGCGCCGCCGCGAGTTCGCGGTGGAGATGTCGCGTGCCCAGGTGCGTGCGTCCAACGCCAACACCGTGTTCGGGATCTTCTGGAACATCCTCAACCCGGTCCTGCTCGCCTCGGTCTACTTCCTCCTCGTCGTGGTGCTCAGCCGAGGTGCGGCGCGCGAGTCCTGGTACTTCTCCTACATCGTGGCCGGCCTGTTCTCCTTCTACTTCGTCGCCCGCTCGATGTCCGGTGGCGCGTCGTCGGTGACCTCGGCCGGTCGCATCATCATGAACACGGCGTTCCCGCGCCTGCTCCTGCCTCTGTCCGCGGTGAGCATCTCGTTCCGCCGATTCCTGCCCACGCTGCTGGTGTACGCCGCCATCGCGTTCGCGACGGGCACGGGCATCCCGCCCACGGCGGTCCTCGCCATTCCGATGCTCCTGCTGATCGTGATGTTCGCGACGGGGATGGCCATGCTGCTGGCCACCGTCCAGGTCTACTTCCGTGACACCAAGAGCTTCCTGCCGTACGTGACGCGGATCTGGCTCTACACGTCGCCGGTCCTCTACCCCATCACCTTCTACGACCGGCTCCCTGAGGCGTTGCAGGTCGTCGCGCGGCTCAACCCGCTCTACAGCCTCGTCGGCGGCTGGAGCGACCTGCTCGTCCGCGGCGAGCTCATCCCTGCGTCCATGTGGATCTCGGCCGCGCTGTGGTCGGTCGGTGTCCTGGTGGTCGGTGCGCTGGTGTTCATCTCGAGGGAGCGCGACTTTGCAGTCCGACTCTGAGCCCGTCGGCCACGTGCCGCCCGAGGACACGGTGGTGAGCGTCCAGGACGTCTCCATCACCTACCGGACGACGTTCGAACGCCGCCCGACGATGAAGGACGCCCTGCTGCGCTTCGGCCGCGGCCAGCGCGCGGTCCGCGAGGTGCACGCGGTGCGCGACGTCTCCTTCGACGTCGCCCAGGGGACCGTGCTCGGCATCGTCGGCAGCAACGGCGCCGGGAAGTCGACGCTCGTGCGCGCCGTGGCCGGGATCCTGCCGCCGACGGCGGGGCGGATCGAGGTGCGGGGGAAGGTGTCCACGCTGCTCGCCCTCGGCGTCGGCTTCAACGGCAACATGTCCGGGCAGGAGAACGTCATGCTCGGCGGTCTCGCGGCCGGCTACACCCGCGAGGAGATCCTCGCGCGCTACGACGAGATCGCCGACTTCGCCGACCTCGGCGACTTCATCGAGATGCCCATGCGCACCTACTCCTCGGGCATGTACAGCCGGCTCGCGTTCGCCGTCGCGGTGCACATGGACCCGGACATCCTGCTCGTCGACGAGGCGTTGTCCGCGGGCGACGCGAAGTTCAAGGAGCGCGCGGCGGCGAAGATGAAGGAGCTCGTCGGCCAGTCGCGCACGATGTTCCTCGTGAGCCACGCGCTGTCGTCGATCCAGGAGCTGTGCAACGACTCCATCTGGCTCAACAAGGGCGAGCTCATGATGCGCGGGGCCCCGACGGACGTCGTCAAGGAGTACACGAAGTTCGTCAAGGTGGAGCGCAACGCCCTCACCCTCGAGGACGTCTGAGGCACCAGGCCGGGCCTCAGGTGCGCAACGGTGCGCCCGTCGCCGCGACGACCTCGTCGACGGAGACGCCCGGCGCGGTCTCGCGAAGTACGAGGCCCTCGTCGGTCACGTCGATGACGGCCAGGTCGGTGATGATCCGGTCGACCACGGCGCGGCCGGTGAGCGGCAGCGAGCAGGACTCGACGATCTTGTGCGAGCCGTCCTTGGCGACGTGCTCCATCATGACGATCACGCGCTTCGCGCCGTGGACGAGGTCCATGGCGCCGCCCATGCCCTTGACCATCTTCCCGGGGATCATCCAGTTGGCGATGTCGCCCGAGGAGGACACCTGCATCGCCCCGAGGATCGCGGCATCGATGTGCCCGCCTCGGATCATGCCGAAGCTGGTCGCGCTGTCGAAGAACGCGGCACCCGGGAGGACCGTGACCGTCTCCTTGCCGGCGTTGATGAGGTCCGCGTC
>JAHECT010000144.1 GCA_024641605.1 Micrococcales bacterium
GGCCGCGGAGCTGCGGACCGACCCCGCCGCGCTCGCGCGCCTGTGGGACGCGGACGGCACGCGTGTGCTGGTCGTGCACCGGGGCCGGGCTCTCGTCCGCGACGTGGGTCCCGGTGCCTGCGCCCTCGTCCTCGTCGCACCGACCGAGGCTTCCTCGACGGGGGAGCGGGTCCTGCTCGCCCGCGACGGGGGTGCGGCCTACGTCGGTCTGCTCGTGCCCCCCGACATCGAGCCGTCCGGGTCGCCGGTCGGTTCGCGCTGGGCGGACCTGCGCGCCGTCGGGGCGCAGCTCGACGACCGAGACGCCGGGCTGCTCGTCCCCGCGGTGGCGCTGGCCCACTGGCACGCCTCGCACCCGCGCTGCCCCCGGTGCGGCGCGCCCACCGAGGCGACGTCCGGGGGCTGGGCGCGGACCTGCCCCCAGGACGGGTCGCAGCACTTCCCGCGCTCGGACCCGGCGGTCATCGTCCTGGTGACCGACGAGGGGGACCGGGCGCTCCTCGGTCGTCGCGGCGACTGGCCACCGGGCTGGTTCTCGACGCTCGCCGGCTTCGTCGAGGCGGGGGAGTCCGCAGAGCAGGCCGTGGTGCGGGAGATCGCCGAGGAGGCGGGGGTCGTGGTGGACCCGTCGCGACTGCGCTACCTCGGCTCGCAGCCGTGGCCGTTCCCCTCGAGTCTCATGCTCGGCTATCGGGCACCGCTGATCGGGGACAGCCCCGCGGCCCGTCCCGACGGCGAGGAGATCCACGAGGTCCGCTGGTTCACCCGCGCCGAGCTGTCGGCCGCGTGCGGGGACGGGTCGGTGCGCATCCCGCCGCCGGTGTCCATAGCCCGACGCCTGATCGAGCACTGGTACGGCGACACGCTGCCCGGCGCGTGGTCGCGCCCCTAGCGCCCGACCGGGGGCTCAGCTGCGCTGAGCCACGCGGTAGGAGTTCCCGCTCGGGTCGCGGAAGCCGAAGTCGATGCCGTACGGCTGGACGGTCGGCGCGCCCATGACGTCCACCCCCGCTGCCACCAGGCGCTCGTACTCGGCCGTCACGTCGTCGGTGGTGAAGAACAGGGCCGTCGCGAACCCCTTCGCCACCAGCTCCTCCACGGAGGCCTTGGTCGCCTCGTCCATGACCGGCCTGCCCGGGACGGCCATGAGGACGATGGCGGTCCCGTCGCTGTCGCGGGGGCCGACCGCGAGCCAGCGGAAGTTGCCGAGCTCGGCGATCGTGATGTCCTCCTTCACCTCGAAGCCCATCCGGCCGGTCCAGAAGGCGAGCGCCTCGTCCTGGTCGTGCACCCACACCTGGGTGGTGGCGAGAGCGAGCATGCAGGTCTCCTCGGGGCTGTGATGTGGGGCGAACCTAGATCGGTTCCGGACTCGCGGTCTTCTCCATCCGTGCTGTCACCGGACGGCCGTAGGCGCGGAGCACGCATCCGGGGACCGGCCGCGACACGGCCGGCGTCCTCCGACGGTAGGCCGTCGGGCTCGCGCCGTAGACGGCCGTGAAGGTCGTGGTGAAGGACCCGACGCTCGACAGGCCCACGGAGACGCAGACCTCGGCCACGGTCCAGTCAGTGCTGCGCAGGAGGTGGGCCGCCCGCTCGAGACGTCGGGTGAGCAGGTACGCGTGCGGGGTCTCGCCGAAGGCGCGCCGGAACGCACGGCTGAAGTGCGCGCGGGACAGGTGGGCCGCGGCCGCGAGGTCCTCGACCGTGAGCGGGTCGGCGTAGCGGGTGTCGGCCAGGTCACGAGCCCGTGCGAGATCGCGAACGGGCGGGGGCGTGTTGCGGGGCACCGACCGAGACTAGGGCGTGGGCGGGATCAGCCGGTGGGTCGGATGCCGGCCTGGTCGCGCAGGTCGAGGACGGCGTCCTCGGCACGCAGGCGCACGGTCCGGCGGTACAGCCGTCCCCACTGCTCCTCGTGCATGGGGCAGGCGTCGTGGTCGGCGTAGCGGTGGTCGCCGCCGCTGACCAGGACGACGGTGGCGGGTTCGTCGCACCACGAGCATCGGCGCATCGCGTGCACCCCCTCCAGGACGGGGCCGGTGTCGGCGCGACCAGTGCAGCACCCGCGGGGGTCCAGCACCAGGCGCCACTCCGGAGCGCGCGGCGTCAGCCCAGCGTGGCCATGTGGGCCTGGACGTCCTTGATCGAGGGGTTGGTGGCGGCGGTGCCGTCGGGGTAGACGATCGTCGGGACGGTCTGGTTGCCCCCGTTGACGCTCTCGACGTACGCCGCGGCCTCGGGGTCGCGCTCGATGTCGACCTCCGAGAAGGCGATGCCGGCGCGGCCGAGCTGCGCCTTGAGCCGCTGGCAGTAGCCGCACCAGGGCGTCGTGTACATCGTGAGGGACATCGCTCCGGGCTCCTCGCGTCAGTGGTCGTTGTCCGGTCAACCATCTCGCGCCCGCGGTTGTTCCGCTCGCCGGGGACGGCCCGAGCACGGCGTCGGGGGTGGCTGGGAGGATGGGCCGGTGACCCGCCCCACGGCCGAGGACGTCCTCGCCTCGCTCGACCCCGAGCAGCGCGAGGTGGCGCTCGCCGTGTCGGGCCCGGTCGTCGTGCTGGCGGGCGCGGGCACCGGCAAGACGCGGGCCATCACCCACCGGATCGCCCACGCGGTGCTCACCGGCCAGCACGACCCGCGTCGCAGCCTCGCCGTCACGTTCACGGCCCGGGCGGCGGGGGAGATGCGCCACCGGCTGGCCCAGCTCGGCGCCGAGGGCGTGCAGGCCCGGACCTTCCACTCGGCCGCGCTGCGGCAGCTGCGGTTCTTCTGGCCGCGGGTCGTGGGCGGCGGCGTCCCGGAGATCCTGCCCAGCAAGGCCAAGGTGCTCGGGCCGGTGCTGCGCCGGGCGCACCACACGGATCCGAGCCTCGCCCGCGACGTCGCCGCCGAGATCGAGTGGGCCAAGTCCTCCCAGGTCGTCGCCGGGGACTACCCCGCCGCGGCCGCCGCGGCGCGCCGCCAGCCGCCGGGCAGCCTCACCTTCGACGACGTCGCCGAGCTCTACTCCGCCTACGGCGAGCGGATGAGCGCCGAGGGCCTCATCGACTTCGAGGACGTGCTGCTCCTCACCGTGGGCATCCTCGACACCCGACCCGACGTGCGCGACGAGGTGCAGGCGGCCTACCGCTGGTTCACCGTCGACGAGTACCAGGACGTCAACCCGCTCCAGCAGCGGCTCCTCGACCTCTGGCTCGGGGACCGCGACGACCTGTGCGTGGTGGGCGACGCCAGCCAGACCATCTACACCTTCACCGGAGCGACCTCGGGGCTGCTGCTCGGGTTCCGTGAGCGATTCCCGCACGCCACCGAGGTCCGTCTCGTCCGCTCCTACCGCTCCACCCCCCAGGTGGTCGCCCTGGCCAACCGCGTGCTGGCCACCGGATCCGGGCCCGAGGCTCGGTTGCGCCTCGAGCTGCGGGCCGAGCGCCCCGACGGTCCCCAGCCCACCCTCAGCGCGTTCGACGACGAGGCCGTGGAGGCGGCAGGGGTGGCCCGCGCCATCGCCGAACTCGTCGCGGCCGGCACGCCGGCGCGCGAGATCGCCGTGCTCTACCGGATCAACGCGCAGTCCGAGGCGTTCGAGGAGGCGCTGGCCGAGGCAGCCATCCCCTACGTCCTGCGGGGGGAGTCCGCGTTCTTCGACCGCGGCGAGGTGCGGGAGGCCATGACGCGGCTGCGCGGAGCAGCGCGCGCGGGGGAGTCCGCGGGGGACCTCGGCGCCGACGTGCGCTCCGTGCTCTCCGCGATGGGCTGGTCCGCCGAGCCACCGAGCGGCACCGGGGCTGTCCGCGACCGGTGGGAGAACCTCCTGCGGCTGGTCTCGCTGGCCGACGACCTCGCCGCGGCCCGCCCGGAGGCGGGCGTCGCCGACCTCGTGGCCGACCTCGAGTCCCGTGCGGCCACGCAGGCCGCCCCGACGGCCGACGGCGTCACGCTCGCCACCGTCCACGCCGCCAAGGGCCTGGAGTGGGACGCCGTGTTCGTCGTGGGCCTCGTGGAGGGCACCTTCCCGATCCAGCACGCGGACACCGCGGCTCGGATCGAGGAGGAGCGCCGGCTGTTCTACGTCGCCTGCACCCGGGCCCGCACCCACCTGCGCCTCTCGTGGGCGCGCAGCCGGAGCGGCCGCGGCCGGCGGGAGCGGTCGCACTTCCTCGAGGCCGCCACGGGTCCCGACGTCGAGCAGGTGGGCAGCGCGGGCGGGGTCCGCCGCGGCAGTGGTTCGCGGACCCGCGAGCGGGGACGGCGCGGTCCGGCCACGTGTCGCGTGTGCGGCAAGGCGCTCGTCAGCGGCTCCGAGTCCGCCCGCGGCCGGTGCGCCGGGTGCCCCGCGGCCTACGACGAGGAGCTCTTCGACCGCTTGCGCGCCTGGCGCAAGGAGGAGGCCGGCCGGCGCTCGGTGCCGGCCTACGTCGTCTTCACCGACGCGACCCTTGAGCTGATCGCCACCGAGCTACCCGCGGACGAGCGCGCCCTGGTGGCCATCCCCGGGATCGGGTCGCGCAAGCTCGCCGACTACGCCGATCCGGTCCTGGCGCTGGTCCGCGGCGAGACCGTCGTGCCGGCGGTCGACGAGCCCGCCTGAGGCCGTCGATCCTGCGGTCGCGGCGGCCGTGCGGCGGACCCGATCGCGCCGGCCGAGGACTCGCCGGGAAAAACTGTTTGCGCCCCGCTCGCGGGCGTGCGTACCCTCAGGCCTACGCGCGAGGGCCGCGCACGACACCGTCCGGTGTCGACGAGCACGAAGGAGGTGGACCGCGATGATGACCATCTGGACCGACGCGGCTGCCTTCGTGCTGCCTGCGTGCCTCGCCGCCGCGACCGTTGTCGCGGCCGCTCGCCTGTCCAGCATCCGCCCGGCCGCCGTGCGTGCGCACGCCGCCGATCGGTTCAAGGTCCAGGTCACCGGGGCGCTCACGGTGCGCACCACCGGCACGTCGTACGACCCGCCGTCTCGAGGCTCCACTGGGTGAGACCCCCAGCAGGCACCTCGAGGCCGCGGATCCCGTACCGGGAACCGCGGCCTTCGTGTTTGTCCGGGCGAGATCCGACCGGGCGCACACCGCTCGATCGCACGACCAGCACGACCCCGACGACCAGCCCCGCGGAGACCCCGCGGCACGTGAAGGAGGTGACCGCGCGATGAGCGTCCTGACGATGAACCCCGGCCCGGACACGCTGAGCACCGCGTGGGACGACGTGAGCACGCCGTGCCGGTCGCACGACCCCGAGCTGTGGTTCGCCGAGCGACCCGACGAGGTCGCGCTCGCCCAGGCCCTCTGCGGGGAGTGCCCCCTGCGGACGGCGTGCCTGGCCGGCGCGCTCGAGCGTCGCGAGCCGTGGGGCGTCTGGGGAGGCGAGCTGTTCGAGCGCGGTTCGGTCGTGGCACGCAAGCGCCGGCCCGGCCGTCCGCGCAAGGACGACCACCTGGCCAAGCAGGCCGCCGAGCAGGCGTTGGCGGCCCGGCTGGCCGGGCTCGACGACCTCGACATCCTCGGCGCCGACCTCCCCGTCCAGCGAGACGGAGCGGCCGCGTGAGCGGCCGCGCCCACCCACCCGACCACCGCGGGGCGCGGACACCCGACCCGATGCCCGCACCCCCGGACCAGCCACTGGAGACCGACATGCATCTCGTTCCCGAGCAGATGGCGCGCAGCCATCTCGAGCAGCGCCAGGCCGAGGCGGCCGCGTCCCGACTCCGTCGGGCCGCACTCGTCGCGCGCCGAGCGCAGGCCGCCGCACGCAGGGCCGAGCGGGCCGAGC
>JAHECT010000023.1 GCA_024641605.1 Micrococcales bacterium
GGCCATCGGCTCGGGAACGCTGACCCTCACCGGGTCGGCCGCGTCGGGGAACATGACGCTGGCCTACTCCGGCACCTCCACGGTGACGTCGCAGACGATCAGCGCCAAGAACTGCGTCACGACGGTATCGGGGACCGAGTTCCTCACCTTCGCCGTCACCGGCCCCAACGTGAACCGCAACACCCAGGCGGGCCTCGGGCTCAAGGACCTCTCCCTCGGGGTGCGCTCGGGCAACGACAGCAACGGCACCTCGTGCAAGCAGGTCAACCAGGGCACCAACCCGCAGGAGAGCCTGACCATCGCGCTCAACCCCGCAGCGTTCGGGACGAGCTTCGGCTTCCCCGCGGTGCACGAGGCCGGGATCGACCTGAACCTCGCCGGCAACGCGGTCATCACCGCCGAGCTCAAGCGCCAGGGGAACACGATCGGGCTCGCCGAGCTCCAGTCCGGGTTCAGCGCTCCTCAGCCTCAGCAGGACGCGCGTTCACAGCTGCAGGCCTGCCGCTACGACTCCAACTCCGGCCCGCAGAGCGGGTTCAACAACAACTGCTACTGGGAGATCGAGCCGCTCTCTGAGGGTGGCTACGTCGGCGGGGTCAGCAACCCCACTCCCGCGCAGTACGACTGGGACACGATCGTGCTGACCGCGGTCGTCGGGCAGTTCTCGATCCAGGGCGGCAACTCCTGGCCGACGGGTTACCCCGCCGCCGCGGGGACGCGGTTCGGCGTTACGGCGTATTCCGACGGAACGCTGGGCTGCTACGACGGGACGCCTGCGACTCTCGCGGCCGCCCAGGCCTCGGCGTTCGGCGACGACCGCGCGGTCATCACCCGGCTGGTCAACGGCAAGGTCAGCGGCGTCACGCCGGAGTGCGTGCTCAAGCCCTACACGTACTCCGACACGTCCAACACCAGCGCCTTCCGCCAGGACATCCGCGACGGGCAGTCGACCGCCCAGTTCGCGGCGGTGCTCCCGCGCGACTACACCAAGGCCGAGGTGACCTCGGCCGCGCACTCGGGCCCGTCGGCCACCGCGCCGTGGCCGCCGCTGCCCACGGTGAGCGTCAACTGGGAGGACGGCACGAGTGACGTGACGCTCACGTACTGCGTGCCGGGCCTGATCACCGCCACGGACGCGACCAACTACAAGGTGCCGACGGTGGACTCCACCAAGGTCGTCTCGGCCCTCGACCAGACGCTGGTCACGCCCGCGACCCAGTACGCGTGCATCTACGCCCAGACCAACCAGCAGAACCCGGACGGGTCGGTCACCGCCTACGACTACATCTACTTCATGGGCGACATCCTGCTCAAGGGCGGCCGGTAACCCGCCAGCTCACCGCAGCGCGCCGAGGCGGCGCAGGATGGCTTCGGCCTCCTGCGCCGCCTCGCTCGCTTCGTCAGCCCGGCCCCGCCGACCCGCGATCTCAGCGGCCATGGTCAGGAGGCGGGCGCGCTCGTAAGGGGCGTCGTCGGAGATCTCGAGCCCAGCCGAGGCCGCACCAGCGGCCTCGTCGAGGAGGCTCAGCGCGGCCATGGCGCGAGCCCGCTCCAGGTGCACCCGCGGCAGGAGCGCCGCGCTGGTCTCCTCGCCCGCTTCCTCGTGCGCCGCCACGACCAGCAGCGCCTCCTCGGCCCGACCCAGCCGGGTCAGCGCCTCGCAGCGCACGAGGGCGGCCTCCAGCGCGGAGTTCGGCTGGCCGAGGGCGGCCAGCTCGAGCTCGGCCGCCTCGAGCAGCCGCTCGGCCTCCGCCGGGTCCCCCGCCATGAGCACGGCGCGCGCGTGCTGCACGTCGGCGTAGGCGGCGTAGGCCGGCGTGCCTGACACGCGGAGGGTCCGGGCCGCGTCGGCGAGGGCCGGCAGGGCCTCGCCCGCCCGGCCCTGGCTGGTCAGGACCTCCCCCATGTTGAGCTGCACGATCGCGGACAGGATCGTGTCCCCGGTGGCGTGCGCGGCGTCCGCGGCGCGCGCGAAGAAGTCCACCGCCTCCTCCCACCGACCCGCGTAGTAGGCGAACGCGGCGAGGTTGGACAGGGCGAAGGGCGCCCTGATGCGGACACCGCGCCGGTCCATCACCTCGAGCGCCTCGCGGGTCCGGTCGCCCAGGCCGGCGTCGCCGAACTGCAGCCCGGCGACGTCGGAGTAGATGAGCGCCTGCTCGAGCACGTCGAGCTCGCCGAGGCGCCGGGCCTCGTCGATCAGCGGGGTGACGAGCTCGGCCACCTGGGCGAGTCGCTCCTGGTCGATGCGGACGTTGGCCCGGCTGACGAGCAGGCTCAGCCGAAGCCGCTCCGCCTCCTCCGTTCCGAAGGCCGCCACGAGCTTCTCCGCCTTGGTCAGCTCGGCGAGCGCCGGGCTGTAGGACCCTGCCCGCTGCCGGGCCCGGGCGCGCATGCGGTGGGTCACCGCCGACTCGAGCGGGTCGTCGCGGACCAGGCGCAGCGCGTGGCCGTAGGCCTCGACGGACTCGTCGATGAGCCCGGCCTGGTCGCAGGCGTCGCCCACGCGGCGCCACAGATCCATGCGCTCCCGGTCGGTCACGCTCTCGAGGTGCCGTGACGCGTCCACGGCTCGTCGGTAGAGGGCGGCCGCGTCCACGTTCGCGAACGCGTGCGCCGCCCGGTCGCCGGCCATGAGCGAGTAGGTCCAGGTCCGCGCCGCGTCGCCACCGCGCCAGTAGTGCAAGGACAGGGTGTCCGCGTCGGCCTCGAGGTCGCTCGACAGCACCTCCACCGCACGACCGGCGGCGGCGTGGATGTGGGTCCGGAGGCGATAGGCGAGCCCTTCGTACGCAGCGTCGCGGATCATCCCGTTGCGGAAGCGCAGCCGGTCGCTGCCGTCCCGCTCGAGGAACCCGGAGAGCCGATCCAGAGTGGCCGCGTCGACGTCGATGTCCTCGTCGCGCAGCGTCTCGGACAGGACGGCGCGCCGGAACGACTGGCCCAGCACGGAGGCGTAGCGCAGCACCCGCCGGGAATGGGGGTCCAACGCGTCGATCTGGGCGTCCAGGGCCGCGTGGACGTTGTCGGGCACCCCCTCGAGCGTGCCCAGCTCGGCGAAGAGCCGCGTGAGCTCCTCGACGTAGAGGGGTGTGCCCTGGGCGCGGCGCACGACGTCGTCGAGCTCGTGCGGGCGCATCGGTGTGGCGACCGTGGCCGCGACGACCAGCTCCCGGATGACGTGGTCGGGGAGGGCGCCCAGCGTCACGAGCTCGCCGGGAGGCCGGAAGCCGGCCGACCCGTCCCGACGGGTGACGAGCATGACCCACGGGCGTCCCAGCGTCTCGGCCGCCATGCGCTGGAGCACGTGCGAGGACGCCGCGTCCGCCCAGTGGCCCTCCTCGACCAGCATGAGGAGCGGGCCGGGGAAGGCCGCCTCCACGAGCCGCACCAGCAGGGCGGCGACGCGGTCGGGGCGGAACCGCGGCTCGATGGCGGCGACCTCGGGGGTCTCGGGCAGCGCCACGGACACGACGTCAGCGAGCAGGGGCGCGAGCGCGAGCGCCTCGGGCGCCAGCCGCTCGACACCGGCGAGCACCGCGGCGGACATCTCCTCGGCCGTCCCCCGGTCCACTCCCAGGAGGCGGCGAACGGGGTCGCGCAGGACGCGGTAGGGGCTGGTCACGCCGTAGGGCTCGGCGCGCACGACGATCCGGCGCACCTCCAGCGCCCCCAGCGCCTCCGCGGCCACCCGGGTCTTGCCCATGCCGGTGGAGCCCTCGAGCAGCACGACGCCCCCGCGCCCGGCGAGGCCGTCCCGCACTGCGTCCCGCAGCGCGGCGACCTCGTCGTCGCGGCCCAGGAGCGCCAGCCGTCCCTCACCCGCCGCCGCCCGGGTCCCGAGCTCCTCGGCCACGGCCAGGACCGGGACGGGGACGGTCTTGCCCTTCATCGGGAACGGGCCGGCGGTGGTGGTGGCGAAGAGGGTCCGCGACCGGTCCAGCACGCTCGGGTGGGCGAAGAGCACCCCGGCGGGTGCCTTGCCCATGATGCGCGCGGCCGTGTTCGTGGTGTCGCCCATGGCCGAGTAGGCCGCGCGGTCGCGGGCCCCGACCTCGGCGGCGAAGACGTGCCCGCGGTTGACCCCCACCTGAACGGGCAGCGGCGTGCCGACGTCGAGGACGCGACGCATCGCGCGCAGCATCCGGCCCTCGTCGTCCTCGGTGGAGTACGGCACCCCCGACCCCATGAAGAACTTGCCCCCGTCGCTGTCCAGATCGGTCGCGAGGAGCGTGACGCCCTCCTCGTTCATGGCCGCCATGAACACCTCGACGGTCCGCTGCAGCGCGTCGGCGACCGCGAGGGGGCCGGGCCCGGCGAGCAGCGCGTCGGTGCCGCTGAAGCGGGCGAACCCGATCGTGGCGATCTTGTGCTCCGGGTCGGGCACGCGGGCGTCGAGGTAGTCGCCGAGCTCGGTGGGGAACAGCGACCGGAGCCGGTCCTGCGGAACGTCCGGCAGCGGCGGGCCCTCGCCCTCGGGCGGGAGGGTCGTGCGCCACCGGAGCCGGTGCAGACCGTCCTCCCTCGGGAACGTCGATCCGGGCGGCAGCAGGTCCGCGGTGGCCGCGCTCACGAGGATCTCGCCGGCGACGGCCGCCTTCTCGGCATCAGCGGTGGCCGTCGCAGCCGGTCCCAGGATGAGGAGCTCACGTGTGGGGGCGCCCACGAGGAAGAAGTCGACCGGCCCGGAGTGGATGCCCACGGACATCGACAGGCGCAGCCGCCCCACGGAGGTGGGGACGCGGGCCGCCTCGCGCAGGGCCGCTCGCATGTCCACCGCGCTGCGGCACGCCCGGAACGCGTGCTCGTCGCCGCGGAAGACGAACAGCAGGGCGTCGCCACCGAACTTGAGCAGCTCCCCGCCGCGCACAGCGGCCTGCTCCAGCATCGTGCCGAAGATGCGGTTGAGCGTCTCGATGAGCTCCTCGGCGCCGATCCGCCCACGACGGGCCAGCTTCTCGGTCAATGCGGTGAACCCGGAGATGTCGGCGAAGACGAGGGTGGAGTCCACGGACTGCCAGGTGGCGCCGGGCGCGAGGTCGTCCCACTCCAGGGCGATCCGCGGGACGTGCCGCCGGAGATCGGTCACCGCACCTCCCCTCTGCTCCCGGGCGCTGCGCCCCTCCGGGCACGCTACCGGGCCGGGCGCCGGGGGCGGCCCGCCGAGGTCGAGATGCGCGACCGGCGCGAAACCACCACCATGACCCCATGCTCAAGAACTTCTGGTACGCGCTCGAGTTCTGCTCCCGCGTCACGCCGGAGACCCCGTCGACCATCCGCTGCCTCGAGCAGGACATCGTGATGACGCGCGACGCCGCGGGCTCCGTGACGGCCTACAACGTCGCTCGCCCCGACGACGAGGTCCTCCCGGCCGTCGAGCGCTACGGGTTCATCTGGGTCTTCATGGGCGACGGCACGATCCCGGTCGAGGCCGCCGCTCCCATCCCCGTGTGGCCCGAGTGGGACGACCCGCGCTACGGCGGCCACGAGGTCAAGGGCGACTGGTGGTGGAAGGCCAACGTCAATCGCGTCGTCGAGAACGGCTGCGACGCTGCCCACACCCCGTTCGTCCACGCCGGCCAGTTCGGCAACCCCGAGCTCCCCCAGGTCCCCGACTACGACGTCGAGTTCCCCAGCGACTGGGAGGCGCGGCTCTCCGTCGAGCTGCACCCGCCGGCCCCCAAGGGCATCTTCGGTCTGGGCAACAAGATGCTCCGTCGCGACCTCAAGGACCGTCCCCCCGTCCTCACCCGCACCGGTTGGCAGCTGCCGAACCTGATCCGGCTCGAGGTGAACCTCTCGATCGGCCAGCTGGTCATCTACGACACCAACATCCCCGTCGACGCCACCACCACGCTGACGAAGTGGGTGTCGCTGCGCACGTTCTTCACCGGGACGTGGGCCGACAAGAACGCGGCCAAGCGGGTCCCGCCGATCTTCGTCGCCGATGCCGAGATCGTGGAGAACCAGCGCCCCGAGCTGCTCCCGTACGACCTCGGTGCCGAGCTCCACGTGAAGAGCGATGCGATCGCGGTCGCCTACCGCCGCCGGCTGGGCGAGCTGCGCGAGGCCGGGTTCGACTACGACGGCGAGCTGATCGTGGGCTCGCGTCCCGCTCTCGTCTCCGCCTGAGCCGGACCCGCCGTCACGGCAGGCACGACTCCACGAGGTCCAACCGGGCCGACGTCGCCGCGGGCCAGTCGGCTTCGTCGACCCGGCGCGGCCCGGTGGCCAGCGACAGCAGCACCCCGGCCGTCCGCGTCCGCAGCGCCTCCTCCCCCACGCGCGGGTCCCGGAGGAAGTGGTCCTGCCAGCGCTTGGCCGCCGACGCGAAGCGCGCGGCTTCCGCGGGCCGGTCGCGGACCCACGCGAGGTGCTCGAGCAGGACGAGGTGAGCCAGCGCGCAGGCGAGATCGTCCTCGCGTCGACCCGGTCCGGCCCCGTCGAGATCGAGCAGTCCCGTGACCCTCCCGCGGGAGACGAGGACCTGCGACTCGTAGAAGTCCCCGTGCGAGGGCACCAGGTCCGCTGCGTCGGCGTCCGGCAGGGACTCGATCCGGTCCGCGAGCGCCGCGGCACGCCGCGCCTCGGTCGGCTGCGCGTCCCCGATCGAGGCCGCGTACCACGCGACGTTGTCCGTCCACGACCGTCGGCGCGCGACGCCGAGCAGTGAGCTCGGCAGCGCGTCGAGGACCTCGACCAGCGCAGCGGGATCGATGGCCTCGGCCCCGCCGCGGCGCAGCGCCTCGCGCAGCCCCTCGCCGGGCAGGGCAGAGAGCACGAGGACACCGGCCGGCAGGGTCGCGAGCACCTGCGGCGAGGGAGCCGCGGACGAGGCCACGAGCGTGTAGCGGCGACGGACCCGCGAGAGCACCTGAGGGCGGCACACCTTGAGGAACACCCGTCCCGCCGCCAGACCCGGGTGCGCAGCCTCCACCACGGCGCGCCGCCCGGGTCGGGCGCTGCGAACGGTCAGGCGGACCGGCTCGGCCGAGGCGACGGCCTCCACCAGCCCGGACTCGCGCAGCAGCCGGTCGACCACGACCGGGTCGCTCGCCATCTCCAGGCCGGGCAGGTCCTCGTCCACGCACCGAGACTGTCAGGTCAGCGCGGTCCCCGCTGGCAGCCGGGGCACCAGTACAGGCGCCGCCCGTGGAAGTCCTCGGCCCGGACCGGCGTGGCGCATCGGGCGCACGGGCGTCCCTCGCGCCGGTAGACGTACACCCCGGTGCTGCGTCGCAGCCGGCGGCGGGCGGCGGTGTCCTCGCCACCGTCGAGGTCGGGATCGTCGGGCGCGGGCCGGTCGTGGTCGAGATCGGCGAGCAGGGCCACGTCGTCCGTCTCGAGGGTCACGATGCGCCCCCGCCGGACGCCGTCGCGCATGAGCACGACCAGGTCGTCCCACAGCGCCCGGACCGTGTCCTCCCCGAGGGTCCGGCCGGGGGCGAACGGAGAGACACCGGCGCGGAAGAGCACCTCCGCGCGGTAGACGTTGCCGACACCGGCGAGCACCGACTGGTCCATGAGCAGGGCGCCGACCGGGGCCCGGCTGGCCGCTACGCGCCGGACGAACGCGTCCACGTCGGGGCGGCGGCGCAGCGGGTCGGGGCCGAGGCGCGCCAGGATCTCCTCGCGCCCCGCCGGCCCCACGAGGTCGCACGCCGTCGGTCCGCGCAGGTCGGCGTACCAGAGCTGCCCGGTCAGGCGCAGCCGCACGGCCCCCCACGGCTCCGGCTCGGGCCTCCGGCTGCGGACCCAGGTCCCGTAGAGGCCGAGGTGCACGTGCAGCACCTCGTCCTCGACCTCGACGAAGAGGTGCTTGCCCCAGGCCTGCGCACCGGTGAGGACCCGACCGTCGAGGCGGGCGGCGCCCGAGGCGAACCTCCCCTGGGGGCTGCTGGCCCCCACCGGCGCGCCACCGAAGGTGCGCGTGATCGTGCGAGCCAGCCGATGCAGGCTGTGCCCCTCCGGCACGGCGGGCCGCCTAGAAGGAGCCGGTGCGCTCGTACGTCGCGAGCAGCTCGATCCGCCGGACGTGGCGCTCGTCGCCGCTGAACGGGGTGCGCAGGAACGCCTCCGCTATGGCGAGGGACTCCGCCTCGGTGTGCATACGGGCCCCGAGACCGATGACGTTGGCGTCGTTGTGCTCGCGCGCGAGCGTCGCGGTCTCCACCGACCAGGCCAGCGCCGCCCGGATCCCGGGGACCTTGTTGGCGGCGATCTGCTCGCCGTTGCCCGACCCGCCGATGACGATCCCGAGGCTGGTGGGGTCGGCTGCCACAGCGGCGGCGGCCGCGACGCAGAAGGGCGGGTAGTCATCGAGCGCGTCGTAGGCGTGCGCGCCGTGGTCGACCACCTCGTGGCCGAGGGAGGCCAGGTGGCCCGCGAGGACGTTCTTGAACTCGAAGCCGGCGTGGTCGCAACCGAGGTGTACGCGCATGGCGGCATCGTCTCGCACGCCCGACGCCCCACCACGGCCGGGGTGGCGGCCGCTCCGTCGGGCTGCACCGGGCGCCTGACGTGCGAGGATGTCCAGGTTGCCCGGGCGACGGGCCACGCCAGAAGGAGTCGAACCCGGTGTCCTCCACCAACATCACGCGCGCCGAAGCTGCCGAGCGCTCGGCCCTGCTCGCCGTCGAGGGCTACGAGGTCCACGTGGACCTCACCCGAGCCGGGGAGCCCGACGCAGCCACCTTCTCCACCACGACGACGGTCACCTTCACGGCGACGCCGGGCTCGGGCACCTGGATCGACCTGGTCGCCCCCCGGGTTCGTCGCGCCGTCCTCAACGGGGTGGAGCTCGACCCGGGCACCTTCGACGGATTCCGGCTCCCGCTGCCCTCGCTCGCCGCCGACAACGTGCTCGTGGTCGAGGCCGACGGCGCCTACATGCGGACCGGCGAGGGCCTGCACCGGTTCGTCGACCCCGTCGACGGCGCGGTCTACCTCTACACGCAGTTCGAGGTGGCCGACGCGCGACGGGTGTACGCGTGCTTCGACCAGCCGGACCTGAAGGCCCCCTTCGCGATCGCGGTGAGCGCGCCGTCGGACTGGCAGGTCGTGTCGAACTCGCCCACGCCCGAGCCCGCGGCGCTGGACGACGCCACGGCACGCTGGGAGTTCGAGGCGACGCCGCGGATCTCGACCTACATCACCGCGCTCGTGGCCGGCCCGTACCACGTCGTGCGCGACGAGTACGCCGGTCCGCACGGCACGTACCCGCTCGGCGTGTTCTGCCGTTCCAGCCTCGCCCGACACCTCGACGCCGACGAGGTGCTCACCGTCACCAAGCAGGGCTTCGAGGTCTTCGAGCGCGTGTTCGCGACCCCGTACCCGTTCGGCAAGTACGACCAGCTGTTCGTGCCCGAGTTCAACGCCGGGGCGATGGAGAACGCCGCCTGCGTGACGATCGCCGAGGAGTACGTCTTCCGGTCGCGCGTCACCGACGCCGCCTACGAGCAACGGGCGAACACGGTGCTCCACGAGCTCGCCCACATGTGGTTCGGCGACCTCGTGACGATGACCTGGTGGGACGACCTCTGGCTCAACGAGTCCTTCGCCGAGTGGGCCTCCCACTACGCCAACGTGGCCGCCACCCGCTACCGCGACGCCTGGACGACCTTCCTGGTCCAGCGCAAGGGCTGGGCCTACAAGCAGACCCAGCTGTCCTCCACCCACCCGATCGCGGCCGACATGGTCGACCTCGAGGCCGTCGAGGTGAACTTCGACGGCATCACGTACGCCAAGGGCGCCTCGGCGCTGCGCCAGCTGGTCGCCTGGGTCGGCGAGAAGGAGTTCTTGGAGGGGCTGCGCACCTACTTCGCCCGGCACGCCTGGGGAAACACCCGGCTCGCCGATCTGCTCGTCGAGCTCGAGGCGGCCAGCGGACGCGACCTCGGAGCGTGGTCGCGGGCGTGGCTCGAGACCGCCGGGGTCAACCTGCTGCGACCGGAGGTGGAGGTCGCCCCCGACGGCACCTACCGCCGCGTCACCGTCGTCCAGGAGCCGCCGAGCTCGCCCCCCGGTCTCGAGCCCGTGCTGCGGCCGCACCACATCCTCGTGGGCCGCTACGCCCACGGCCCGAACGGCCTCGAGCGGGTGAGCACCGTCGACGTCGACGTCGTCGGCGAGCGGACCGAGGTGGCGCAGCTCGCAGGGACGCCCGTCGCGGACCTGCTGCTCCTCAACGACGACGACCTCACGTTCGCCAAGATCCGGCTCGACGAGCGCTCGCTGGCCACCGCGGTGGTGGCCCTCGGGACGATGCCCGACCCGCTGGCGCGGGGCCTGGTCTGGGCCGCCGCCTGGGACATGCTCCGCGACGCGGAGATGCCCGTCGGCGACTGGCTGAGCCTCGTGGAGTCCGGGCTCGAGGCCGAGTCGGACATCGGCGTGGTCCAGACGGTCCTCAGCCAGACCCGGGCGGCCGTCGAGCAGTTCTCCGCGCCCGCCCACTACGCCGGCTACCGCGCCGGTCTCGCCGACCTCGCGCTGCGCCTGATGGCCGCCTCGCCGGCCGGCTCTGACCACCAGCTCGCCTTCGCCCGTGCGTTCGCCGCCGCGGCTCGTGGGGAGGAGCAGCTCGCGACCGTCCGCGCCTGGCTGACCGGTGCTGCGCCCGACGGGCTCGTGGTCGACACCGACCTGCGCTGGGCCCTGCTGCAGAAGCTCGTCGCGGCGGGCGCGGCCGACCCGGCGGAGATCGAGGCCGAGCTCGCGACAGACGACACCGCGGCGGGCCGCCGTCATGCCACGGTCGCACGCGCCGCCATCCCCACGATGGCTGCCAAGGAGACTGCCTGGGCGGCCGTCGTGGACTCCGACGAGCTGCCCAACGCCCTGCTCAACGCGACGATCGGCGGCTTCGTGGCCTCGGACCAGCGCGACCTGCACCGTGCCTTCCTGCCGCGCTACTTCGACGCCCTGCCGGCCGTGTGGGGCACCCGCACCAACGAGACGGCACAGTCGATCACCGTGGGCTTCTACCCCGCGCAGATCGTGGAGGAGGAGACGCTCGCACTCACCGACGCGTTCCTCGCCCGGGACGACGTGCCGCCGGGCGCGCGCCGGCTCGTCAAGGAGGGACGCGACGGGATCGTGCGGTCTCTCCGCTGCCAGGCGCGCGACGCCGCGGGCTGACCGGAGCCGGACGCGCGCCGGTCAGAGCGTGTCGAGGTGGCGCGTCTCGCTGCGGGCGGCCTGGTCGGAGAGGACCTGGAGGCCGTCGCGGATGCCGCCGACGAGGTCGCCCGCGGCGAACGAGCTCGTCATCGCCAGCGCGACGAAGCCGCACGCGCGGTCCGTCAAACGACCCGCCGCGTGCTCGCCGGTGACGATCTCGAGACGCCGCGCCGCGGGGTCCACAGCGACGAGCACGGAGTCCCGACCGCCGCGCTCGGCCAGCATGCGCTCGGCTCCCGGGCGGCCCCCGGCCAGCTCACCGACGTAGAGCACGACGTCGAGGCCGGTCGCCTCCGCCGCCGCGCTCCGGGCTCGGTCGAGCTCGAGACGCTGGTCGGGGGTGAACCCGTCACCAGGTCGCACCGGTGCCTCCCGTCCGCACGTCGTCATCGCCGGCCGTGAGCGCCTGCGGCTCGGGTGCGCGCTCCCCGCCGAGCATGAGGGGGTCGCCGGTCCAGCCGCTGGTCGCGTCGGCCCGTCCGCCGCGGGTCCACCCGGGCGCGGCGACGAGCAGCCAGATGAGGCCCGCGAGCGCGAGCGGGATGCCCGCGAACACGAGCACGGCCTCGCCCACGGACATGGTCTCGGGTGCGGTGGTGCCCGTCGACGCGGCCGCCGGGCCGGCGGCCAGGAACGGCACGGTCGCGGCGGCCAGCACGGCGAGGACGCGCAAGGCGGGGGGTGCGCTCATGGGGAGGATCCTACGGTCGGGCCGCGGGGGCGGGTGCGGCGTCGGTCATGCCGTGATCGCGGCGACGAGCCGAGACAGCAGGTCCACCGACGGCAGGTCCTCGAGCAGGACGGCCCGGCCGTCGCCGTCGGTCAGCGGGACCCGCCAGTTGGGGTACTCCTGATCGGTCCCCGGCTGGTTCTGGGCCCGCCGATCGCCCACCGCATCGGCCAGCGAGACCGCGCGCAGGCGCGAGGGTGTCCGCGCGACGTAGCGGTGGAGCGCCACGATCACCTGCTCGGTGTCGGCGCCGGGCTCCAGGAGTCCCTCCTGCTCGAGCGCCCGACGCCACGAGGCCATGTCCTGGTCGTGCGCGGCGAGCTCGTCCTCGTACGTCGTCGCGAGCAGCCCCAGCTCGTGCCTGAGCCGGACGTGCTCGGCGTCGAGGAACCCCGCCGTGGGCGGCAGGTCGTGCGTGGTCACGCTGGCCAGGGTGAGCCCGCGCCACTGGGCCGGAGGCAGGGGCGCCCCGTCTGCGCCGGCCTCGAACCACAGGATCGAGGTGCCCAGGATGCCGCGGTCGCGCAGCGCGTCCTGGACCCAGGACTCGACGGTGCCGAGGTCCTCGCCGACCACCACCGCGCCGGCGCGCTGCGCCTCCAGCGCGAGGATCCCCACGAGCGCGTCGTGGTCGTAGCGGACGT
This sequence comes from Micrococcales bacterium, assembly GCA_024641605.1. Classification (GTDB taxonomy): domain Bacteria; phylum Actinomycetota; class Actinomycetes; order S36-B12; family CAIYMF01; genus Longivirga. The sequence continues at coordinate 12,556 of JAHECT010000023.1, forward strand.
AGGTGCCCTGGTCGGCGGGCATGCCGCGCGGGATCCACCACAGCCGGAACAGGCCGAGGACGTGGTCGACCCGGATGCCGCCCGCGTGCCGCAGGACGGTGCGCAGCATGTCGCGGTAGGGCAGGAAGGCCGCCTCCGCCAGCGCTTCGGGGCGCCACGGCGGCTGGGACCAGTCCTGGCCCATCTGGTTGTACATGTCCGGAGGCGCGCCGACCGAGACGTCGGCCGCGAGGACGTCGCGCAAGGCCCAGGCGTCGGCGCCCTCGGGGTGCACCCCGACGGCGAGGTCGTGCATGACCCCGATCCCCATGCCGGACTCCCGGGCCGCCTGCTGCGCCGCGGCGAGCTGCTCGTCGAGCACCCACTGGCACCAGCGGTGGAACTCGACCCGGTCGGCCAGCTCGGCCCGCGCCGCCTGCGCCGCGGCGCCGTGGGGGTCGGCGAGCTCCTCGGGCCAGTCGCCCGGGTCGCCGTGCGCGTCGCCGAGCGCGCACCACAGGGCGAAGTCCTCGAGCCCCTGACCCTCGCGCTCGGAGTAGGCGCGATAGGTCGCCTGCCGGCCGGGGGTGAGCTCGACGTCGTGGACGACCTCGAGCGCAGTGCGCTTGGCGGCCCACACGGGGTCGCGATCGAGCAGCGCTGCGCTCGTGTTGGCCACCTGGACGGTGGCGGCCAGGGCGGCGACGTGGCCGCGGACGGCGTCGGAGAGGTAGGCGTACTCCGGGATGGACTCCACCCGCAGGTAGAGGGGGTTGGCGAAGCGCCGGGTGACGGGGAGGTAGGGCGAGGGCGCCATCGGGGGCACGGGCGAGGCCGCGTGCATCGGGTTGACGAGGAGGAAGTCCGCCCCGAGGTCGTGCCCGCTCCAGGCGGCCAGGTCGGCGAGGTCGACGGCGTCGCCGAGACCCCAGGACCGGCGCGAGCGGACCGAGTAGATCTGGACCGCGAAACCCCACCCGTGACGGCTCTCCAGCCCGGCCGGCAGGCTCAGCCGACGCGGTGTGACGACGAGGACGGTCTGCGCACGGGTCGTGGCGCCCTCGGCGGAGCGCAGCTCGGCGTGCAGCGTGTGCCAGCCGGTCGGCAGGTCCGGCGGGAGGGCGAAGGCGGCCTCGCCGACGAGCGCGCCATCCACCTCCACGGGCTCCACCCAGTGCTCGACCTGGGACACGCCCCTGCGTCTGGTCCCGTCCTCGAGCTCGACCCACAGGTGGGCCGAGTCCCCGTGCGGGAGATGGACCCAGCACCGCGCGGCATCCCCCTCGCGCGCCACGAAGACCGGCGGGAGGGTCCGCCGCCAGTCGCGCAGCCGGCGGGTCTCGAGCGCGTCCTCGACCGAGGCCGGGGTGGAGGCGTCGACCCCCAGAGCGTCGAGGACTGCCACCACGGTCTCCTCGGCCACCACCTGGTGGTCTCCGGCCTGGGTGTAGAACTCGGTGGCGACGCCGTAGGCGTCGGCGAGGGCGACGAGACGGGGGTCCACGTCCCCCATCTTGGGGGGTCGCCCCCCACCCGGGCCACCGGGTCGCGCCGACTCGTGCAACCGATTTCATGACGTGGCGGCGGGCGACGGCCGCCGCCTCGTCACCAGACCGGCGGCCTGCGCGCGGCCCAGGGGGCGGCCCGCTCGAGCTGGCCGGCCAGGGCCAGCACCGTGGCCTCGTCGTACGGGCGACCCACGATCTGCACCCCCACGGGCAGGGTCACCCCGTCGACCTCCGGCCAGGACAGCGGCACGCTCACGGCGGGCTGGCCGGTCATGTTGTAGGGGCTGGTGAAGGGGGTGAAGCGCTTCTGCGCCTCGAAGTCGGCCGCCGGGTCGGCGTCGTCGCGCTGGGCCCCCACGAGCGCCGGCAGCTCGGCCAGTGTGGGCGTGAGGACGACGTCGTAGGCGGCCGACGCGGCGATCGCGGCGCGGGAGACGATCCGCATCAGGGAGACGGCCCCCGCGAGCTCGATGCCGCTGACGGCCCGTCCCCGCTCACGCAGCCAGCGCGTCAGGGGCGCCAGCCGCTCCTCGTCGTCGGGGGCCACCGGCGTGAGCAGCGCGAGCACCGACCACACCGCCTCGAAGGCGGGGATCTGCGCCGGGGTGAACGGCGGCGGCGCCTCGACCACCTCGTGACCGAGCGACTCGAGCAGCGCCGAGGCGTCCTCGTAGGCCGCCACCACCGCCGGCTGCAGCTCGGTCTCCGCGACCACCGGGGTCCGGTATCGACCGATGCGCAGCCGCCCGGGGTCGCGGGACGCCGCGGCCAGGAACGACTCCCCCGAGGCGGTCGGGAGGGCGGGGAACGGATCGTCCGGGAAGGGCCCGGACAGGACGTCGAGGAGCGCGGCGGCGTCGGTGACGGTGCGCGCGAGCACGCCCTGGTGCGGGAGCTCGCCCACCGGGTCCCGCAACGGGCCGTTGCTGATGCGCCCGCGGGAGGGCTTGATCCCCACCAGCCCGGTCACGCTCGCCGGGATGCGGATCGACCCGCCTCCGTCGGAGCCGTGCGCCGCGCTCGCCAGACCCGCCGCGACCGCGGCCGCGGCACCGCCGCTGGAGCCCCCGGCCGAGCGCGTCAGGTCCCACGGCGTGCGCGCCGGAGGCCCGAGCTCGGGGTCGGGCTCCGTGTAGCAGGGCAGCCCGAACTCGGGCGTCGCGGTCTTCCCGCTGATGACCAAGCCGCCCTGGCGCATCCGGGTCACGACGTGGTCGTCGCCGAGGGGCACGAGGTCGTACGCGAGCGATCCCAGCCGGCACCGGACACCGGCCACGAACACGAGGTCCTTCGCCGGCACGACGGTGCCGAACAGCGCCCCCAGGGGCTCATCGGGATCGGCGGCCCCGATGCGGGCGTCGGCGGCGCGCGCCTGCTCGCGCGCGAGTTCATCGGTCCGCGTGACGAACGCGCCCACCGTCCGGTCCAGCCGGTCCGTGCGGGCCAGGTAGTGCTCGGTCAGCTCGAGGCTGGAGACCTCGCGCCGCCGGATCGCCCCGGCCTGCTCCAGCGCCGTCAGGTCATGCAGCTCGGTCATGACCGAGAGCCTGCCCCACCGGGACGCGACCCGCTGCCCGGATGGCGAGCCCCCCTGGCAGCACGCCTCGACCTAGGGTGTCCGTCGTGCCGACCTACCCCGACGCCCCGCGCCTTGCCCTCGTCGACGACCGGCATGGACGTGCCGTCCCCGACCCCTACCGCTGGCTCGAGACGGCCCATGCCGACACTCAGCCGCCGGAGTGGTCGACCTGGCGGGACGAGTGGTCGGTCGCGCAGGCGGCCCTCCTGGCCGAGGACCGGGTGCAGTGGGACGCCCGGGAGCACTTCGCCGCCCGGATCGCCGAGCTGCTCTCCGCCGGCGTGGTCTCACCGCCGTACGTGCGCGGCGGGCGCACCTTCTTCAGCCGGCGTCGCGGCGACCAGCAGTTCGCCGTCCTGCTCACGATCGACCCCGACGGCAGCGAGCGCGTGCTCCTCGACCCCATGGCGCTCGACCCCTCGGGACTCACCACGCTCGACTCGTGGCAGCCCAGCAAGGAGGGCGACCTGCTGGCCTACCAGCTCTCCGAGGGGGGCACCGAGGAGTCGGTGCTCCGGGTCATGGACGTGGCGACCGGCGAGACCGTGGACGGCCCCATCGACCGGGCGCGCTACTCCCCCGTCGCGTGGATCCCCGGCGGAGCGGCGTACTACTACGTGCGCCGGCTCGACCCCTCGCTCGTCCCCGCCGACGAGGCGCAGTTCCACCGCCGGGTCTACCTGCACACCGTGGGCACCGACCCCGCCGACGACGTGGAGATCTTCGGCGAAGGCCACCCCATCACCAGCTACTTCGGGGCGAGCGTGTCCCGGGACGGACGCTGGCTGCAGATCTCCTCGCAGGAGGGGACCGAGCCGCGCAACGACCTCTGGCTGGCCGACCTCACCACCTCCCCCGCCGACGCTCCCGAGCTCGTCGCAGTCCAGGTCGGCGTCGACGCGCAGACCTCGCTGCACCTCGGCCGCGACGGGCGGGCCTACGTCGCGACCGACCGGGAGGCCCCCCGCGGACGCCTCGCGGTCACCGACCCCACGACGCCGACGGCCGAGCACTGGGTCGACCTCGTGCCGGAGGACCCCGAAGCGGTCCTCGAGGACGTCGCGATCCTCGACGGGGACTCACTCGAGCGTCCGGTCCTCCTCGTCGCCTGGACCCGTCACGCCGTCGGCGAGCTCACCCTGCACGACCTCGCCACGGGCGAGCGGCTGGGCTCGGTGCCCGTTCCCGGCGTGGGCACGCTCGGCGGGCTCGTCGAGCAGCCCGACGGGGGTCCGGTCGCCTGGTTCGTCTACACCGACCACACGACGCTCCCGCACGTCTACACCTACGACGCCCGCACCGGCGCTGTCGAGCTCTACGCCTCGCCGCCCGGCACCGTCGAGGTGCCGCAGGTGTTCACCCGTCAGGTGACCTACCGCAGCAAGGACGGCACCGAGGTCCGGATGTTCGTCCTGTCGCCGACCGACGGGCCCGACCGTCCCCGCCCGACGATCCTCTACGGCTACGGCGGCTTCGGCGTGCCGCTGCAGCCGGGCTACTCCGCGTCGATCCTGAGCTGGGTCGAGGCCGGCGGGGTGTACGCCGTCGCCGGGTTGCGCGGAGGCGGCGAGGAGGGCGAGGAGTGGCACCGGGACGGGATGCTCGGCGCCAAGCAGAACGTCTTCGACGACTTCCACGCGGCGGCGGAGTGGCTCCAGAGCGAGGGCTGGACCACGCGCGAGCAGCTGGCCATCAACGGAGGGTCCAACGGTGGGCTCCTCGTCGGTGCCGCGCTCACGCAGCGCCCCGACCTCTACGGCACCGTCGTGTGCGCCGCACCCCTGCTCGACATGGTCCGGTACGTGACCAGCGAGCTCGGGGCGTCGTGGACGGTCGAGTACGGCGACCCGGAGGTCCCTGAGCAGCTCGACTGGCTGCTCGCGTACTCGCCGTACCACAACGTGACGGAGGGGGCGGACTACCCGGCGACCCTGTTCATGGTCTTCGACAACGACACCCGGACCGACCCGATGCACGGCCGCAAGTTGTGCGCGGCCCTCCAGGCCGCGACGTCGAGCGATCGCCCCATCCTGCTCAGGAGCGAGGGCGACGTGGGGCACGGCGCCCGGTCGGTGTCGCGCAGCGTCGACGAGAGCGCCGACATGCTCGCGTTCACGGCACGCTGGACCGGCCTCGAGGTGGTCGCGAGCCGGGACGTGGCAGCATCGACGTCATGACGCTCGCGCAGCAGGGCGGTTCCGCCGACAGGCAGCCCGTCGTCGAGGCGGTGCTCCGCTGGTTCATCGACTACGGACTGCCCATCGCGATCACCTTCGGGGTGGCCGCGATCATCTGGTTCGTCCTCGGCCGCATCATCAGCCGGGTCACGACCAACGCGGTCCGCAGGGCGGCCAAGGACCGGCCCATGAGCATCCGCAACGCCGAGCACACCGCGGAGCTGTCCGAGGTGCTCATGACGCAGCGTCGCGAGCAGCGCGCCAAGGCGCTCGGCCAGCTGCTGCGCAGCATCATGGCGTTCACGGTGTTCGGCGTCGCCATCCTCATCGCGCTCACCGAGATGGGCATCAACATCGCGCCGCTCATGGCGAGCGCGGGTGTGGTGGGTGTGGCTCTCGGCTTCGGCGCGCAGACGCTGGTCAAGGACTTCCTCTCCGGGATCTTCCTCGTGATCGAGGACCAGTACGGCCCCGGCGACTTCGTCGACCTCGGCGCCGCGACGGGGACGATCGAGGAGGTCACGCTGCGCGTCACGCGTCTGCGCGACCTGTCCGGCGTCGTCTGGTACGTGCGCAACGGCGAGATCCTCCGCGTGGGCAACCGTTCGCAGGGCTGGACCATGGCGATCGTCGACGTCCCCGTGGCGTACAACGAGGACCTCGAGCGGGTCCGGCGCATCATCGAGGACGTCGGCGAGCGGATGGCCGCCGACTCCCGCTACGACGCCATGCTCTACGCCCCTCCGGGGTACGGCGGGGTCGAGAGCGTCACCGGCGACGCGGTCTTCATCCGCGTGTTCGCGAAGGCGGCCCCGGACCAGCAGATGTCGGCGGCACGAGCCGTGCGCGAGGAGCTCAAGGCGGCCTTCGACGCCGCAGGCGTGAAGGTCCCCGTGCTGGCCCGCTCCGTCGTCCCGGGCATGCCAGGCTCGGCCCCTCCCTCCGCTCCCCCGGCCTGAGCCCGCCGGCGCGCCGGGCAGCCGCCCCGCGAGATGTCACGTGAGCCCGGCGTATTCGCCGCTGCAGGGTGACATCTCGGGTCGCCAGCTGGGCGGCGGCGCGACACCATGGGGCGATGCGCTGCCTCGTCACCGGTGCGACCGGCTACATCGGCGGCCGCCTCGTGCCCGAGCTGCTCGCGGCGGGCCACGAGGTCCGGGTGCTCGCCCGTCACCCCGAGCGCCTCGTGGATCGGACCTGGATCGACCGGGTCGAGGTTGTGCCGGGGGACGCGACCGATCCGGACGCCGTCCGCCGCGCCCTGACCGGAATCGACGTCGCGTACTACCTCCTGCACTCCCTGCTGATGGGCCACGACTTCGAGGAGACCGAGCGCCGCATGGCGCGGCTGTTCGGGGCGACCGCCCGAGACTGCGGCATCGGCCGGATCGTGTACCTGGGCGCGCTGCGCCCGCACGACCCCGCCGCACCGCTCAGCGAGCACTTCCGCAGCCGTGCGGAGGTCGGCGAGACGCTGCTGCTCTCCGGGGTGCCCACCATCGAGCTGCGCGCCGCCGTGATCATCGGCAGCGGGTCGGTCAGTTTCGAGATCATCCGCTACCTCACCGAGCGGCTACCGGCCATGGTCACGCCGCGGTGGCTGCGGACGCCCACGCAGCCCATCGCCGTGCGCGACGTCCTGTACTACCTGGTGCGCTGCGCCGACCTCCCGCCCGAGCTCAACCGCTCCTTCGACATCGGCGGACCGACCGTCACCACGTACCAGGGCATGATCGACGGCTACGCCCGGGTCGCGGGGCTGCCCCGTCGGGTGGTCGTGGCCGTCCCGGTCCTGACGCCCCGCCTGTCCAGCCGCTGGGTCGGACTGGTCACCCCCGTTCCGCGCTCGATCGCCCTGCCCCTGGTCGACGGCCTCACGGTTCCCTCGGTCTGCGAGGAGCACGACATCGCCGACTGGATCCCCGACCCGCCGGCGGGCCTGGTCCCCTACGAGCGCTCGGTGGAGCTGGCGCTGACCAAGATCCGCCAGGACGAGGTCCGCACCGCCTGGTCGAGCTCGAGCGTGCCCGGGGCGCCCAGCGACCCGCTGCCCAGCGACCCGGACTGGTCCGGCGGAGCGCTGTTCAGCGACGACCGCGAGACCGTGGTCGACGCCTCGCCCGCCGCGCTGTGGAAGGTCATCGAGGGGCTCGGCGGCGACAACGGCTACTACTCGTGGCCCCTGGCGTGGGAGGTGCGCGGCTGGATGGACCGCTTCTCGGGCGGCGTCGGGCTCGCCCGGGGCCGGCGGGACCCGGAACGCTTGCGCGTGGGCGACCCGTTGGACTTCTGGCGGGTCGAGGAGCGCATCCCCGAACGGCTCCTGCGGCTGCGGGCGGAGTTCCGCGTCCCCGGGCTCGCGTGGCTGGAGCTCGGCATCAGGCAGGAGACCGACGACCGCGGACGACGGGTGGTGACCTACACGCAGCGCGCGATCTTCCACCCCAAGGGGGCCGGCGGCCACGCGTACTGGTTCTCCGTCGCGCCCTTCCACGGCATCGTGTTCGGCTCCATGCTGCGCAACATCAAGCGGCGCGCGGAGGCGCTCGAGCGGGGCGAGCTCGACGACCCCGAGTCGCTGACGCCCTCCGCCTGACCGGCAGGCAGAATGTGGACATGAGCGACGCCCCGGTCACGCCGTACCAGGAGATGGGCGGAGCCCCCTTCTTCGCCACCCTCGTGCACCGCTTCTACGAGGGCGTGGCGGCGGACGAGGTCCTGCGCCGGATGTACCCCGAGGACGACCTGGGGCCGGCCGAGGAGCGCCTGCGCCTGTTCCTGGAGCAGTACTGGGGCGGTCCGGGGACCTACTCCGAGCTGCGCGGCCACCCCCGCCTGCGCATGCGGCACGCCCCCTACCGCATCGACGACGCCGCCCGCGAACGTTGGCTCGACTCCATGCGGCGTGCGCTCGACCACGCGATGGCCGAGCACGACCTCGACCCCGCTCGGGAGCAGGAGCTGTGGCACTACCTCGTGGGGGCGGCGTTCGCGATGACCAACACCGCGACCGACGAGGGCACCAGCGGCCTGCTCATGCACGAGAACCCGCGGTGAGCACGGCGGAGATCCCGGCTCGGGAGGGCAATGCGGGACTGCCCCCGCGCGGTGAGCGTCCCTGGTGGCGCGACGCCGTCGTCTACCAGATCTACCCTCGCTCGTTCGCCGACTCCCGGGGCGACGGGCTCGGGGACATCGCGGGGATCCGCGCCCGTCTCGACCACCTCGTGGACCTCGGGGTCGACGCGGTCTGGCTCTCCCCGTTCTACCCCTCGCCCCTGCTCGACGGCGGGTACGACGTCGCCGACCCGCGCGGCGTCGATCCGCGCCTGGGCACCGTCGAGGACATGCGCGGCCTGGTCGAGGACTGCCACGCGCAGGGCCTGCGCATCTTCGTCGACGTGGTGCCCAACCACTTCTCCTGGGACCACCCGTGGTTCCAGGCCGCGCTGCGCACCGCACCGGGGTCGCCCGAGTGGGCGCGCTTCCACGTCGTGCGCGGTCAGGGCGAGCACGGCGAGCTCCCGCCCAACGACTGGGCGTCCGCCTTCGGCGGGCCGGCATGGTCCCCGATCGAGGGTCACGAGGGCTGGTGGTACCTCCACCTCTTCGACGCCTCCCAGCCGGACCTCGACTGGGACAACCCCGAGGTGCACGCGGACTTCGAGGCGACCTTGCGGTTCTGGTTCGACCTGGGCGTGGACGGGTTCCGCATCGACGTCGCCCACGGCCTCGTGAAGGCCCCCGGCTACCCCGACGCCGGCAACGAGGACTCGTTCAGCCAGGTGCTGGCGGGGGCGGTCCACGACTCGCCGCACTGGGACCAGCCGGGAGTCCACGAGATCTGGCGGGAGTGGCGGCGCGTCTCGGACTCCTACTCCCCCGACCGGGCGTTCGTCGGGGAGGCCTGGGTCGGGACGCCCGAGGCCCAGGCCGACTACACGCGACCGGACGAGCTGCACACGACGTTCAACTTCCACTGGCTCAAGACGTGGTGGGGCGCCGAGCGGATCCGCGAGGTGATCGGGCTGTCGCTGCTGAGCTCGGCCGCGGTGGGCGCCCCCTGCACCTGGGTGCTCAGCAACCACGACGTCTGGCGGCCGGTGACGCGCTTCGCTCCCCCGCTCGCGGGCCAGGATCCCGCTGCGGCCGCCCCGGAGCTCGACCTCGACGAGGGACGTCGTCGTGCGCTGGCCCTCCTGCTCGTCTCGCTCGCCCTGCCCGGATCGGCCTACCTCTACCAGGGCGAGGAGCTCGGACTTGCCGAGGTCCTCGACATCCCCGACGAGGACCGGCAGGACCCCGTGTTCGCCCGGACCGGCGGAGCCGCCGTGGGCCGGGACGGGTGCCGGGTCCCGATCCCCTGGGAGGGCGATACCCCGCCGTACGGCTTCACCACCGGGACCCCCCACCTGCCGATGCCGGCCGGCTGGGCGGGGTTCACGGTGGCGGCGCAGAGGGCCGATCAGGACTCGACCTACCACCTCGTGCGGCGCGCGCTGCGCGTCCGCCGGGAGAGCCCCGTCCTCGGGGACGGGGAGATGGAGTGGCTCCGGCTCGGGGCCGACGACGTGGTGGCGTTCCTCCGGCCGGGAGCTCGCCCGCAG
>JAHECT010000145.1 GCA_024641605.1 Micrococcales bacterium
GCCACCGCGAACCCCAGCCCGGCCTCGAGCGGGGTGTCGTCGGGCGTGATGTCGTGCCCCCAGTGCCGGTAGCCCTTCTCCATCCGGAGCGAGTTGAGCGCGTGGTACCCGCACAGGCGTGCGCCGACGTCCTCGCCGGCAGCGGCGAGCACGTCGAAGACGCCCGTCGCGAACTCGGTCGGCACGTAGAGCTCCCACCCCAGCTCGCCGACGTAGGTGATCCGGCTCGCCCGCAGCCGCGCGTAGCCGAGGTCGATCTCGCGCGAGCTGCCGAAGGGGAACGCGTCGTTGCCGAGGTCCGCCAGGGTCACCTGCTCGAGGAGCTCGCGGGAGCGAGGCCCCATCACGCCGAGGACGGCGTACGCCGAGGTCACGTCCTCCACCGCGCAGCGGGTCCCGGCGGGGATGTGACGGCGCAGCCAGGCGAGGTCGCGCACCTGCGTGGCGGCGGCCGTCACGACGAGGTACCGGTCCTCTGCGAGCCGGGTGACGGTGAGGTCCGCCTCGATGCCGCCGTCGTCGTTGAGCCACTGGGTGTAGACGATCCTCCCCACCGGCACGGCCACGTCGCCCGCGCAGACCCGGCCGAGCACCCGCTCGGCATCGACCCCCTGGACGACGTACTTCGCGAACGAGGACTGGTCGAACAGGCCGACCCCCTCGCGCACCGCCTGGTGCTCCGCGGCCGAGTGCTCGAACCAGTTCTGCCGGCCGTAGCTGTACTCGTAGACCGGTTCGACGCCCTCCGGCGCGAACCAGTTGGCCCGCTCCCACCCGGCCGTCTCGCCGAAGCAGGCGCCACGCGCTGCCAGCCGGTCGTGCAGTGGTGAGCGGCGCGCGCCGCGCGCCGTCGCCGGTTGGCGGAACGGCCAGTGCATGTCGTAGAGGAGCCCGAGCGTCTCGACCGTGCGGTCGCGCAGGTAGGTGGCGTTGCTCTGGAACGGCATCATCCGCCGGACGTCCACGTCCCACAGGTCCATGGGCGGGCGACCGTCGACGATCCAGTCGGCGAGCACCTTGCCCGCACCGCCCGAGGACTGGATGCCGATCGAGTTGAACCCGCACGCCACGAAGAGCCCGGCCACCTCCGGCGTCTCGCCCAGCAGGTAGCGGTCGTCGGGGGTGAACGACTCGGGCCCGTTGAAGAACAGCTGGATGCCCACGTCCTCGAGCAGCGGCACCCGGTGCGCAGCAGCCTCGAGCAGCGGCGCGATGTGGTCGAGGTCGGCGGGCAACGTGCCGAAGCTGAAGTCCGCGGGGATCCCGCTGCCCGAGCGGGTCGGCGCGCCCCACGGCTTGGCCACCGGCTCGAACCAGCCGACGAGCAGCTTGCCCGCCTCGGCCTTCACGTAGGCTCGCGCATCCTGGTCGCGCAGGACCGGCATGGTCGGCGAGAGACCCTCGACCGGTTCGGTGACGATGTAGAAGTGCTCCGCCGCGTGGAGCGGCACGGTGGCACCGGCTGTGGCGCCGAGCTCGCGCGCCCACATGCCCGCGGCGTTGACGACGACGTCGGCGCGCAGCTCGCGGGGCTCCTCGTCGCGCAGGTACTCGACTCCGACCGCGCGCCCCCCCTCGACCAGGACCCGGGTCACCGGCGTGTGCTCGACGATGAGGACGCCGCGGTCGCGAGCGCCCTTGGCGAAGGCCCGCGTGGTGTCGACCGGGTTGGTCACCCCGTCACCCGGCAGGTGGACCCCGCCGACCAGGTCGTCCGTTCGGGCGAGCGGGACCATCCGCGCGACGTCCCCAGCGTCGATCACCTCGACCGGCAGGCCGAACACGCGGGCCATGGACGCGCCGCGCCGCAGCTCCTCGAAACGCTCGGCGGTCGTGGCCACGGCCACCGAACCCCGGGTCTGGAACCCGGTCGACTGGCCGGTCTCCGCCTCCAGCGTGGCGAACAGCTCCGTCGTGTACTTCGCGAGCCGGGTGAGGTTGTGCGTGGCCCGCAGCTGGCCGACGAGCCCGGCCGCATGCCAGGTCGTCCCGCTGGTGAGCTCGTCGCGCTCGAGCAGCACGACGTCGCTGACGCCCCTGCGGGCGAGGTGGTAGGCGATGCTGCAGCCCACGATCCCCCCGCCGACGACGACGACTCGGGTCCGGGCGGGTAGGTCGGTCACGGCGCTCCTCACGTGCGGGGCGGACGTCGGTCAGCCTGCCACGGCCCGGCCATACCTCCTCCCGGATCCGCGATGCCGGAAGGCCTGTGCGCGAGGGCGTCAGCCGCGGTCGATGGGGCAGGTCAGGCTGCGCGGACCGCCGTGGCCGCGTCCGAGCTCGGAGCCGGCGACGGTGATCACCTCGATGCCCTGACGGCGGAGGTAGGTGTTCGTGGCGGTGTTGCGGTCGTAGCCGATGACCACGCCGGGCGCGACGGCGAGGTAGTTGTTGCCGTCGTCCCACTGCTCGCGCGCCGATTCGAGCTCGTCCAGGGTCGGCGTGAGCACGCGGATGGGCGTGCCGATGGCTGCGGTGAGCGCCGCGGTCAGCGTCGCGTTCTCGGCGATCCGGTAGTCACCGCCGCCACCGCGGGGCGTCAGCGTCCAGGACCGCACGTCGGCGGGGAGCCGGGCCGACACGGAGAAGGTCGCCACGTCGAGCATCGTCAGCACCGTGTCCAGGTGCACGACACCGGGGGTGTCGGGCAGCCGGACGACGACGACGGTGCGGATCTCGGTCCCCGGTGCGGCGAACCAGCCGCGCACGAGCTGGTCGACGCCCTGAGGGCTCGTGCGCGGGCCCATCGCCACGAGCATGGCGCCGCCTCCTAGGACGAGCACGTCCCCGCCCGCGCCGTCGGCGGGGTGGTGGTCGAGGTCGTCGTCGCCGGAGCACGTGTGCAGGCCGGACCCGGTGAACAGCGGGTGGTGGTGCAGGACCGCGCGCGTGTGCACGGACTCCCGTCGTCGCGTCGCCCGCGCCATGGGATGGATGGTCACGCCGCTGTGGGCGATCGAGAGGTTGTCCCGCTGGAAGAGCGTGTTCGGAAGGGGAGCGAGGGCGAAGTCGGCCGGGGCCAGCGAGTCCCAGAACAGCGACGAGCCCGCGGGCAGGTCGAGGTCGGAGCGCAGCACCCCCCCGATGAGGGCACCGGCGAGCTCGACCCCCGGCATCGCGTCGAACAGGGCGCGGATAGGAGCGACCAGCCGCGGACCCAGCGTGTGCTCGTTCACCGTGCGTGAGAGCACGAAGTCGCGTCCGGCCTCGGTGTCGAGGACCTCGGCCAGCAGCTCGCCGAAGAGGTGCACCCGCACCCCTCGGTCCCGCAGGACGCCGCCGAAGGCGCTGTGCTCCTCGCGTGCGCGCTGGGCCCACATGACGTCGTCGAAGAGCAGCTCGTCGACGTTGGCGGGGGTGAGCCGGGTGAGCTCGAGCCCGGGGCGGTGGACCACGACCTGCCGGAGCGGGCCCACCTCGGAATCGACGCGCAGGACCGACGCCGTCACCGTGACCACCTCCTCGGCGGCGGGCAGCGGCCGCCGTCGTCGGAGACCATCCTCGCGCCGCGGGCGGCGCCGCCGCCGGGCTTCGACCGATCACGACGTGGCGGTGGCGGCGGGTTGCCCTAGCGTGACCGGGTGACCTTCGTCGATCTCGTCGGCTGGGCCGGCGCCCTCGTCGTCCTGGGTGCCTACGCGTTGCTCACCGTCGGCCGGTGGCGGGCCGAGCAGCTGCGCTACCAGGCCGCCAACGCGGTCGGTGCCGGAGCCCTCCTCGTGTGGGCGGTGTCCATCGCTGCCTGGCCCTCCGCGCTGCTCAACGCGGTGTGGGCCGTGGTCGGCGTGTACGGCGTGGTCCGCCTCGGTCGGCGGCGGACCGGCGCTCCGCCGCCGCACGTCGGGGACTGACCAGGCTCAGGCGTCGGTGCGGCGCAGCCGCAGCAACCCCTCCTGGACCGTCGTGGCGATGAGGGCACCGTCAGCGGAGAAGACGCGGCCGCGGCCGAGCCCGCGCCCGCTCGAGGCCGAGGGCGACTCCTGGTCGTGGAGCAGCCACGAGTCCACCCGCACCGGACGGTGGAACCACATCGCGTGGTCGATGGACGCGGTCACCAGGCGCGGGTCGTCCATGCGCAGCCGGTGGGGGACGGCGGCGGCAGCCAGGAGGGTGAGGTCGCTGGCGTAGGCGAGCGTCGCGGCGTGCAGCAGCGGGTCGTCGGGCATGGCGCCGTCGGTGCGCAGCCACACCTGAAGGTCCTGGGGGCCGCCCTCCTGGGGCACGGCGTAGCGCACGTCGAGCGCGGACCACTCCTCCGGAGAGACGCCGTCCCGGCGGTCCTCCATCCGCTCGCGCAGGCTGGGCAGCTCCTCGGGGTGCGGGGCCTCGGGCATGGGGTCCTGGTGCTCGAGGCCCGCCTCGGCCACCTGGAACGAGGCCGTCATGTGGAAGATCGGCCGGCCGTGCTGGCGGGCGATGACCCGCCGTGTGGAGAACGACCGGCCGTCCCTGGTGCGCTCGACGACGTAGACGATCGGGACCGCCGGGTCGCCGGGGCGCAGGAAGTAGCCGTGGAGCGAGTGCGGGTCGCGCGAGCCGCCCACGGTGCGACCGCCCGCGACGAGCGCCTGCGCGAGCACCTGCCCGCCGAAGACGCGCTGGAGGGTGGTCTCGGGCGCGATGCCGCGGTGGATGTCGTCGTCGATCGGTTCGAGCTCGAGCAGGGCGAGCAGCCCCTCCACCGTCGCGGGCACGGCCGCCTCCTCGTCCTGGGTGTGCGGCCTTCCTACACGATCAGCGCCGGGTCCAGGCCCCGGGCGCCTCCAGCAGCGGGTCGAACTCGTGCGGCAGCTCGCCCGCGGCGACGTCGGCGAGGGTGATGTGCTCGAGCACGCTGCGCAACGACGTGCGCACGGCCACCCACACGTCGCGCAGGTGTTCGGACACGCCGGGGTAGGCGACGTCCTCAGGCCGCTCGCCTCGGACTCCGACGAGCGGGCCGTCGAGGGCGCGGGTGACGTCGGCGATGGTCACCTCGGCGGGAGGGAGCGCGAGCCGGTAGCCCCCCTCGGCCCCGCGCTGGCTCGCGACGATGCCGGCCTGGCGCAGCTGGCGCAGGATCCCTTCGAGGAACTTGACCGGCACGTCCTGCGCCCGGGCGATCGCCTCGCCCTTCACCAGCCTGGTCGGGTCCTCGGCGTGGACAGCCGCGAGCTCGAGCAGTGCGCGCATCCCGTAGTCGGTCTTGGCGGACACCTGCATGCCGACATTGTGCCCGCAGCCGGGGGCGTCCGGGCCGCAGCCCGCGGAGAGGCGCAGCGGCGAGGGCGGTGTGGGTGCGCCGCGGTCCGACGTAGGGCACGCTCGTCCCTGCGGGACGGAGTCGCCCCGTGCCCGGGAGCCACCGATCAGACGACCAGACGAGGAAGTGAGACATGGCCAGCGCCGTCCTCAACGCCCTTCCCGAGAAGGAGTGGCTGCTCGTCAAGGAGACCGAGCCGGGTGCGTTGGCCGGGCTCTCCGAGGACGACCTGCTCGACCTGCACGCGCGCGTCCGGCGCGCGCGGACCAAGTACGTCACCAACTACCGACGTGCCGGCAGCGCGAAGGTGTCCGGTTCCGGCGGGCGGGGCAAGGCGCGTCAGCAGAACACCCGCAACCGCGACCGCGCCGAGGTCTTCGAGGACGCCCTCGCCCGGGTCAGCCGCGCGCTGGCCACCGCCGCGAAGGCGAGCGCGGCCGAGCTCAAGTCCGAGCGCCTCGCCGCGGCGGCGGCTGCCAAGGCGGGGGGCGACCCCG